>JBJESR010000037.1:0-5170 GCA_051882895.1 Lentihominibacter sp.
TAAATGCACATAAGAGACATAAAAAAGTTTTAAAAATGGCAAAGGGCTTCTATGGTGCCAAGAGCAAGACTTACAGAGCCGCCAAGCCTGCAACTATGAGAGCTCTCAGATCAGCTTATGCTGGAAGAAAGCTTAAGAAGAGAGAATACAGAAAACTCTGGATCGCAAGAATCAATGCTGCTGCAAGAATGAACGGAATATCATACAGCAGGCTGATGGACGGTCTTAAGAAATCAAATATTGAAATCAACAGAAAGATGCTTTCCGAGATGGCTATCCATGATCCGGCAGCATTTGCACAGCTTTGCGAAACTGCAAAGAAAGCACTGTAAATTCATGTTTTTCATTTATGGACCTCGGGATAACCGGGGTCTTTTTATACATAAAATATCAGATTGAGCGTTTTGAAGCGTGACAATTACCTATTGACGTGATAACGAAATAAGGTTATGATTTACCTATCAGATTGATAGGTAAATTGTCCGATTGGGGACGCGAGAAAATGTACAGACGAAATGTTGAGGCTGGAGAAATGACGATAATTGATAAATTAATGAGGCAGCATTGTCTCACAGAAACCGAATATCTGGAATTGCTTCAATACTGGCAGGATGATGATGTAGTAAAACGCCTGAGCGAAGAAGCAGTGAAGCTTAGAAAGCAGTATTATGGCGACAAGGTCTTTACGAGAGGGCTGATTGAATTCACAAACTACTGCAGAAACAACTGCTATTATTGCGGCATTCGCAGAGATAACAGGAATATAAGCAGATACAGACTTACCTGCGATGATATACTGGAATGCTGCAGGGATGGTTATGCTCTGGGATATCGCACATTTGTGCTTCAGGGAGGTGAAGACCCGTATTATACAGATGACAGAATGGCAGAGATAATACGAGAAATCAAAAAGAATTTTCCTGACTGTGCGCTGACTTTATCCATCGGTGAAAAATCATATGAAAGCTACAGACTGTTCAGAGAGGCGGGTGCCGACAGGTATCTTCTGCGACATGAAACAGCAGACAGTTCTTTGTACAGTTCACTGCATCCGCATGAAATGAAGCTGGAAACACGCAGACAGTGTCTTTATGATCTGAAGAAACTGGGATATCAGGTCGGTGCAGGATTTATGGTGGGCTCACCTGGGCAGACCCTTGAGCATCTGGCGAAGGATCTTGTTTTTATTCAGGAACTGCGTCCTCAGATGGTAGGTATCGGTCCTTTTATACCGCATCATGATACTGTTTACGCAGATGAGGAAGCGGGCAGTGTCGAACTTACTCTGTTCCTGCTGTCAGTAATCAGAATAATGCTTCCCAAGGTTCTGCTGCCTGCAACAACAGCACTTGGAACTATGGATCCTATAGGCAGGGAAAAGGGACTGAATTCCGGGGCTAATGTTGTTATGCCTAATCTGTCGCCGGTAAAAAACCGTAAAATGTATGAACTCTATGACAATAAGATATGTACAGGTGAGGAAGCCGCTGAATGCAGAGGATGCCTCGGCATGAGAGTGGCATCTGCAGGATACAGGCTTGTGGACGAGCGAGGAGATGCACTGGAATAGCGGAAAGGAGAGGCATATGATATATCTTGATAATGCAGCAACATCGGGTAAAAAACCGCAAAATGTATATACTGCAGTCAGCGATGCTCTGATTAATCACTGCGGCAATCCCGGCAGAGCCGGACACAGAATTGCCAGAAGTGCAGGGGCAATTGTGGAAAATGCACGTATGCAGTGCGCTGCACTGTTTGGTGCAGCCGATATCAGAGAAATCAGTTTTGCATATAACTGCACAGATGCACTGAATATGGCTATACATGGGGTGCTGAAACCGGGAGATCATGTGATAACCAGCTGCCTTGAGCATAATTCAGTTGCAAGGCCCCTTGAGTATCTTAAAAGCAGAGGTGTTATAGATCTGACAGTGCTTCCGGCATCTGTTGATACCGGGGTTGATCCTGAAGATGTCAGGAAAGCCTTTAAAACGAATACAGCACTTGTGGCTGTTACCCACATTTCCAATGTTACAGGTACAGTGAATGATATTGCACAGATAGGAGCAGTATGCAGAGAAAACGGTATCAGACTGCTTGTAGATGCTGCTCAGTCTGCCGGAAATACGCCCGTGGATGTTCAGGAGATGAATATAGATATGCTGGCGTTTCCGGGACATAAGGCTCTGTTTGGCCCTCAGGGAACAGGCGGTTTATATGTAAGTAAGGAAACAGTACTTGAGCCGTTAAAGCAGGGAGGAACCGGGAGCATTTCTGAATCTCTGCAGCAGCCTGAAATGATACCGGACAGATATGAAAGCGGAACACTGAATGTGCCTGGCCTGGCAGGGCTTGCGGCTGGTATTGAGTTTATCAGACAGACAGGGATAGAAAACATACATAAAAAAGAAAAGGAACTGGCGGAAAGACTGGCACAGGCTTTTTCGGATATTCCGGGAATTAAAGTATATTCACCATCCGGCGGGATGGAACGGGGTGCAGTCGTTTCAATGGCACTGGAGGGAGCAGAACCTCAGGATATAGCTATGCTGCTCGACAGTGAGTTTGACATTGCAGTACGGGCAGGTCTCCATTGTGCCGCATATACCCACAGGGCTCTGGGCACTGACAGATCCGGAGGTACTGTCAGATTCAGTCCGGGATACTTCACTACAGATGAAGAAGTGGAAAAGTGTATTGAAGCTGTGACGATGATAGCCCGGGAGGTGTGAAAATGAGCGATCGTTATTCAAGACAGGAAAGATTTGAGGGTATTGGCCCTCAAGGGCAGAAAAAACTTCAGGAGGCAAGAGTCGCCATAGTCGGGCTGGGGGCTTTAGGCAGTGTCAGTGCCAATGAACTGGCCAGAGCCGGTGTAGGGTTTCTGAGACTGATAGACCGGGATTATGTTGAACTGAGCAATCTGCAGCGCCAGGTGCTTTATGATGAGAAAGATGCACAGGATGGAGCACCTAAAGCTATTGCAGCCTGTGAACATCTGAGACAGATCAATTCGGAGATAGTTACAGAGCCTGTTCTTGAGGATTTCAATGCAGGCAATGCGGCAGCGCTTATAAAAGATATAGATGTTGTAGTCGATGCAACTGATAACTTCGAGACCAGATATCTTATTAACGAAGTGTGTGTGGAATACGGGATTCCATGGATTTACGGAGCAGCGCTGGAATCGTATGGAATGACAATGAACTTTATTCCGGGTGGTCCATGCTTCACATGCTTTACAGAGCAGACTGGAGCAGAATCCTTTGATGGCACATGTGAAACCTGCAGCTCGGTCGGCGTGCTCAATGCAATTACAGCGGTAATCGCTTCTTATCAGTGTGCTGAAGCTATTAAAATAATTGTCGGATCCGAGGATGTTTGCAGAGAACTTCGTATAATAGATCTCTGGGACAATCATTTTGACAGTGTATCAGTTCTCAAAAACGAAAGCTGTCCTGTATGTGTCGGTAAGGAGTATCATTATTTCGGCAAGGTCTCAGGAGTTCAGACTGACAGGTTATGTGGCAGAGATTCGATACAGATAGTGCCTCCGGAGAAGAGAAATATTGATTTTGAACGGCTTGGAGAAAAACTGGAAACACTTGGGAGTGTTTCAGTCAGCAGATTCACCTTGGATTTTGACAGTCCGTCGGCAAGCTTCAAGCTTTTCAGGGACGGCAGAGCGATAGTGAGACATGTCGAAAGTGAAGGACGTGCTAAATCTGTATATGCAGAATATATAGGCTTCTGACAGTTTTTAATGCAGCCCTTTCCATTATGACAAATTCCGCCTGTCAGACAGGGTATAATCCTGAATATGATATGTACTTCAGAACAGTTATTGTTGTACGTACAGAAAGGTGGTCGGGATTATATGATTGTATATGGCGAGATTCTGGTTGCGGAGAACGTTATAACAGGAGGTGTGCTGCTTTACATTACAGGAGAGATTTTCAGATGCGGTTATGAGACATGGATAAAAAAAGTGAGGCTGATGACGGGGAGCCTGTTTTGCGGACTGTTCTCTCTGATGGTATTTCTGCCGGTGAAGATGCCTTTAACGGTTATTGCTGAAACAGCTTTCGCTCTTTTGGTATGTCTGGTTTCCTTCGGTATGAACAGATTGTGGCAGAAGGCCGCGGTCTTTATTTTAACTACATATTTTATGGGTGGAATCACCATGGGACTTCTGCTGCTGTCAGGTAATACGGGAATCTGCACGGCATCAGGAATATATACAGGTGATATGAAAGCTGCAGTGATGGCGCTCTTCACGGCGGCTTTTTTTGCTGCCTCCAAACAGATTGTTACAGTTGTCCGCAGAACAAAATTCTATGCCGAACACAGTTTTGATGCAGTAATCGTTTCGGGAGGTGTTTCTGTCAGAACATCAGCTTTTCTTGATACGGCCAATACTCTCAGGGAGCCGGTATCAGGGAGTCCCTGTGCCATAGCAGACAGAATTCTCTGGCATAGAATGGAGTCAGCAGGGATGGTAGTTCCGGAGAGATTCTGCCTGATTCCATATGAATCGGTCGGCAGAAGCGGAATTATGAAAGGAATAAAAGTTGACTGCATAAATCTCGGAACAAGAGAAATAAAAAATTGCGTAGTGGCGGAATACAGTGAAAGATTCTGCCTGAATAAAGCCGGCAGAGCAGCTTATGAACTGCTGCTTTCCAGATATATGGCGGAAAAGGGTATATAAGGGGGCATAGACATGTTGAAAAAGATGATTAATGAACTGTTGAATCTGGTGTTCAGAAGAAAGAATATGGTGTTCTATATCGGAGGAAGCGATACGCTGCCTCCACCGCTGTCTGCTGAAGAGGAGGCTGAAGCGATACGCGGGTTCATGGCCGGCAGCAAAACTGACAGAGATCTGCTGATTGAGCATAATCTGAGACTGGTAGTATATATTGCAAGAAAATTTGAAAGTGCAGGTGTAAATGTGGAGGATCTGATTTCCATAGGGACAATCGGACTTATCAAAGCAGTAAACACGTTTAAAATTGAAAAGAACATAAAACTGGCGACGTATGCATCGAGATGCATTGAAAATGAAATCCTCATGTACCTGAGGAGAAGCAGCAGGACTAAAGGTGAGGTTTCTCTGGATGAACCGCTGAATGTTGACTGGGATGGAAATGAACTGCTGCTTTCC
>JBJESR010000038.1:0-5131 GCA_051882895.1 Lentihominibacter sp.
GGAAGGAAGACAGTGAAGGCTCTATAACTATGATACCTATACTGACAATGCCTGAAGACGACAAGACCCACCCGATTCCCGACCTTACAGGCTATATCACAGAGGGACAGATCATACTTTCGAGGGAGCTTTTCAGGAAAAATGTAATGCCTCCTATTGATATTCTGCCTTCACTTTCGAGACTGAAGGATAAAGGAATAGGGCCAGGTAAAACAAGAGAGGATCATTCGGGTACGATGAACCAGCTTTTTGCGGCATATGCCAGAGGAAAGGATGCCAAGGAGCTGATGACGATACTTGGTGAGGCTGCCTTGTCGGAGACTGATCTGCTTTATGCCAAATTTGCAGAAGAATTCGAGCGGAAATATGTTTCCCAGGGCTTCAGTACCAATAGAGAGATAGAGGAGACTCTTGACCTGGGGTGGGAGCTGATTTCTATCCTGCCGACCAGCGAGCTTAAGCGAATCAAGCCTGAAATGATTGAGAAATACGGCGTGAAAAAGAACGGGTAAGGAGGCTGGAATATGGCAGTTTTACAGGTAAATCCCACCAGAATGGAGCTCTCCAGGCTTAAGAAGCGTCTCGCCACATCTAGAAGAGGACATAAACTTCTCAAGGATAAAAGAGATGATCTGATGAAAAAGTTTCTGGAGCTTATTCGTGAAAACATGGAACTGCGCGTGCAGCTGGAGGAAAGAATGGCAGAAGTGTATGAAGGGTTTGTGATTGCCGGGGCATCTATGGATGATGCTGTACTGCAGGAGTCCCTGATGCTGCCGCAGAAGCAGGTCTTCGCAGAGGTGCAGAGCAGAAACGTGATGAGCGTGAATGTGCCGGATTTCAGATTCACTGATGATGGCGACCCGGCAAGGGATATATATCCGTATGGATTCGCCTTCACTTCGGGAGAGCTTGATGCATCGGTAGATGCACTTTCTGAGGTGCTGCCTCTGATGCTGCAGCTGGCACAGGCAGAAAAAACCATTCAGCTGCTGGCAGAGGAAATAGAGAAAACCAGAAGAAGGGTGAATGCTCTTGAATATGTGCAGATACCGACGTTGCAGGATACGATCAAAAGTATTACAATGAAGCTGGATGAGAATGAAAGAGGTAATCTGGCCAGACTCATGAAGATCAAGGATATGATGATCGCGCAGCAGCGTGAAGCATCCGGAGAGTGATATGAAACTGGATTTTACAATTGATTCGAATAATTTTGATATGGCAGGAGAGGCCTCAAGCACAGTGAAAAGAACGCTGGCGAAGCTTGGTGTGTCTCCGCCTGCCGTTAAGAGGGCTGCTGTTGCCATGTACGAAGCAGAAATCAATGCCTTCATACATGGAGGAGGCGGCACCGCATCAGCTGAGATAGATAACGAAAAAATTGAGATAGTGATCAGAGATAGCGGTAAAGGTATAGAAAATCTGGAGCTTGCCATGCAGGAGGGCTGGTCCACAGCAGATGAAAGCGTCAGAAGAATGGGGTTTGGAGCAGGTATGGGGCTGCCGAACATCAAAAAAAATACTGACGAGCTGTACATTGATACAGCTCCCGGGCAGGGTACAGAAGTAAGGATGGTTATATATATCAGGTAGGAGGATACTGATATGCAGGTTAAAGAAATGCTGCAGGCAATCGAAGCGGTCAATCTGACGGGAGCAGGCAGCGACAATGAAGTGACGGGTGTTTATGCCTGTGATCTGCTGAGCAGAGTAATGAGCGACTGCAATGCAGGTGATGCGTGGATAACGGTGCAGACGCATCTGAATATACTTGCTGTTGCCGAGCTTGATGAGGCGTCATGTATAATAGTTCCTCAGGGAATCAGCATTGAAGAAGCAACATTGGAGAAGGCACGTGAAAAAGATATCGCGGTTCTTTCCACAAAGCTTGGAACCTATGAAATCTGCTGGAGGCTGCACGAAGTTCTGTAATGAAATATACTTATGACATGCACATACATTCGGCTCTTTCACCATGTGCTGAGGAAGAGATGACACCGAATAATATAGTGAATATGGCAGTGCTGAACGGCCTTGATATAATCGCTGTCACAGATCATAATTCGGCAGGCAATCTGCAGGCTTTCAAGGAATGCTCAGACCGGAAGGGGATTGTATTTGTGCCTGGAATAGAAGTGGAGTCTGCTGAGGAAGTACATATCGTCTGCCTTTTTGCGGATGTGGAATCTGCATGTATGATGGGTGATGAGGTGAGAAAAAATCTGCTTCCGGCTGAGAACAAACCGGATATATTCGGCACTCAGCTTTTTTTTGACAGTGACGACAATGTTACAGGTCAGGAGGAGCAGATGCTGCTGTTCGCTTCCGCTATGACAGTTGAGGAGGTGTTTGAAAAGGCGTACGGTCTGGGAGGCTGTGCGTATTTCGCTCATGTGGACAGAGCTTCATACAGTGTGTTTTCTGCACTGGGAACTTTCCCGGAGGATATAGATACAGGTGTGGTCGAAGTATCAGATACAGCCGCAGGGAGAAGTTTCGCTGCTGGCAGCCGGCAGCTGACTGATAAGACTCTGCTGTTCTGTACAGATTCTCACAGACTGGAGACCATCAGCAGAGGCGAAAACAGTATAGAACTGCCGGTTGAAAACAGAGCAGATATAACTGCAGCAGATGTCATAAGCTGGGTAAGGAAGAAAGACAGCAGGTGAGTTTATGAAAGAATTATCGCTTCATATCATGGACATAATGCAGAATTCCATAACAGCGGAATGCACGGTGCTATGCGTTGCTGTGAGAATGGAGAAGGATGACCAGGTCATGCAGATACAGATATCGGATAACGGGTGCGGTATGGATGAGGATACTCTCAGAAACGCTGCTGATCCGTTCCACACGTCCAGAACCACACGCAGCGTGGGACTGGGGATTCCAATGTTCAAAGAAGCTGCTGCCATGACAGGCGGGGATTTTATGCTGGAATCCCGGACAGGAACCGGAACGAGAATCACTGCGGATTTTGTAAACTGCTCCATAGACAGGCAGCCACTGGGAAATCTGGGCAATGTTTTTATGCTGAATATGCTGTCATATCCTGATATCGAGTTCAGGCTGGAGCTCGTCAGCAGCAGGGGCAGAGATGAATTCAGCAGCAGAGAATTTGCGGCAGGGATCAGAGCTGCAGGAGGCTCCGAAATGGATGCCGCATTTGAAGCAGAAGAATATATCAATATACACGTAAAGGATATTTTTGAAGGCATACTGCCTGAACTGGGAGGTGAGCTTCACACATGGAACTCAGAGAAATAGTAAATCTAATAGATGGAAAACTTCTTTACGGGTCAGAGGACATTCTCAGAAGAGAATACTCGTATGCGGTAGCATCTGATCTTATGAGCAATGTGATGCTGGATACAGCGGATGACAGCATACTGATAACCAGTCTCGTAAATCCTCAGGTGATAAGAGCATCGGAAATGATGAATATCACGTGTATAGTAGTCACCTGCGGCAAATGTGTTACAGACAATATGATAGAGCTTGCCGGAAACAGGAACATAGCTCTCGTTGAAACCAGGTATCCGACATTCACTGTGTGCGGCAAGCTGCATCAGCTGGGAATCACTGAAGGCCCTGTGACATATGATGACCCGAATATAACCTCGATACGTCTGGACCACGAAAGATGCACAGGATGCATCCATTGTGTGAGAAGCTGTCCGACAGAGGCGATAAGAGTGAGGAACTGGAAAGCTGTGATAAATGCGGACAGATGCATCGAGTGCGGTGTATGTGTCACAGTATGTCCGCGTCACGCTATAAGCCCTATCGTTGATACGCTGGATTCGCTTCAGGATTACGATTACAGAATTGCAATTCCTTCGTCGGCATTCTATGGGCAGTTCAAGGATGTGAAGTCAAGAAATCATCTGCTGACAGCTCTGAAGCAGATCGGTTTCGACGATGTCTATGAAGAAGCCATAGGCGCCGAGATAGTGAGTTATGCCACAGCAAAGCTGATGAAAAGCGATAAAGTCAGATATCCGGTGATTTCTTCCGGGTGTCCTGCCATACTGAAGCTGATTCAGATAAGATTCCCGAATCTGCTGAAGTATGTCGTAGACTACAGGCCGCCTGTTGAGGTGGTGGCAGGTATAGCAAGGGAAGAGGCGGGGAAGAAATTCCCTGATAAAAAAATCGGAATATTCTATATCGCCCCATGCACATCCAAGATTTCATTTATCAGAGAAAGTGATGAAGTCATAGAAACTGATATAGATGAAATGATTGCAATTTCTGAAGTATACAGGCAGGTCATGTATAATCTGAAAACTCTGCAGGATGAAGATGTGGAGCAGCTGGAGAGAACCGGTATGACAGGGCTCAGGTGGGCGAATCCGGGAGGTGAAGCCCTGGCTCTTGATACAGACAGGTTCATAGCTGTTGACGGTATAGATGAAGTGATTGATATTTTTGAGCAGGCAGAGTACGACAAGCTGGAAGGAATTGAATTCATTGAAGCGGAAGCCTGCGTAGGCGGGTGCTGCGGAGGATCCCTGACAGTGGAAAACTGTTACTCCGCCAAAACAAACCTCAAAAAAATCGTTGATGAAGCGAAATTCAAATATGGTGATACGATAGTCAACAGAAAATTTGATGAAAAAAAATTAGTAAGAAATCGAGCACTTAATTACCGACCTGTGTTAAAATTAGATGAAGACTTGAGTGTTGCCTTAAAAAAGATGGAAGAAATGGGGAAAATCGTGAGTACGCTGCCGGGAGTGGACTGCGGCGTATGCGGTGCACCGACATGCAAGGCGTTTGCCGAGGACATCGTGAGAGGTCTGATAACTGAACGTGCATGTATAATTCTCAACCGTACGCGTGGGAGGTAGAAAATGAAAACTCTTGATGAACTTGAAAAAATCACTAAAAAAGAAAAGTCAGAGGGTAAGAAGGTCATTGCAGTCGGTATGGCTACCTGCGGTATAGCTGCAGGTGCAAGACCGGTAATGAACTCCTTTGCAAATGAAATAAGGACAAGAGGAGTTAAAAACGTTGAGCTTAAGATGACGGGATGCATAGGAATGTGCAGCCTGGAACCTATTGCAGAAGTATTTGACGAGGACGGTACCAGAACTATTTATATCAATCTTACAGAAGATAAGGC
>JBJESR010000039.1:0-5124 GCA_051882895.1 Lentihominibacter sp.
GCCTGTTCAATTGTCAAGTCATATCCAAGTCGTATACTCATTCTTTAAATACCTCATCTGTATTATAACATATAGCAGATTTTTTGCCACTAATTTGAGGTGTAAATTTTCCCTGTGGCATCCCGGCTCTATCTGAGTTCCGGAAATCCCATCTGTCTCAGAGCCTCAAACAGTATGATATTAGCAGAGTTTGAAAGATTGAGAGATCTCAGTCTCGTATCTTCGCTCATCGGTATCCGGACAGCCGACTCCTTGTGAGCCTCGATAAAATCACGCGGCAGCCCCGCAGTCTCTCTGCCGAACAGTATCATATCCTCATCCCTGTATTCAACATCCGTATATAATCTGCCGCCCCTGGTGGTTGCAAGATACATATTCCTGCCTTCGTATTCCGCCATGAAGTCATCAAGGCTTTCATGCACTTCAAGCTTGACATACTGCCAGTAGTCAAGCCCTGCCCGTTTAAGACTCCTGTCATCTATGGAAAATCCCAGAGGCTTCACAAGATGCAGTACCGCACCTGTAGCTGCACAGCTCCTGGAAATATTGCCTGTATTAGGCGGTATCTCAGGTTCAACCAATACTATATGAAGTGCCATAACATATTCTCCTTTTCAACTGATACTGTTCTTTATTATACTTGAATTCCTCAGAAAATCAAGGAACATGCTCCCGGGCGGTTTTCACGGCCGGATTCCGGCAGCTTCATTACCAGAAAAAAAAACAGGAGACAAACGTCGAACTTTGTTATATAATTATTTTTAATGGTTTAATGTTAACGGAGGTCAATAATGAAAACAATTAAAATCGGGTTACTCGGTCTAGGCAATATCGGCACCGGTACTTACAAAACTCTTGACATGAACAGAGCTGAAATCGAAAAAGCAGCAGGCACCAGCGTAGATATAGTAAAAATCCTTGAAAAAGATATTGACAGGGACAGAGGCATAACAGTCTCCAGAGAAAAATTCACATCAGACCCTGACGACATTTTCAAGGATCCCGAAATCGATATCGTCATAGAACTTCTTGGAGGGATAGAGCCTGCTTCCACATTCATGCTCACAGCAATGAAGAACGGCAAGCATGTCGTAAGCGCCAACAAAGCTGCCATCGCTGCAAACTATGACAAACTGATTGAAACGGCAAAAGAAAATAATGTAATATTCAGATTCGAAGCCAGCGTAGGCGGCGGTATCCCTATTCTGGGAACCCTGACAGGTCCGCTCTGCGCCAATAAATTCGAAGAAGTAATGGGAATAGTGAACGGAACTACAAACTACATCCTCACCAAAATGACGGTTGATGGTCTTGATTATGATACAGTACTGAAGGATGCACAGGCCAGAGGCTTTGCTGAAGCAGATCCTACTGCTGATGTCGAAGGCATAGATGCGGCAAACAAGCTCTCTATACTTATGGCACTGATGTTTGATCAATATGTTGCGCCCGATAAAATACCGACTACAGGTATAACTCACATAACCAGTGAAGCCATCGAAGAGGCACGGGGCAGGAACTGCACCATCAAGCTTATAGCCCATGCCCGAAAACTTGATAACGGAGAAATCGATTACAAGGTGGCTCCTATGGAGATCGCCGATGACCATCCGCTTGCAAGCATAAACAACGAATTCAATGCTGTCTTCGTAACAGGCAATGCTGTCGGCGATGTCATGTTCTACGGTAAAGGAGCAGGTCCTCTTCCTACAGGAAGTGCAGTGCTCGGAGACGTGATTGAAATATCAAAGGCTATAAAATAATTGTTATATTACAGGAGGGAAGGTATGACATTATACGAACAATGGCAGGATCTGATTGAGAATCAGACCGAAGAAAGTTTTCCGGAATTCTGGAAGGAATACAGTGAAGCTGAGACAAAGCTTTACAGTGATATCCTGGACAAACCTGAAGAAAAAGTTACAGGAACTCTCGGTGAGCTTGCTGCGAAGCATGAAATTCGTCCTGTGATCTACATGGGCTTTCTTGACGGAATCAACAGCAGCCTGAAAAAGGGTAATGATTTCCAAAGCTTTGATGAGAACTCCCAGGTTGAAATTGAAATAGAACCGGAAACTCTTTTTTACAACATGCTTGCTGCCGGAGCCGATTATCTCTTCGGTCTTCCTCAGTGGGTTGACATTCTGGGCGAAGATAAGATGAAAGAGATCGCTAAAGCCTACAAGAAGTCAAAGACAGTAGTAAAGGGTAAAAAAATAGGCAGAAACGAGCCGTGCCCATGCGGCAGCGGCAAAAAATACAAGCACTGCTGCGGCAGGAACTGACGCTGACGTTAAAAGTTCAAAACACTGATGAAAATGGTTTCATCAGTGTTTTATTATGCCCTATAATCCGGCTTTCCGGCAGATATCTGCAATAACACAGGTGCCGCATTTCGGGTTTCTGGCACTGCAGCAGTTCCTGCCGTGAAAAATAAAGCTGTGATGCGCCTCACTCCACCGATCCTGCGGAAGCGTTTCCATAAGTGCCAGTTCTGTTTTTAGAACATCCTTCTCGCTGACCAGACCGATCCTGTTGGTGACGCGGAATACATGGGTATCGACAGCTATTCTCTGCTGCCCGAACCCCACCGCCAGAACTACATTGGCTGTTTTGCGCCCGACGCCCGGCAGGCTGACAAGATCATCATAGTTATCCGGCACGCATCCCGAAAACCGCTCCTGGAGCGCCTTCGCCAGAGCTATTATATTTTTCGACTTAGTCTTGTACATACCTATCGTTCTGATTATTTCTATAACATCCTCCTGGCCGGCAGCTGCCAGAGCCTCCGGATCAGGATAGGCCTCAAAAAGACGGCCTGACACTTTATTTACACTTTTGTCAGTTGTCTGCGCGGACAGCACTACTGCAATCAGCAGCTGGTACAGATTCTGGTGCACCAGTGCACACTCGGCATCCGGATATTCCTGCCTGAGCTTATCCAGAATATATGTAATCTCTTTCTTCGTAAATGACATAATTGCTCCTCCGTTTTTATACTATTTATTATATATATCAGTATTTATTTTGCAAAGAGTGTAATTCTGAAAAATTTTTTTGTATTTTTTCAGAGTCTCAAACCCTGTGAATCTACAGGTTTTTTGACAATTTTGATGTCTAATTTTCAGAAATTTACAAAAAAAATAACAAAAACTAGTTACATTTCAGACTATTCTGTAGTATAATCATGTTGTTATAATTTATATTTATTCTTAAATGGAGGTGTTTTATGTCAACGTATACGCAAGTGGAAAAGAACGGTCTGTTTGAATTAACAGATGCGGCACGTGCAGAGCTTGTGTCTTCGAAGTACTACAATGAAGACCTGGCTCCGACATCGGTATCACAGAGAACGTGGACTACATACAACATTACAATGCTGTGGGTAGGTATGGCAATCTGTATACCATCATTATCATTAGCATCCGGACTTATCGGCATGGGTGTATCGCCTTGGTTATCGGTTCTGAACGTAGCTTTAGGTAACCTGATCATCCTGATTCCTATTCAGCTGAACTCACAGATCGGTACTAAATACGGTATTCCGTTCCCTCTGTTCGCAAGGCTGACATTCGGTACAAGAGGTGCTCAGTTACCGGCAATACTGAGAGCTATCACAGCCTGCGGATGGACCTCCGTTCAGGCCTGGGTAGGCGGTGGTGCAGTTGCTGCTATCATCGGCTGCTTCATCAAGAGCTTCGCAGATGCTAACTGGACAGTTGGACTCCCTTCATGGGGCGGCATCCAGACAGTAGCTGCAGGACAGTTTATCGGCTACATAATCTTCATCGCATTCATAGGATGGATCGCATACAACGGTATGGAACAGATCAAGTGGATCCAGAACATCGGTGGACCTGTACTCATTATCGTAATGATTGCACTGCTTATCTGGGCAGCATCAGTTGCCAAGGATGCAGGCTACGGATTCTGGGAAGTTATGGCACAGAAGAGTGATGATGCTCTTATCGCACAGAATGGCGGATTTGCAGTTGTTTATCTGGTAGCTCTCATGGGTAATATCGCTTTCTGGGCTACAATGGCACTGAACATACCTGACTTCTCAAGATATGCCAAATCACAGAAGGATCAGTTCAGAGGTCAGCTCTACGGCATGCCTCTGCCGATGGCATTCTGCGCATTCATCGGTGCATATTTTGCACAGGCTACTAAGCTCGCTTACGGCGAAGCAATGTTCGACCCTACCGGAGTATTCTATCACATCGAGAACAAAATCATCGTATTCATCGCAGCACTGGGCGTAGTTGCAGCTACAGTAACAACCTGCGTTGCTGCTAACGTAGTAGCTCCTGCAAACGGATTCTCCAACATTTCACCTAAGAGAATCTCCTACAAGAAGGGCGTTGTCATCACTATCCTGATCGCATTCTTCATCCTGCAGGCATGGTGGATCTATGGTTCCGGCAGTGCATACTTCACCTGGATGAACGCTTACGGTACAATCCTGGCACCTATCGCAGCCATCTTTATCGCAGACTACTTCGTATGCAAGCAGAGAAGAGCTGACATCTCATCACTCTTCAAGGGCGAAGACGGCAGATACTGGTATTCAAACGGTATCAACTGGGCTGCTATCATAGCATGGGTTGTTGCATTTATCTTCCCACTGCTCACATACTTCGGACTTCAGGGATCCTTCTGGACATTCATCAATTCCATCAACTATGTATGGTCATTCGTAATCGGCTTCGTAGTATACGTAATCCTGATGAAGACCAGCATGGCAGGAAAGTCATTCGTAACAGAAGAAGAACACGAAGCTTTCACAGACAGAGCATAGTATGTCTTACATAATCTGCCATCGTGCAGTATAACCTAGTAATATCAGGAAGGAGCCTTTGAGACCCAAAGGCTTCTCCTTTTATCAAACATTCTGTAAAAGGAGGAATATATTATGGATTTATTGATTAAAGGCGGAACAGTCGTTACAGCCACTTCATCGTTCAAAGCTGACGTAGCTGTCAAGAACGGCAAGATCAGTGCTATAGGCGCAAACCTTAAGCCTGATGCAAAAACTGAAGTTGTTGATGCCAAAGGCAAGCTGGTTCTTCCTGGCGCTATCGATGGACATACACATCTGTCAATGCCTTTCGGCGGCACAAT
>JBJESR010000040.1:0-5114 GCA_051882895.1 Lentihominibacter sp.
CAACGCGGCACGAAAGGCGGTACTACCAATGAATATTACTGATGTAAGAATTCGCAAAATTAACGATGAAGGCAAAATGAAGGCTGTCGTTTCCATTACATTCGATGATGAATTCGTTGTACATGATATCAAAATCATCGAAGGACAGAACGGATTGTTCATCGCTATGCCCAGCAGGAAAATGGGCGAAGGCGACTTCAGAGATATAGCTCATCCACTTGTGTCAGAAACAAGGAATAAAATAAGAGATGCTATCTTCGAAGAATACGAGAAAGTTCTTGCACAGAAGACAGCCGAAGCAGAAGATGCTCCAACGGAAGCATAAGATCAGAAAACCGTATAACAAAACCCCGGTAATATCTACTATCGGGGTTTTTTCGTGGGGTTGTTCCTGAGTCTATTCAGACTGTAATCACTCTGATAAGGTTGGTGGTTCCTGCAACCTGAAGCGGCATTCCTGCACTCAGAACGATATTGTCGCCTTTTTTCACGAAATTCATTCTCTGTGCACCTGTAACAGCTTCATCAATAAGATCTGTCCATCTGTCGCTGAATTCTGTAAGTACAGGATAGACACCGCGGGTAAGCGCCTGCTGATGGTATGTCTTACGGTAAGGCGTTGCCGCTATAATAGGAGCAGCCGGTTTGTATTTTGCCATTTTCTCTGCCGTATAGCCTGATGTCGTAACTGCTATAATCGCGCTGGCATTGATATCCCGGGCGGTTGTGCAGGCAGCATGTCCCATAGCATTGGAAACATCGCTTTCGTCCGATTCAACTTCAAGAAATTTGTACTGCTTGACTTCTTCGGCATCCATTTCTGCCTGTCTCACAATCTTTGACATTACTTCCACCGTTTCCACCGGGTAATCACCGGCAGCACTTTCCCCCGAAAGCATGACAGCCGATGTACCGTCAAACACAGCATTTGCCACATCTGTTATCTCTGCTCTCGTAGGTGCAGGACTTGATGTCATGGACTCCAGCATCTGGGTTGCTGTAATTACAGTTTTACCGGCTCTGCAGCATTCTTTGATAAATTTCTTCTGAATACCCGGCAGTTTCTCGAAGTCCACTTCAACACCCATGTCTCCTCTGGCAATCATAATGCCATCGGACAGCTCGAGGATTTCTCTGAAATTGCTGATACCTTCCATATTCTCTATTTTGGAAATGATCCTGATCTGCTCTCCGCCGTTTTCATTCAGCAACGTTCTCAGCTGTCTGACATCATCGGCGGATCTGACGAAGGATGCTGCAATATAATCCACATCCATTTCTATTCCGAACAGAATATCCTGTCTGTCTGCTTCACTGATGTATTCAAGATCAAGGGATTTGTTCGGGATATTGACACCTTTTCTGTTGCTTATCTTACCTCCTGCTGTCACCTGACATATCACATCTGTTTCCGTTGTTTCCAGGACATTCAGCTTGACTCTGCCATCATCGATAAGTATCTTTGTCCCGCTTCCCACCTGCATCGGAAGTTTCCTGTACGTTATCCAGGCACGCTGCGCAGTTCCCATACATTTTTCTGTTGTCAGTACGAATCTGTCACCATCGCTGATGACCTCGCTGCCGTTTTTAAAATCTCCCAGCCTTATCTCCGGCCCCTTGGTATCAAGAAGAACTGCAGCCGGAATATCCAGACTGTCTCTTACCTTCCTGAAGGTTTCAATGGCAGCCCTGTGGTCTTCATGGGTGCCGTGAGAGAAATTCAGCCTTGCTACATTCATCCCTGCCTCCAGCATGTTTCTGATCACATTCTCATCTCTGCTGGCAGGTCCCAGTGTGCATACGATTTTAGTTTTTTTAAGCATTTGTCACACCTCCGAAAAAATATTAAAACGGCCTGCTGTTCTAAACATATCCGGCCGTTTTTCGCATATCAGTAATAAAATCCTCTTTTCGGATCCGAGAATTCTTTAACGCGTGTTTCATAAGCGTCCATAGCTGCCTCAGTAAATGCAGCTTCAGGCTCACTGACCCCGCAGCGTCTGAGCAGATATTCTGTCAGAGGCGGATTGAGGACAAGAAGCGGTCCTATAATATATGTCGCCATGAAATTGTTTATTCTGATTCCCTCTTCCGTTATCTGCGGATTGAGCCCCGGTCCGCGCTCTGTATCAAACAGACCTGCCGGTTCAGCTTCTCCGCACCAGTAGGAATGTGTGAACTGACTCTTGAATCCTACTATTTTCATTCCTTCGAAATTCCCCAGATACAGTGAATTGAATCTGGTGCTCATGTCACGTTTTGTCATGATATCGATCATACCCAGACATTCTGTTCTGGATCCATCAGCATCTTCTATATATCTGCCGAACACTTCAAGAGCATTCCCGGTTATGAGGAAATGCACCCCTCTATCAATAAGCTCACGGATCCTGCCGATATACGGTCTGAGTTTTTCTATAACAAGAAGCTGCATCTTCTCGGTCATTGTACCCATATAGATCAGATCCGGTTCTTCATTCACAAAATACGGCACGGAGTTAACAGAAGTTTCAATAATCTCAGCTTCATCACATGATTTCCTGAGGTATGAAACATTTTCCAGTTCTCCATAAAGGTTGCATATTTCAGGGAAAAGGATTTCTATTTTCATGATCGGTTTCCTCCTTTTTCCATTATTTTCTTCGTTACCTTGTCTGCCACTTTATTGCCCAGGCCTATGGAATCTGTGCCATACAGCACATAGACGTCCGTTCCTTTTTCAAGTCTCAGTTTATCCGGTGCCTCCAGCTCTGCAGGCGCACAGGAAATCCTGTCTTCAGGTACACCGGCCAGAAGCAGCCTGAGTTTCAGGTCCTTCACTCTCGGTCCGCATACAACTATATTCAGTATATCCTCTTTATTAAGGAATTCAAAGTCACAGTCATAAAGCCAGCATACATTTTCTGACCAGTGGACTTCATCCCACTGACAGCTGTTCATGATGACTATCTCTTTATTACCAGGCATCCCTGCAATATAGTCAAAAACTCTCGAGCCGGCAAAAGCGTTCTTGTCCTTGGCAAGCATTTTGTACACACTGCTATCGCCCGCTTCAATTTTATCGAATCTTGTTCCTATTATATGCATTTTCTCCAGAAATCCCTGCGCCTGTTCCTGAGAATATCCCATTTCGAGAAACAGTGCTACAGCTGAAACAACATTATATATATTATACACGCTGTCGTTGAGGAGTCTGTATTCTGCACTGTGTCCGCGGCTTGCTATCTCCACAGTCATCCTGTCCAGATCGACATTTCTGGCGGCATAATCGTACTCCGGTGCTCTGAATCCGCATTCCGGGCAGTATGCCCTGCCTATATGACTGTATCTGAGATATTCATACTGCAGTCTGCTGTGACAAAGAGGGCATATCTGGAAATCATTGATAAGATTGATGCATTCTGTCAGATCTCCGTCCATTTTTTCTATGCCGAAATATACTCTCTCATTTTCGGGTGCAGTTGCTGAACAGATAAGATCATCTGCGTTAAGTATGAGCTTAGTGCTTCGGGGAATATAGTCCGTCAGTATCTGAGAGATATATTCAGGATGTCCGTTTCTCATTATCGAATCTCTGGAAAGATTCGTAATTATCATGTACTGAGGTGTCATATAAGGGAAAACTGTTTTAGCAGATCTTTCATCCACTTCAAAAAGCCCCATTTCTTTCCTGCATTTTCCTGTGATACCTGCATTCAGTATCAGGCTTGTTGCTATTCCCCAGTTGATATTGGAACCCATCCTGTTGTTTACAAGCTGCTTCCCCTCAGATTCAAAGGCATCCGAAAGCATATTGCTGACAGTGGTCTTCCCGTTGGTTCCCGTAACTGCGATGATTTTCTCCGGTTTTCCTATATATCTGAGAAAATCCGGGCAGAGCTTAACAGCCAGCTGACCCGGAAAATTCGTTCCATTATGTTTAGTTATTTTAAGTGCGATTACAGACAGCTTGGCTGCCCACAATGCGATCAGAAATCTGATTTTACCCATTTCAGACAAGTCCCTTTCCTAGTATTCGAACTCAGGAATTATTTTCTTGATAGTAGGCATGATTCCTATTCCTCCAGGTGTCTGTCCCGGAAGCTGCCAGAAATCATGAGCGCAGTAATTGTTTCCCTCAATAATGGCAGGGCCGTTCGGTGTAATTGCAACGTCCCATCCGACATATCTCATCTGGGGAACAACCAGAGCAGCTTTCTTGACAAGCTCAACAGCTTCTTTCATATACGGCACTCTGTATCCGATAAGCGGTGTATGGCTGTACGGATGTTCTGTGTAGTGTATTCCTGCGGTAGTATCACCCGAATGAGCCGGATACAGGAACTCTCCTGTTTCTATATCTACCGGTCCGTGAAGTCCGAAATTATCGACAACTCGTCCATTGATACCCATTTTGAAAACGGCATATATCACATGAGGTTCTCCCTTGGCATCCACCAGCGAGATCATTCTCATTGTATTTGTGGAAAACGGATATATTGCTGCAATATCCGGATGATTCTCTATAACATCCTCTATCGTTGCAAAGCCTTTTTCTCTGATGTATTCACAGAATGCGTCAGCATTCTCAAAATCCTTTGTTTCAAGCTTCTCGCAGCCTATACCGCAGCTCAGATCCTTCATCTTGGCAAACACTTTTTCTCTGGTATTGAAGAAATTGATTATATCTTCTTTTGTTGCTGTCTCCAGATCCAGACATTCTCTGCCTATGAAATCTTTGAATTTCTCATTGAATTCATTCTTATTGTCGAAATAATGAGCATAGTCGTGATCATTCATGAACATAATGAACTTCTTGCTTCTGAATCGTGTCATATATGTGTCTCTCTGCTCATGCCTGAGGTCCCAGAATTCAAAAATCACATAATCATTGTATCCGGCATTATACCTTATCATGCAATTGATAATATCGAAAAAAAGATACACTTTATTCTTACCCGAACGTTTATGTGCTTCGTCCAGAACCTTAAAGAATTTCCCGAAGCTTGCATTCTTAATTACTCTCTTGTAGTACTGGAATTTACTTTCCATATATTGTTCCCTCCCGGTCAGTTGTTATAAAACTGTTTTATTATATCATATTCTTCCCATATCTGCCATACAAATGACATCCG
>JBJESR010000041.1:0-24747 GCA_051882895.1 Lentihominibacter sp.
AATCCACAATAGGCTTCAGAACCTTGCTGTCTATGCTTTCCATACACTGGATCTTACCTTCTCTGTCTCCCTGATGCGAGCATTCATCCGGACCTTCAAGATGCATATACACAAAATCCTTGCCGTCTTTGAATTCTCTGATAGCTGCCTGCGCTTTACCGTCAAAGTTTGTGTGCAGTGTACCCGTAGCACCTTCTACATCTACAGAATTCAGCCCTGCACATATTGCAATTCCCTTGATCAGATCCACTGCAGAAATAGCTGTTCCTGTAATTCCGTATTTATCATAGAAAGATGACAGGCTAGGCTTCCTGCCCTGACCCCATATCCAGAGAGTATTGGCAGGGTTCAGCCCTCTCTCTATTCTTGATTTATTGACAGGGTGATCCTTGAGTATATCATAGCTCTTTCTCATCATTTCGGTTATGAATTCACTGCCTTCCCCTTTTGGAAGATGATCTCCGACTCTCTGAGTCAGTACATCATGAGGAGGTGTCAGTTCATATTCTGTTGAGCCATTGTGTACAATCATACAATGTCTGTAGCTTACGCCTGTATAAAACCTGATATTCTCATCAGCAAACGCATCATTAACAGCTTTGATAAGCTCATCCGCTTCGGCAGTAGTGATATCACCGGAGCTGTGATCTGTTATGATCAGATCCTCATAATCACCTTCTCCTGTCAGAGTGATGATATTTGTTCTGAATGCAACATCTGTATCGGACATATCTATACCGATGCTGGCTGCTTCCAGAGGAGATCTTCCTGTGAGGTAGACTGCAGGGTCATAACCCATTACCGAAAGATTTGCCGCATCACTTCCGGGAGCAACCCCCGGCGGAATCGTCTTTACCATTCCCACGATGCCCTTGTGAGCAAGCTCATTGATATTGTCTATACCTGCAACTTCAAGAGGAGTTCTGTCTCCAAGTGCTTCGATTCTTTCATCTCCTGCACCATCGGGAACCAAAATGAGATATTTCATTATTTATTTTCCTCCTCGAATTTCTTCATGAATTCGATCAGAGCGTCAACACCCTCCATAGGCATTGCATTGTATATGCTTGCACGCATACCGCCGATGGATCTGTGTCCGTTCAGATTATGCATGTTGTTTTCTTTGGCTTCTGCAACGAATTTCTTGTCAAGATCTGCATCTCCTGTAACAAATACTACATTCATAAGTGATCTGTCTTCTTTTCTGACAGGGCAGTTGTAAAGCGCACTGCTGTCGATATAGTCATAGAGCTTAGCTGCTTTCTCTACATTTCTTCTGTTCATTTCAGGAATTCCGCCGATGCTCTTGATATATTTGAACACTTCTCCTGCCACATATATAGCGAAGCAGTTTGGTGTATTATATGTTGAGCCGTTATCAGCATGAATCTTATAGTCAAGATATGTAGGAATATCTTCCTTGGCAAAACCTATAAGGTCTTCTCTCATGATGGCAATAGCTACACCTGAAGGAGCGATATTCTTCTGAACTCCAGCATATATAAGACCGAATTTACTTACATCAACTTCCTCCGAAAGGATACATGATGACATATCTGCTACGAGAGGAATATCCCCTGTATCCGGAATATACGGGTAGTGTGTTCCGTAAATAGTGTTGTTGAATGTGATATGTACATAATCTGCATCAGGTCTGAAGTCTTCCTTCTTCACTTCAGGAATATATGTGAATGTTGATTCTTCTGAAGATGCAACGATTTTGATATCACCGAATTTCTGCGCTTCCTTCGCAGCCTTCTTTGCCCATGTACCGGAAACGATATAATCAGCTTTCCCGGATTTTCTCAGCAGGTTCAGCGGAACCATGGCGAACTGAAGTGTGCCGCCTCCCTGAATAAACATAACCTTATAGTTGTCAGGAATGTTCATTATGTCTCTGAGATTCTGTTCTGCATCTGCCAGAATTGCTTTGAATTCAGCGGATCTGTGACTCATTTCCATTACTGATTCGCCGCAGCCCTTGTAATTAACCAGATTTGCTGCTACATCCTCCAGTACGCTCAATGGCAGCATCGATGGTCCTGCCGAAAAATTATATGCTCTTTCCTTACTCAATTTGGTCACCTCCACTTGATTTTTGTATATTATTTACCTTTGAGTACTAAAAAATAATTGAATATATTATATCACTTTACCTTAATGCCGTAAAGTGCTATAATAAATGTAATTACGTAAAAATGACGCTGTGTACCGCGTCTTAATAAATAACAAGAGGTGAACAACGATGTACAAAATTGGAACATTTAATAAGATTTCCCCTGTAGGCTTAGGCAAGCTTACTGATGACTTCGCTCTCGTGGAAGATCAGAACGAAGCCAACGGAATTATTCTGAGAAGCTACGACATGCACGAAATGGATTTCTCCGACAACCTTCTGGCTATCGGCAGAGCCGGTGCCGGCACAAACAACATTCCTGTTGATAAGTGCGCACAGCAGGGTATCGTGGTTTTCAACTCCCCTGGCGCCAATGCCAATGCAGTTAAAGAGCTGTGTCTTGCCGGTATGATCATGGCAGCAAGAAATATTCCTGCTGGTATAGCATGGGCCAAGACGCTGGTAGGCAGCGAAGGCGTGGGCAAACAGATCGAAAAAGGCAAAGGACAGTTTGCTGGTACAGAGATTCTGGGAAAAACTCTGGGTGTTATCGGTCTTGGTGCTATCGGCCGTCTCGTTGCAAATGCATGTGTCGGTCTGGGAATGACAGTTGTCGGATATGATGCATTCCTCAGCGATAAAGCAAAATCTGAACTCGATCCGTCAATCACTGTTGTTGACGATCTGAATGCACTGTATCCTCAGTGTGATTACATTTCGATTCATGTACCTGCCAACGATTCAACCAAGGGCATGATGAATGCGGTAGCTTTCGCGCAGATGAAGGATGGCGTAAAGTTCATGAACTTCTCCAGAGACAAGCTGATGAACGATGATGATCTGCTGGCTGCTCTGGACAGCGGTAAAATAGGTACATATGTAACCGATTTTGCTGATGATGCCATTCTCAATGCCGACAAGCCGAATATCATCGTACTCCCTCACCTTGGTGCATCCTCAGCTGAAGCAGAAGACAACTGTGCAAGCATGGC
Organism: Lentihominibacter sp.; assembly: GCA_051882895.1. Classification (GTDB taxonomy): domain Bacteria; phylum Bacillota; class Clostridia; order Peptostreptococcales; family Anaerovoracaceae; genus Lentihominibacter. The sequence continues at coordinate 3,109 of JBJESR010000041.1, forward strand.
AGTAACTCAGGTTATGGATTATCTGGAAAACGGAAACATCGTCAACTCAGTAAACATGCCTGCAGTATCTCTTGGAGCCAGAAAAGGCGCCAGAGTCGGCATAATCGCCAAAGCAGATGCTGCAGCTGCAGTTCTGGCCAAGGTCGCTGAGCTCGGTGCTGCCGATGTTGCTTCCGCAACCCGCGGCGACTATGCTTACATCCTGGCAGATGTAGAAGCTGATGAAGCTGCTCTTGCAGGAGAAGGCGTTATCAGAGTCAGAGTTCTTAAATAAAGGTGACATTAAAAACGGTGCCGGAATCAGGCACCGTTTTTTTATTCAGATTTTTCACATCGCACAACCGGAATACCAGCTGTTGATACGGTCTGTAACCGCACTGAATTTTGTTTTGTAGAATCTTACAATATTTCCTACAAGCAGTGCTGCTATCACAGTTCCTTCACGCACGCCCTGTATTGTATGCAGACATATCAGACAAGCAACAAAAGCAGCAGCAGTCATCGTTATATCCGAAACCATTCTCGTACGTCCGAATTCTTTGCCGGCAGCTCGCGAAACCGACCTGACGAAAGCATCTCCAGGCAGCATCACAACATTGCCTGTCACCTGGAAATATACTCCGGCAGCCAGAACAAAACATCCGATTACCATGAACAGAAGCCTCATCGGATATACTGCCGGTGCGACAGGCTCCAGACAGAAAATCCAGAAATCTATCACATACCCGAAAGGGAACGTGACGATTATCTGCAGCAGCAGTTCAATTTTCCTGGCATTTTTTCTTTCAATCAGCAGCTGGATCAGTATCAGCAGCATGCTGAATATTATAGTCCAGTTACCTACCGTAAGCTTCGGTATAATCAGAGATAAGGTATATGGTATCGCAGAAATCGGCGATGTCCCAAGCCCTGATTCTGTTGTAAAAGCGATACCAAGTGCCGTAAGTACAAGCCCTGCCGCAAACACCAGGTATCGCTTGATAGTCTCAGTACTCATTATTCACCATCTTTCATATATTCCTAAAATATTATCATCCCGATAACAGCAACAGCTCCGGCGGCCAGCCATGCCACCGCGCACTGCCCTATTACTACGCATACTGCCCACTTTCCGCCAAGCTCGCGTTTCACAGAAGCTATTGCAGCAACGCATGGAGTATAAAGCAGACAGAACACGAGAAGTGCTGCTGCTGCAACCGGTGTGATGGCAGTAATCAGCGATGCAGTTGAACCGAACAGCACCGACAACGTCGATACAACACTTTCCTTGGCCATAAAGCCTGTTATCAGGGCTGTCGATATTCTCCAGTCACCAAAGCCCAGCGGCGCGAATACCGGAGCGATTACTCCGGAAACAGATGCAAGCATACTCGTCTGGGAATCAGTAACCACATTCATATGTACATCAAAGGTCTGCAGGAACCATATAACTATCGTGGCGATAAATATAACCGTAAATGCTCTCTGCAGGAAATCTCTTGCCTTGTCCCACAGCAGCTGCCACACGTTCCTTGCCCCCGGCATCCTGTAATTAGGAAGCTCCATTACGAAAGGTACCGGTTCACCTCTGAACAATGTACCCCGGAATACCAGAGCCACCAGAATCCCGATTACTATCCCGAGAAAATACAGACCGATCATTATCAGCCCCGCGTGCTCCGGGAAAAATGCCGCTGTGAAAAATCCGTATATCGGCAGTTTTGCCGAACAGCTCATAAACGGTGTCAGCAGTATGGTCATTTTCCTGTCTCTCTCTGAAGGCAGTGTCCTGCTTGCCATTACACCTGGAACAGTACATCCGAAACCGATAAGCATCGGAACTATGCTCCTGCCTGATAATCCGATCTTTCTCAGAAGCTTGTCCATGACAAATGCCACTCTTGCCATGTATCCGCTGTCCTCAAGAAGCGACAGGAAAAAGAACAATGTTACTATGATCGGCAGGAAACTCAGCACGCTGCCGACTCCATTGAATATCCCGTCTATAACCAGTGAATGTATGACTTCATTGACATCAAGTGCAGTCATGCCCATGTCCACTATTTCTGTAAGGGCGCCGATCCCTCTGTCCAGCCAGTCTGCCAGAAATGCTCCTATCACATTGAAGGTGAGCCAGAAAACAACAGCCATGATACATATGAATGCAGGAATCGCTGTGTATTTGCCCGTCAGGATTCTGTCTATATTACGGCTTCTTATATGCTCTCTGCTTTCTTTAGGTTTGACCACCGCTGCACTGCAGACACGCTCGATAAAACTGAATCTCATATCTGCCACTGCAGCTGCACGATCAAGTCCTCTTTCCTCCTCCATCTGCAGTATTATATGCTCAACAGTCTCTTTCTCATTCTGGCTGAGGCCGAGGCTTTCCATTATCAGTTCGTCTCCTTCTGCCAGTTTGCATGCTGCAAATCTCAGAGGTATACCGGTGGCTGCAGCATGATCCTCAATAAGATGCATTATCCCGTGAAGACATCTGTGGACTGCTCCGCCCTTTTCATCGGCACTGCAGAAATCCTGCCTGCCGGGTCTTTCCTGATACTGAGCGATATGGAGGGCATGGTTGACAAGCTCTTCAATGCCTTCGTTTTTCGCGGCTGAAATAGGAACGACCGGAATTCCCAGCATTTCTTCCATTTCATTGACATGTATGGAACCTCCGTTGGCGTTGACCTCATCCATCATATTCAGAGCCAGCACCATAGGCACATCCAGTTCCATCAGCTGCATCGTCAGATAAAGATTCCTCTCTATATTTGTCGCATCTACTATGTTGATTATTCCTTTCGGAGCACCCTCCAGGAGAAACTGTCTTGTCACCAGTTCCTCGCTGCTGTAGGGCGACATGGAATAGATTCCGGGCAGGTCTGTTACCAGCGTATTGCTGTGCCCCCTGATTACTCCGTCTTTCCTGTCAACCGTAACTCCGGGAAAATTGCCGACATGCTGGTTTGAACCTGTCAGCTGATTGAACAGTGTAGTCTTGCCGCAGTTCTGATTGCCTGCAAGGGCGAAAGTCAGTACTTCACCTTCAGGCAGAGGATTCTCATCAGCTTTGACATGATATTTGCCTCCTTCACCAAGTCCCGGATGGACGATCGGTTTTCTTTTCCTGCCCTCCTCCTTCTGTTCAACACTGTCTCTCACATTGCCGATTACAATCTTCTCGGCATCAGCAAGCCTGAGAGTAAGTTCGTATCCATGTATTCTCAGCTCCACCGGATCTCCCATCGGAGCATATTTAACCATAGTGATATCTGCCTGGGGAATCACACCCATATCGAGAAAATGCTGCCTCAGCGCACCTTCTCCACCAACTGATATAACTGTGGCAGTTTTGCCTATTTCCAGATCTCTAAGTGTCAGACTATCTGATGACATATTGTATTAAAAATCTCCTTTCTTTCTCATATCCAGATGCTCCGGCGGATTTCTCTTGCTGAAAGCATCATTCGTATCCGCCCATACTTTATTGCACAGAATACCAAGACACAGCACCCATGCAATAAAATAAAACCAGAACATTATTACAACTACTGATGATAACGCTCCATATATTACGTCATAATTTGCCAGTGTGTTGGCATATTTTGAATAGCAGTATGTGACAATCAGCATACCTGCAGAAGCAAAAATACTGCCTGGTATAACCTCCCTGTACTTCATTTTAACTGTCGGCAGCAGATAGTAATTATAGCTTACCATCAGGAAATACAGCACAAATCCCAGTATCCATCTTATCCATAACCAGAAACTGTCAAGATATTGTGCCAGATTTTCAATATTGAGTACGCCCAGTATTGTTGTAAGAATAAACTTACCGTAAACAAGAATAATAAGCGAAAACACTATAGTCACGATCGTGATAATCATAGTCTTGATTGCTCTGAAACGTTCAACCCAGTAACCTTTACCTGTGCTTTTGCCATCTGTCAGAGTGTAATTCGTTATTCTCATTATTGCAAAAGAAGCACGTGAACCGGCCCATAATACGATAAACAGAAACACAATGTTCCTGTATCCCGCTGATGAGAATTCAAACAGTCCACTGAGCAGTGAGGACATCTGCTTACCTGTGTATGCCTCCAGAAGAGTCAGTGCATTTTCCATTGAAATATTAAAAAGCCCCAGTATCTGTGTAATAAGCAGCAGAACAGGCACTATTGACAACGTGAAATAAAAAGCCACCTGCGCGGCAAAGCCCTGATAGTAGGGATCCTGAAACTGCTTGAATCCCAGTATGAACATCTTGAAAATACGGGTTCTGATGGTAGACATAAATCGCCCCCCTCTTTAAAATACTCTAAAACTCCCTGCTGCTGAGTTTTTCTCTTAAAACCGTCAGAGCTCTGGCTCTGTGGCTTATCCTGTTTTTTATCTCCGGTTCTATTTCTCCGAAGGTTCTGTCATATCCATCTGGCACAAACAGCGGATCGTATCCGAATCCGTTGGAACCTCTGGCCTCAAGCACCAGATGCCCCTCGACTTCTCCTCTCGCCACTATAGTATCCCCGTCGGGAAAAACCATAGTTATAACTGATACAAATCTGGCCGTGCGTTTCTCATACGGAACATCTCTTATCAGCTCCACGAGTTTCCTGTTGTTCGCCTCATCGTCTCCGTCTTTGCCTGCAAATCTGGCAGAGTACACACCGGGAGCACCGTCCAGACAGTCCACCTCAAGCCCTGAATCATCCGCTATTGTCATTTTACCGCAAAGCTTCATGATCTCGTAAGCTTTTTTATATGAATTCTGTTCAAAAGTTTCCCCATCCTCAATTATTTCGATATCGGGCACACCAGCATCGTTTCTCGATATGATTTCCATCCCGAAATCTCTGGTTATTGCATCGATTTCTTTGATCTTATGTTTATTCTGCGTTGCAGCAACTATTATTTCTGCCATTTCACACTTCCTTTCAGATAATCAGATAAGCGCTTTGATTCCTATTATCACCAGTATGACGCCTCCCAGGATCTCAGCTCTGCATCCCAGCATATCCCCGAATTTCCTGCCAATAAGTATAGCTGCCACTACGATTATCGCAGTAACTATACCGATTATCGCAGCAGGCATCCATATTTCCATACCCATAGCACTGAATCCTATGCCGACAGCGAAAGCATCAATACTTGTGGCTACAGACTGAAACAGCAGAACCTTCAGAGTCATGAGCTTATCCGCACACGTTTCATGAGCCTTAAGGTCGTCGATTCCCTCTTTTATCATTTTACCGCCGATGATACCCAGAATAATGAATATCACAATTCCCGAAAAACGGGTTATTATTGATGCGAACAGACCTCCGGCATAAAAGCCGAGAACAGGCATCAGTGCCTGAAACGCTCCGAAAAATACCGGCATCGCCGCATAAGTTCTTTTGCGCAGGTTTCTGTAGACCATACCATTTGTCATCGAAACCGCTGCAGCGTCCATAGCCAGCCCCACACTTATAAGAATAATATCAGCTATTGTCATAAATTCGCCTTCCTATTCCAGAACCCCTGGAAATTCTCGTATTAAAGATTAATTATACCACACATGATATGGACTTTCCATGTCTTATAGTGTAAAATATTCTGTACGGTTTCATTTAAAATCGATACTTAATATAATACAGGCAAAAGCCTCTGGAGGAATCATGGATATAGTAATTTTTGACGGATATACAATAAATCCCGGAGATCTCAGCTGGGAAAAGCTTGATAACATGTGTGACAAACTTACAGTATTCGATACTACACCGATGGACAAGGCTCTGTCACGTATCGGAGACAGCGAAATCCTCATGACAAGCAAATGCCCTATAACCAGAGAATTTATGGAAAAATGTCCCAATCTGAAATATATAGGCTGTACCGCAACCGGCTACAATAATATTGATGTCAGGGCTGCAGCTGATCTTGGTATTGCAGTCACCAATATTCCTGCGTACTCGACAGATGCGGTTGCTCAGCACACTATAGCGCTTATGCTGGAACTCACCAATAATGTCGGACTGCATAATCAGTCAGTTCAGAAGGGTCAGTGGGCTCAGAGCGATTACTTCTGCTACTGGAAAAAACCTATAATGCTGCTGGCCGGCAAGTCACTGGGTATTATCGGATATGGCGCCATCGGCAAAAAGGTGGCTCAGATCGCCAGTGCACTGGGCATGACAGTAAATGTATTCAGCCAGGATCCCGAAGCAGCTATGAAATCTGATTTTGTTTCACTTCACTGCCCTCTGACAACAGAGAATGAGAAAATGGTAAACTCCGAGTTCCTGGTAAATATGAAACCAGGTGCCATTCTTATAAATACTGCCCGTGGCAGACTGATAGATGAAAGAGCTCTGGCTGATGCACTAAAAGCAGGTTTCATCGGCGGAGCTGCCGTGGATGTCCTGTCTGATGAACCTGCATCAGAGGATTGTCCTCTCATCGGCATCGAAAACTGCATCATCACACCTCATATCGCATGGGCTCCAAAAGAAATGCGTCAGGTTGTAATTGACAGGCTCGCCGAAAACCTTCAGGCATGGCTTGACGGTAAAATGCTCAACAGAGTTGATCTATAATGATCAATCCGACACAGAACCGGTTTCGCATGTTCCACACAGCAACACCGGTTTTTGTAGTCTTTTTGATACAGTCACATTATTATTTGTTTTTTGAGGAGGAGTTATTACAATGAAACACAGAATCTGGGCATTGCTGCCGTTCTTCGTTTTTCTCGTATTTTTCGCGGGAGCCGGAATCATCAGCAACGATTTCTACAGCATGCCGGCATACGTTGCTTTTATCATCGCGCTGTTCATTGCGTTTCTTCAGAACCGCAGAATGTCCTTTGATGAAAAGCTCAAAATCGTTGCAAAAGGCACAGGAGATGTCAACATCATCACGATGGTTCTCATTTTTCTGGTGGCAGGAGCTTTCTCCGGCATCGTATCAGCTGCCGGAGGTGTTGAGAGCACTGTAAATCTGGGGCTTTCATTTATCCCTGCAAATCTCATGGTAGTAGGTATGTTCGTAATAGGATGCTTCATTTCCCTGTCCATGGGAACTTCAGTCGGCACTGTAACAGCACTGGCTCCGATAGCTCTCGGGGTCGCCACCCAGACAGGCTTCCCTGTCGCAGTGTGCGTCGGCGCTACAGTCTGCGGAGCCATGTTCGGTGACAACCTTTCTATAATTTCTGATACAACTATCGCTGCAGTCAGAACTCAGGGATGTGAGATGAGAGACAAGTTCAAGCAGAACTTCTTCATCGTGCTGCCTGCTGCTGTTATCACTATAATTGTTTTCCTGATCCGTACAAGCAGTCTGACAGCATCAACGGAAGTCGGAAGCTACAACTTCGTTGAAGTAATACCGTATCTGGTAGTTCTCATCGGAGCTCTGATCGGACTCAATGTATTCCTCGTTCTCTTTATCGGTATCGTACTGTCGATGATCGTGGGAATATACAACGGTTCCTTCACCTTCATGGAATCCTTCGGTATCATAGGCGAGGGAATGACCAGCATGTTTGAGATTTCGATCATTTCAATAATCGTTGCCTGCATGGTTTCTCTGATTAAGGAAAACGGCGGTATTTCTCTCATTATCGATACTATCGAGAAAACAGTCAAAGGCAAACGCGGAGCAGAACTGGGCATCGGCATTCTTGTACTGCTTGTCGACCTGTGTACTGCCAACAATACTGTTGCCATTGTAATGGCCGGTCCCGTTGCCAGAGAAATAGCCGAAAAATTCGGTGTCAGCAGAAGGCGAGCCGCATCCATACTCGATATTTTCGCTTCTGTCGGTCAGGGTATAATCCCTTATGGTGCACAATTGCTTACCGCTGCTGCCCTCGTAGGAATTTCTCCTATTGATATCATACCTAATCTGTATTATCCGTTCCTGATGCTCATATGCGTTCTGCTGTTCATATTCTTCAGACCGCAGAAGGGTGAAAGAGACTAGAATACCAGATTATCGTCATATTTGTTTTTAACAAAAATGTGATATTTGCAACAGCAACTGGTGCATATCCGTGTTATAATAGTGCTATCGACAAAAAACGGCACTGCCGTAACCATAAATGCAAAAAAGAAAGCAGGTGAATTAATGTTTGGACTTGGACCAGATGTAAAACGAAATGTTAACGAAGCTATAAGAAACACGATTGCTGAATTTGAAGCGAGAGATAATTTCACCACAAAACTGGGTGAACCTGTTGTCGGCTATGCAGATGTCAGAAATCCTCTCTTTGATATGTTCTTCACAAGAGGCTTAAGCAAGCATCCTAAAGAGATTCTTCAGGCAGGATATACTGTAGTTGTTTATTTCCTCCCATATGATGAAGAAGCAATCAGCGAAAACCTCGAAAGCAGACAGCCCGGAGAAAAATGGCTCAAAGCATTTTATGACACCATGTGGCTGTCAATGAGGATAAATGCCAACGTGCGTCAGGTTTTCGAAGATGTCGGCAGACTCACATCGCTGATGAATGTTCCTACTGACTGGGACGAAAAGAGACACATAGAAGGCTGGTCACACAAGCTGGCTGCTTTTGCTGCAGGCATTGGAGAAATCGGTCCTGCCGGATGCTTCCGCACGCCTGATGGCAGACTGGGACGCGTCGGCGGTATAATAACCGACGGAATGTATGCAGCCGATTTCGATATGCTGTCCAACGAACAGCTTGAAGCGGTTTATCAGCAGCTTCTGACAGACAGCTGTTTCCAGGAAGGAAGCAATGTGGAATGCAGCGATGATATGATCAGTGCCTGCCCGGGATGTGCCATCAGCAAAGACGGTATCGACAGAGCAAAATGTCAGGAATACTGCAAAACAGTAAACGAACACACACCATCACCTGATGTATGCGGAAAATGCTTCAGATTCTAAACCGCAAATCCGATCACTGAACACATGATACCGATTGCTGCACCGGCTATGACATCTCTCGGAAAGTGCACTCCACCGGCAACTCTGGCAGATGCCATAACTATTCCGGCTGCACCGAGAACTGTGCCTGCCGCCGGATAAAACCTGAAAACAGTTGCAGCAATCACAAATATAGAAAAAATATGTCTGCTGGGGAATGATTTCCCCAGCGTTTCTTTTTTTATTACCGGAGGTGTATCAAAAACAGTATAAGGTCTGGGGGCATTGCAGATTCTCCTGAAAACGCTGACCAGGAGAAATGAGACTCCGGGAACCAGCACAGCTCTCAGCAGTCCGGCATCCCTGTGCATAAAAAGTACGATAAGAAATACCGGATATGCCAGATAAACTGTCTTCGTCAGTATCCGGTCGCTCCATACCACCAGATTGTATATAAATGGTGAACTGTTTACTGAATCCATCATTTTAACATATGTTTCTTTTTTCATAATCTCCACCTGATGTTTCTTCTATCCCTGAACTGCACCTGCAATCCATTTACCGAAAAACACTCCTGCGATACACAGTACAAGACTTGCTGCAGCATAAATAGCGAAGGCTGTCCATTTTCCCGATTCAATAAACCCCAGAGACTCCAGTGAAAAGGTGGAAAAAGTGGTGAAGCCTCCGCATACTCCGACTTTGAGCAGCAGCATGGTGTGCCCGCTAAGCCACTGGCAGGAGTCAGAAGACCTGACGAGCATTCCGATAAGTACTGCACCTATCAGATTTACTGCCAGGGTCTGCAGCGGAATATCGCTTCTGTTCAGAAACGGTATCAGACTCACCAGATATCTTAAGACGGAACCTATGAATCCACCGGCTCCGACAGCTAAACAGTCTAACAGCATTTAATCCTCCTTAAAAAAAGATTGCCTCCCATCGGGGTGGCAATCTGAAACTTGACGCTCTGATTTCTCACGTCATCATTATATCATAATACTGCATTAAGTCCACAGTTTTTATCCCTGTACCACCGGTGACTGGGCCACCAGCTTACGCAGCAGATCTGACCGGCTGGCTGTACCTACAATCTTTCCGTTCTCAAGCACAGGAACCTTCTTGATTTTCTTATCTGAAAGGATCTTGAAAAGCCCTCTGACATCATCTGCAATATCAACGGCTATCACCTTCCTGTTGGCAAGCTCCATAACATTGTATTTATCAAGGCCTTCCAGCTGTTCATCAAGCGCCTTGGTATCATGCCACAGCGGATACATGGATGCGAAATTTGCATTATCCGTATCTGTATCCAGCATAAACCTGACGATATCTCCATCAGAAATAAAACCTGCCACATGTCCATCATCAGCCAGAACAGGCAGCCCGCCTGTCTTCTTTTCGGTCATGCATTTAAGCGCATCCAGCAGAGTCGCATGTACCGAAACACTGAATACATCACGTTTCATAACAGCTGCTATACCTGTTGTTTCCAGAGGTCCTGATGCAGGCTTTGATGCCGGAATTTTCTGAGCTCCTCTGTTGATCACAATTGCCAGAACCAGCCCTGCCAGTGCAAGGACTGCAGCCAGCACGCCTGCCGATGTAAAGCCGGTTTCAGGTTGCCCCGCCGCTGCACCCATGGAATAGACACCGGTAAACAGTGATGAACCTATGCATCCTGCAATCTGAAAACCTGTACTCATCACTGTCACGCCGTGAGGATTAAGTTCATGAGTCAGATATGAAAGTGCCAGGCTCTGAACCGGACCGATAATAAGAGCAGATCCGCATATAACAGGAATATACAGCACTGCCAGCACAATCAGTGAACCGGTATCTTTACCGAAGGTAAGGGCGAAAGTAAATGCACATATAAGGGCAAATCCCAGAGGAAGCAGAACTCTGGCTCCGTGCCTGTCATAAACCCTGCCGGCAATCGGTGCCACAACGCATGAAAGCAGGATAGCGGGAAAGAGTGTAAGGGATGCACTCAGAGCGGACCTTCCCAGAACATTCTGCATAAACAGCGGCATAACTATATTCATTGCAAAAATCACTATAAGTGAAAGCATATTTATTACAACACCTGTCGCAAAAGGTTTCACCGAAAGAGGACGCAGATCTATAAGCGGTTCCGGCAGCTTCTTCTGCCGTCTGATGAACAGTACCAGGAAAATAACTCCTGCAGCAGCCGCAATGACAGCCAGTTTAATATTTCCTGAAAATACTGTTGAAATTCCATATAGAATTCCTATCAGAGCCAGGCCTATAAGAACCGGTGATACAGAATCCAGTTTAGGGTGAGTGAGATTTGCCACATTGTCCAGCAGCAACAGCCCGCACAGGAAACAAAGTGCTGACAGACCTGCGAATACCCACAGCAGAATCTGCCACGGGAAAAAATTCAGCAGCAGTCCCGCCGCAATAACACTGGATGATGGACCAAGGGTGGTCATTGCACCCATAATGCCCATATATGTTCCAAGCTTACGTTTAGGTGCAACTTCAAGAGTTATATTCATACCGATAGGAATAAGCATCCCGGTTCCTAACGCCTGAATAATCCTGCCCGCCAGCAGTACGCCGAAATTCGGAGCAAGGGCCCCGGTAACACTCCCCACGATAAGGAGAGCCACTGTAACAAGATAAAGAGGCTTTGTCGGGATGCTTCTGTAAAGGAACGCTGATACAGGAACCATCACAGCCGCCCCCAGCATATAAGCTGCCGCCAGCCACTGTACAGTAGAAATCCTGACACCGAAATCAGCCATTATCGGTGAAAAAGCAACGTTTAGAAAAGTCTCATTAAAAGTTGCCAGAAACGCTGAAAACGCTGCTACAAAAATTATCGTTTCCGGCTTACGTTCATGTGTGTTTGTCATAAAAACCTCCCCTGCACACAAAAAAACACACGTCCAGCATGTCCCGTGATCAGATTTACGAGCTGTGCTCTACGTGTGTCGTTTTCATTAGTTGTATTTAATTATATATATATTTTAATAAAAATACGGAGTAAAATCAAGCTATTATCTTGCGGTTTTTAAATTCCCATGCCGTATATTTCCACCTGCTGAACCATATGCCCGATATTACCTTCCCCGGCGAATCTTTCCAGATCAAAAAAATCCTCATCCAGAGTCAGCCAGTGCAGAGGATGTTTTTCGGGTTTCAGTTCCACCTCATTCTTGAGAACACCGGCATATATTTCCACATAGCAGTCCTGATTATAATATGTGAAATCCATCATGTGTGTAAGCATGACATCTGCAGAGGTTATCCCTGTTTCCTCCTGCAGCTCTCTGTATGCCGCATGGAAATGATCCTCACCTGTGTCTATCTTACCTCCGACCAGATTGAATTTACCCTCGTAGGGATCACTCAGCCGTCTGCAGAACAGCAGTCTGTCCCTGCCTCTGTTATATATCATAATGCAGTTATAGCCTTGCATCGTTCACCTTCCTGCAGCCTTACCTATCCCTTCACAGAAGGTAGGATGAGGGTATATGAACTTCGACATATCATCAAGAGTCAGCTCCGATGCTATAGCCTGCGAAAACTGCGAAATCATATCCGTCGCTCTGGCGCACATCATCTGCGCTCCAAGGATCTTCCCGCTTTCTGCATCAGCGATGATCTTAATGAAACCTCTCTCCTGCTGTGTCAGAACAGACTTGCCATTGCCGCTCATAGGATATTTCCTGGCAATAACCTTGATTCCGGCTTCCTTCGCCTCATCGGCAGTGATACCTACACATGCTATCTCCGGATCTGTGTATACGCATGACGGAACTTCATTCATACGTACAGGCGGCTTTCCTCCGGCAATATGTGCCGCAGCATTCCTGCCCTCAGCACTGGCCACATGTGCCAGCTGGATTCCTCCGATGGCATCTCCTATAGCATATATACCCGGAACGCTCGTCTCATAATTCTCATCAACCAGGATACGTCCCTTTTCCATCTCCAGCTGTTTAACCTCTTCTGAGCTTTCATCACAGATAAGTCCGTCGGTATAAGGTCTGCGTCCTGCAGCGATAAGGACCATCTCACCCTCGGCTTCACACGTTTTGCCCTTTTCGTCGTATATGCATTGCAGAGTTTTCCCGTCACTGCCTGGAGTTATTTTCTCCACTCTCGAGTTTGTGTGAATATCCACACCTCTCTTGCCAAGAACCATGGATACACTTCTGCCGATTTCCTTATCGAGATTGCAGAGAGCACGCTTCAGGAATTCTATCACAGTCACACGGCATCCGAGACTGCTGTATATTGCAGCGAATTCTATACCGATAACTCCTCCTCCAATGATTACCAGGCTCTCCGGAATACGATCCAGCGACAGCATTTCATCGCTGGTAACCACATTCGGCAGATCGCTTCCCGGGATCGGAGGTACTCCAGGTACTGATCCTGTGGCAATCATGATGTTGTCAGCCTCAATCAGTGAATCGCCGACCTTCACATGGTTTCTGTCGGTAATAACTCCTGTACCCTCGATTATATCGACTCCGCAGTGCTCCATTGTGTACGTCAGCCCTGATCTGAGCTTATCAAGAATGCTCTCCTTGTTTTCCTGAAGTACCGCTGCATCAACTTTAAGATTTTCATTATTGATGATACCGATACCGCTGCCCTCTCTGGCTTCTCTGTACAGCTCTGCTGTATGCAGTATGGTTTTGGTCGGTATACATCCACGGTTCAGACATGTTCCGCCTATACAGCTTTTTTCTATGATGGCCGTTTTCAGACCTCTTGATGCAGCCTCTTCAGCTGCATCAGTACCTCCCGGTCCGGCTCCGATAATAATAAGATCATATTTTTTGTCCATATTTCCGCTCCTGATGAGATTACTCTTCTGCTCCAAAGTCGAATCGTACTACAGGCTTTCTTGCCGCGGTCACTTCATCCGGTCTTCCTATAACTGCATTGTGTGGTGCACTGTGAAGCTTATCAGGATTGCTGTAAGCTTCTTCATGTATCTTCAGCAGTACCTCAACCGCTTTATCCAGTTCTTCTCTGGTTTCTGTCTCCGTAGGTTCAAACATGAGAGCTTCATGAACAATAAGAGGGAAATAGATTGTAGGAGGATGGATACCGTAATCGATCAGTGATTTAGCGATATCAAGCGCCGTTATTCCCGTTTCCTTCTTTATGTCAACAGCACTTATAACGAATTCATGCATACAGCCCTTGTCATAAGGAACAGTGTACACTTTTTCCAGCTTCGCCTTCATATAGTTAGCATTCAGCACCGCATTCTTTGCGGCTTCCGGTACTCCCTCACGTCCCAGGGTAAGCAGATATGACAACGCTTTCACAACCACCAGTGCATTGCCGTAGAATAAACCTACTGAGCCTATTGTATCCGGTGCAGCTTCAATATCATATTTACCGGCGTCTGTTTTACCGATGTGTATGCCCGGCAGGAATCCTGCCAGAAAATCCTTGCATGCCACAGGGCCGCTTCCCGGACCTCCGCCGCCATGAGGAGTCGAGAAAGTCTTGTGGAGATTCATGTGCATAACATCAAAGCCCATATCTCCCGGACGTACGATTCCCATTACAGCATTCAGATTTGCACCATCGTAATAGCACAGACCTCCTGCGTCATGAATTATCTCTGTTATTTTCAGGATATTCCTGTCAAATATGCCCAGCGTATTCGGATTTGTCAGCATCAGACCGGCCGTATCATCGCCAACTGCAGCAGCAAGCTGTTCAAGGTCTATACCGCCTTCTTCACTGGAAGGTACGCTTACAACCTCGTAACCGCACATTGATCCGCTGGCAGGGTTTGTTCCATGAGCTGAATCAGGCACTATTATCTTGTTTCTCTTAGTATCATTATTGGCCATATGATATGCCTTGATCAGCTGTATCCCGGTGAATTCTCCATGGGCTCCGGCTGCCGGCTGGAAGCTCACCGCATCCATTCCGGTAATCTCTCTGAGATATTCTTCAGCTGTATCAAATATTTCAAGCCATCCCTGAACAGATGAAACCGGCTGAAGCGGATGGATGTCTGTCAGTTCATCGAGGCCGGCTGCATCTTCGTTTACTTTCGGATTATACTTCATTGTGCATGAACCTAACGGATAAAATCCATCATTCACACCATGAGATCTGTCAGCCAGCCTGCTGTAATGCCTGCTGATTTCTGTTTCAGATACTTCCGGAAGGTTCAGTTTTTTACTTCTGCAGAAAGCAGGGTCAAATTCAACCTCAGGAACATCGCATTCCGGCAGGATAGTAAGCTTCTTTCCAGGAACGCTTTTTTCAAAAATAAGATCCATTGCTACGCCTCCTTCCCGCTGATAACTGCTTTAACGATTTCTGCCGCATTGTCTATCTCTGCTCTGGTATTCACCTCTGTCGCACACCAGAGAATTCTGCTGTCATCAAGCTGAAGACCTCCCAGGATACCATTATCGTCCAGTGCCTTAAGTATGGCTTCACAAGAAGTCCCTTCAGGCAGTACAGTTACGAATTCATTAAAGAATTCATTGCTGCTTTCAGTTTTCAGCCCGGCATCTCCCAGTTTTAATGCCAGATAGTGAGCTTTCGCAGCACACTGACGTGCAGCTTCCGCAATACCTTCAGGCCCCATTGCTGACATATAAACTGATGCAGTAAGGGCACACAAGGCCTGGTTGGAGCAGATATTGGAGCTGGCCTTCTCTCGCCTGATATGCTGTTCTCTTGCCTGAAGTGTCAGTACAAAAGCTCTGTTACCGGCATCATCTGTTGTCTCACCTACAATTCTGCCCGGTATTTTTCGCATCATATCCGCCTTAACTGCCATGAATCCCAGATAAGGTCCTCCAAAGGAAAGAGGCATACCCAGAGGCTGACCTTCTCCTACTGCTATATCGGCACCGTATTCACCCGGTGTTTTTAACACTCCGAGAGAAATCGGCTCGCATCCCATGATGAACTTTGCCTTGACATTATGTACAATTTCAGCCATTGCTGCAGGGTCTTCGAGAAGACCATAGTAGTTCGGCTGTTCCATGTAAAAGCACGCCGGCTTATCTTCCTCCTCCAGCAGCTTTCTGAGCATATCAAGGTCTGTAACATGCTCATCGGTTTCAGGAACAACAACTACTTTTACATCAGCAGCATTGCTGTATGTCCTGATTACCTTGAGCACATTCGGATGAACTGAAGCAGAAACGAAAACAGTTTCATGTCGTCTGTCTCTGCACATCATTACTGCCTCTGCAGCAGCAACAGCTCCATCATAAACGGATGCGTTGGAAACATCCATTCCTGTCAGTTCACATATCATAGTCTGATATTCAAAAATCGACTGCAGTATTCCCTGACTCAGTTCTGCCTGATAAGGTGTATACGCAGTTACGAACACTTCTTTTTCTACAACACTTTTTACTATAGAAGGTATATAGTGTCTGTAAGCACCTGCTCCTCTGAAACAGCTCTTATACTTCTTATTCTTTTCGGCCATTTCCTTCATGCTGCGGATAACTTCAAGCTCACTTTTACCTTCCGGTATGTCCAGCCCTTCGGAAATAACCATCTCCTGAGGAAGTCCGGAGAACAGTTCATCAAAACTGCCGCATCCGGTTTCCCTGAGCATTTCCATCTGTTCTCTCTCCGTGTTAGAAACATAGGAACCCATTTAAACACCTCCTTGACATTGATGTTTTATTATCTGCAGCAGCATTACTCTTCAACAGTTTCAATATATGCTTCGTACGCATCAGCATCCATAAGTTCTGCAAATCCTGTGATTCCTTCAACCTTGACAAGCCATGCACCATATGGATCCGAGTTTATCTGCTGAGGCTCGTCCAGAAGCTCTTCATTGATTTCCGCGATTGTTCCTGCAGCAGGCAGCAGTACATCTGATACAGCTTTTACTGATTCAACATCTGCAAACACCTCATCAGCATCGAATTCATCGCCTTCTTCAGGCAGATTGATAAATACCAGATCTCCCAGTTCCTGCTGAGCGAAATCAGTCAGGCCCACAAGTGCTGTAGTGTCATCGATCATCTTAACCCATTCGTGTGATTTTGAATACTTTAATTCTCCAGGAAAATTCATAATAATACCTCCATTATTGATTTCAATATCGTTCAGGCGATCTTCCCGCCATAATAAACTCTGCTGTTTCCGATGTCTATCGGATTTTTCTTGCTTCTATATAATATCTCTTATCTTCGGCGTGTCCCATAGAGAAAGTCTTTCTCGGGAGAGCTCCGTCTGACACTATGCTCTCAAACAGACTGTGTTTCTCCATAGGCGGAAGCATGAATGCTATGCATCCGGGACGTGCTCCGAAATCTCTGGCTATCTCATCATGGATATAATCAACAGAACCGCTGTTGTTCTGCAGATAATCATCAATAAATTTCTGCAATGTTCCTACAGGAAGGTTGGAATCAGATCCCATTATCGTGATAAATCCATTTCCTTCTTCTGTCACATATTCGATAACATGACCTGTCTCATCTGCACCTTCTTTGTGATCGGGATAGAAACTTCTCAATCCTTCAAGAACCTTTGCCGCATCAACATCGAACATCACGCGATGAATCGGTTCAAAGGACAGGGCATCATCATAGAGGTTCACGATTTCCGCCAGCGCCCATCTTGCCGGATGAACAGCAGCCGCTTCACTGCCTATCTCCTGCTTCAGCTCTTCGTAGCACGCTTTCGCAGTTGCCAGCGAGTGATTTCCGTCGCCTACTGCAAACAGAAGCTGTGAATCACCGCTCGCATCAAGCAGTTTGTTGAGAGCATCAGCAATGCCTTTCTTCTGAGCATCCGGAACAAGATATGCAGAAGCATGTCCGCCGCCTTCCATCAGATCAAAATCATAGAGACAATCTTCTCTGCATTCTGCAAGAGGTCCTATAACCGTATTGTCCGGGTCATCTATAAGCAGCATTACATGAGGCAGTTCTATAGAAGCTTCACGTCTTACAGCCTGTCTCGGCGGTATTCGTTCCAGAACAGTTCCTTCGGTTGCACGGATAAGTGACGTGCTGCCTTTGTTGTAATCATAGCACTCCAGATCCACCATGCCGATAATGCCGCGTCTGATCCTGCCGTCACTCTGTACACGTTCAAGATATATGAATGAATCCTCATATGTTCTGAACACTCCGTCCTGAATATACTGATCCATGGCATTGTGAATATCCTTTATTCTGTCCTCAGTGTTTCCGCCGGAAAGGTACATTTCCGGCAGAATCAGTCTGAAGGTCGATACAGAATCTCCTGCTGCCTCTGCTACACGTTCCCAGTAATCAGGCTGAGATGTGAACTGGTCGCATGCCACGACTGCCCATTTTTCCCAGTCACAGTCTGCCGGAAGCATGATATCAGCCGGCGCGAAACCTATTCGTCCGAATTCTTTGTTTCTATCTGTATTTCCCATTTATTATCTCCTTTATATTTGATAATCGCTTTTTACAGCCCTAAGCGCACTGCGAAATCTTCAAGTGCTTTTTCCATATCAGAATCATCAAAGCAATACTTCATAACCGTAAAGCCGCTCCTGAGCTTTCTGACCTCTTCTTTAACATCTTTGCCTCTGAGTGCACAATCGGCCATCAGCTCAGCCACTTTGGCAAATTCCTTCTCAGTGAATCCGAAACGGGTCATTTCTGATACACCCAGTCTCAGTGCTCCGGAAGCAGTGAATCCTTCTTCATAAGGAGTTGCCTGATAGTTGCAGATAAGGTTGTTGTCTTCAAGTCTCTGTGCAATTTCAGGACCGGTGCCGTATCCGACACTTACAATCACCTGATGAGTTTCAGTATATCCTATAGAAGGATCACCTTCAACCTGGAAGCCTGCATCAGCCAGACTCTTAGCAAAGCTCTTGGCGTTCTTTATGATGCTCTTCTGATATTCATCCTTGAAGGTGTTCATTTCATATGCTGCCATCAGCAGTGCCAGCTGGGTACCGAGATGATGGTTGCTTGTGCTTCCCGGGAATGCTCTCGACTGTATTGTTTCCCATAATCCATATTTAAGGTCGCTCTTATCCCAGTTTACACCTATAACTCCACGCTGAGGCCCGAAGAATGTCTTGTGAGTTGAACCAGTAACAATGTCGGCGCCATCTTCAAACGGTTTCTGGAAATGATCTCCTATCAGTCCCAGAACATGAGCCATATCATACATGATATTTGTATCATAACCCATCTTCTTGACAAAGTCGCTGATTTCTTTAACAGGCTCTTTGTAAAGAACCATGCTCTTGCCGAATATAATGAGCTCAGGTCTGTACTCATCTATAACCTCTTTGGTCTTTTCAACATCAATTCTGTACGGATCTGCTTCGCATACAGGGAAGTTCACAACAGCTTTCTTCTCTGTAACAGGATCAACGGCAACGAAATCCTTTAACGCTCCCATCGGCTGTGCCGAGAGGTGTCCGCCTTTGATAATGTGGTTGTTCAGTATGTATCCCAGACGCTTTGGCTCAACCTTCCTGTTAAGTCTGTTCTTGAAGTCAACGAGAGCTGAGAACACACATGTATTTGACATCTGTCCGCTGAGCACTCTTGTCTCAACTTCTTTGCATCCGAGGAATTTTGCCATCTCCTGAGCCAGCATTTCCTCAACTCTGCCGATGAATTCTGTTCCCTGGTAATAGAACACTTCTTCATCATAGAAGGAAGCAATCTTTCTGTGCTCTGCATATCTGAAGCAAGGATCTGATATCTGCAGCATTCTTACTGCCTTGGATGCAGACATTTCAGATGGAATCATATTGATGCATTCCTCCTGTCTCCATACATGGTTATCGAGAGCATCACTGATCAGCTTCATCGCTGATTCACGGGTCTGAGTCTTTGGTGCCTCCACTTCCTCTTCATCCTCACGATAAAGGATAACTCTTGTAAACGGAGGCGCATCGTTCTTCATGTGATATTCAGGTATCACTGCATCGATAAGCTTTCCTCTGATGTCCACCTGTACCTTTTCATCGTTGAGCACATCACTGTCTATGAAGCAGAATCCTATACTTCTTCTGTTGATCTGATCTGTAATTTTAGTACTTAATCCCTTACCTTCGGATACATAGTAAGGAACCATTGTTCCGCTTGTTACGTAACCTATTTCTTTACCATCTTTCATTACAGGGCATCCTGCTCTCATAACGCCTCGTCCCAGCAATGTAATAGGCATCATTCTTCTAGGTAATGCTTCACAGTCCGTAAAATCTCTGTTATTGATTCTGATGAAAGCTTCCTGCTGTTTCTTCAGGCTGCTGCGTCCGATATAATCACCTTTCTGGTCAGAAAAGCTTACTGCGAATTTTGCCAGAGGTATTGCGAAAATAGGGATTTCTTTACCGTCCTTATCTTTTCCCAGTTCATGGCCATGCAGCGGCATTCCGGCTTCAAGACGAGTTGTGTCTCTGGCTCCCAGACCTGCAGGCTTTGCACCTTCTTCAATCAGTCTGTCCCACATTTTTTCTGCATATTCGCTCTTAATATATATTTCATATCCGATAGGTTCACCTGTATAACCTGTTTTAGCTACTCTCATCACCATGTTGTCCATTGATGGAACTGTAAGTGTATTGAGTTCATTTCTCATAGGCTCTGTCAGCTGCACATCTCCGCCGACGATTCTCTGCAGGATATTCTTTGATTCAGGACCCTGCACTGCGATTGCCGCCCACTGGGCAGAAACATTCTCTAGAGTGGCATCAAATGCCTTGATCTGTTCATTGAAATGCTCCAGCACGATATCTGTATTGGCAGCATTTACAACTACTGTGAAATAATCTTCTTCAAAACAGTATACATATGCATCGTCGATAGCTCCTCCCTGTTCGTTTGGAACTATTGAATACTGTGCCTTATTCAGTTCGAGAGCCTGTACATTGTTTGTCAGCACATGCTGAAGGAACTTGACTCTTTCCGGCCCTCTGATATTAAGTCTTCCCATATGAGACACGTCAAATATACTGCAGGCATGCCTTGTATACATATGTTCAGCAATTATTCCTGTCGGATACTGGATAGGCATCTCCCAGCCTCCGAAATCGACCATTTTGGCGCCAGCCTTCACATGCGCATCATACAGCTGTGTTCGCTTTAACTCACCCATTTCTTCTCCTCCTTGAATTCCTGGAAACAAAAAAACGCACAAATATAAAGTAGGTATATATCTGCGCGCTCTGTCCGTTTAACCTGAAAGATTTATCCTCTTCGGTGCATTGCTGCTTTCCAGAGTGTCGTCCAAACCTGGTCCTTTTGCCTGAGAGTTTTTCGCTCTGTTCACCTTCGGCGCCGCATCACTGCAGTCTCTCCCAGATTCTTCACCCGACTGTCAGAGAAATTTTAACATATTTCGGCTTTCGAGTCAAATTATTCTGACTATATATACTCCTTCAGTCTGTTTATTTCAGACTCTAAATCTTTAAGAAACATATCCACATGATATCCATCTGTAGTTGCATGATGACAGGTAATTGACAGCGGCAATTGTTTTCTGCCCTCTGCATCCTCATATATTTTCCCTGCTTCCACCGACGGGAAAAAGTACGGTTTATTATCATGTGTGTGTACTGCAAAATGCCTGAAGCTGATCCATGGAACCGTTGATACTGTATATGCATTCGGTGGCGGCGGTGCTGATGACTGACACAGCACTCCGTGGTTATCACCATAAGTTTTCTGATTTTCGCAGTAGTTCTCATAAAACTTATCATATTCCGTCCACATCAGCGAGAAGGTCTTATCGTCATCATGAAAGCTGGCATACAGCGGTGTCAGAGTTTCATAATAT
>JBJESR010000042.1:0-5099 GCA_051882895.1 Lentihominibacter sp.
GGTGGTGATAACCGTGATAAGTCTTACTCTGTGGCCGCTGTTTACCTTTCTGGCAGTCAACTGGCTTCCGCTGTACACTTCTGTCAAGCTGATAATGGTTTATGCATCAGCTTTCCCGACCATTGTAATGATAGTTGCCATAGCCGCGAGAGAAAACAAAAATGCATCGCTTGCTGCAGAGAGTGTGGCTCTTTCAACCTTGTTTTCGATACTGACCCTGCCTGTAGTCACAACATTATTGTCAGCGTATTACGGGATATAGATACCATGAAATAAAATTGTGAAATGTCAGTATTTTAAAGATATGCGTTTTGGTGTATAATTATTATTTGAAATGTAATAAAAGTCGGTTGAAATGTAACGTATGGAAGGAACCGGGAAACAGCAATGAACAACAAAGAAAACAATGGGAGCAAGGATCATCAGCAGATGCCTCTGTTCGATGATTTCAAGGAAGTTGTAGAGAAATCCTTTGACGGCATACTTATCGGAGACAGTGAGGGTTATGCCCTTTATGCCAATGAAGCATATGAAAGAAATACAGGAATAAAACGGGAGGACATAATAGGCCATGATGTAAGGGAGCTGATAAATCCTGTATGGATGAAAACATCGGTTATTCTGCTGGTTCTGGAGCAGAGAAGAACCGTGTCCATGGAGCATTCCACCCAGAACAACAAGCGTGTCATAGTTACGGGGACACCGATATTCAATGATGACGGGAGCATTAAACTTGTTATTGTGAATGTCAGGGATATTTCAGAGATTTATCATCTGAAACAGGAACTGAATTCAGTCAGAAAAACCGTTGAGATGTATCATGAGCAGGTGATTTCAGATGGGGATAAAGAGGATGACAATGGTATTGTTGTCGTCAACAGTAAAATGCGTGCGATTTATGATCTGACAGAGAGAATATGCAATTTCAATACGACGGTTCTTATTACAGGCGATTCAGGAGTAGGCAAAGAGCTGGTTGCCAGAAGTCTTCATGAAAAAAGTTCGCTGCGCAGAGAGAAGAAGTTTGTTGCGGTGAACTGCGGTGCGATACCTGAAAACCTGCTGGAATCAGAACTCTTCGGATATGAGGAGGGTGCGTTCACAGGGGCCATGAAGGGTGGAAAGATCGGTTTGCTTGAAGCAGCTAATGGAGGCACTGTATTTCTGGATGAAATAGGAGAACTGAGCATGAATCTGCAGGTGAAACTCCTGAGAGCACTGGAAACCAGAACAATAACCAGAATCGGTTCAGTAAAGGAAATCCCACTGGATATCAATGTGGTTGCCGCCACAAACAAGGATCTGGAAAAGTCTGTAGAAAACGGAGAGTTCCGTGAAGATCTGTTCTACAGACTCAATGTCATCAGCATCAAAATCCCGCCGCTGAGGGAACGCCGGGATGAAATCGCTCCTCTGGCTTTCAGATTCATTCGTCAGTATAACAAACAGTACGGTATTGACAAGAAGATCAGATACGAAGTGATAAAAGAGCTTGAGAGCTATGAATGGCCCGGTAATATCAGGCAGCTTAAGAATACCATTGAGAATATGATGATAGTGAGCCGTGATGAATATATAGAGCTCAGGGATATACCGTGGCTTGCCTCTGAATGCTGCGACAGCGGGAGTGGAGGAGAAGAAAGATCGCTTCAGGAGCAGGTGGATGATTATGAAAAGAATATCCTGAAAAAAGCTAAGGAAAAATACGGATCGTCCAGAAAAATCGGTGAGGCTCTCAAGGTGGATCAGTCTACGGTTGTACGAAAAATCAATAAATACGGGCTGTAGCCGGAATGGATGCAGCGATGCCGGGTGATGCAGAGTTCAGATCAGCGGTGATGCATAAATGCAGTGAATTGAAAAATCAGGCCGGATTCCGATGTTAAAATACATCGGAGTCCGGTGTTTTTTTGTGTTATGAAAATGTCAGATAAAAAAATCGATTTCCGGAGGCCTTGAAATTACTGGAATACAGACAAACTGCAAAATGAAAAAGTATTTTTCTGATTCTTTGGCACAGCTGTTGCTGATATTGTTTGCGTAACACTGATAAACAGAAAGAGGTGGATAAGATGGATATCAGGAAAGTGACTGTTATGGGTTCAGGAATAATGGGAAATCAGATTGCTATGCAGACAGCGATAAGCGGATATCAGGTTGTATGCTATGACATAAGTCAGGAAATGATTGAGAACGCAGAGAGTTTTTCAGACAGCTGGTTTGAAAAAAGGATTGCCAAAGGAAAGATATCTGAAGCTGAGGCGGCAGAAATAAAAAGCAGACTCATCTTTACTGCGGATCTGAAGCTTGCTGCAGAAAACGCAGATATGGTAATAGAAGCAGTATCGGATATAGTCGCAGTAAAGAAAAAAGCACTGGCGTCCATTGACGAGCTGACTCCGGACAGAACAATATACGCAAGCAACAGCTCCTATATCGTAAGTTCGAGATTTGCAGATGCGGTGGCCGATCCGTCAAAGGTGCTCAACATGCACTTTTTCAATCCAGCTCTCGTGATGAAGATAGTGGAGGTTGTCAGAGGACCCCATGTTTCTGCAGAAACCTTCGACACAGCATTTGAGTTTGTGAAGACAATAGGCAAGACACCTGTTGTCATAGAAAAAGAAATATACGGGTTTGTAGTCAACAGGATATTCAGTGCACTGACAAGGGAGGCCTGTTATCTGGTAGATCAGGGCATAGCATCTGTAGAGGATATAGATACAGCTGTAAAGGGTGCTCTGGGACACTCGATGGGACCTCTGGAAACGCTGGATATGACAGGAATAGATCTGGAATACAACGTATACATGGAAAAATTCAGAAATTCCGGAGATGTCAGCGACAGACCTGCCGCATGTCTTACAGAGAGATATGCACGTGGTGAATACGGCAGGAAGAGCGGCAGAGGATTTTATGATTACAGCGACAGATAAGAGGACAGCAAAAGGAGGGAAAAATGGAAACGATAAGACAGTTTACAGGCATGACGGAAATACAGAAGGAATACAGCAGGAAACTGACAACGGCTGATGAAGCGGTCAAGGTGGTGAAATCCGGTGACAGAATCCATTACGGCCTTTTCTGCGGAATAGTAAGAGAGCTTGACAAGGCTCTGGCCAGACGTACCGAAGAGCTGACGGATGTTCTGGTAATGGATACGATATGGAATTATCCGGAGCCGCCTGCAATTCTTCAGGCAGACCCTGAAGCGAAGCACTTCAGGTACCTTTCAACGCACATGAGCGGACTTGACAGGAAAATGAACAAACAGGGCTGCTGCTGGTTCATACCGGTACAGTTCAGAGAAAACCCTAAATACATGGCAGAAAATGTAGGACCGATAAATGTGGCAATGTTTCAGGTAAGCCCGATGGATGAATACGGCAACTTTTCTTTCGGGCCTCAGCTGGCAGAATACTGGGGAATTATCAAAGCTGCCGAAAAGGTAATTGTTGAAGTGAATCCTGCACAGCCTGTGGTTCATGGCATGGAAAACACAATAAACATATCCCAGGTTGATATGGTGGTTGAGGCTCCTGCTGCGCCTCTGCCGAGTGTTGTTGCGAAGGATGCCACAGAAATCGAACAGAAAATTGCAGGGCATATCGTTGATAAGATCGAAAGTGGTTCAACTCTGCAGCTGGGTATCGGAGGGATGCCGAACTATGTGGGCAAGATGATCGCAGAGTCAGACATAAAGGATCTTTCGGTACATACAGAAATGTTTGTGGACGCATATGTCAAGCTTTATCAGCAGGGCAAGATTACAGGAAATAAGAATACAAACAAAGGCAAGATGGTATTCACTTTCGCTATGGGGTCACAGGAAGTATATGATTTTCTTGATGATAATCCGATGGGATTTATTGCTCCTGTAGATTACGTCAATAATATCGATGTCATAGCTTCAAATGACAAAGCAGTATCCATAAACAGCTGTCTGCAGGTGGATCTGTTCGGGCAGGTCAACTCGGAATCAGATGGACTGCAGCATATCGGAGGGACAGGCGGTCAGCTGGACTTCGTAATGGGGTCATTTCAGTCAGAAGGAGGCAAGAGCTTTCTCTGTACCCCATCAACAAGGAAGTACAAGGATGGTACGACACGTTCGCTGATTCTGCCTACATTGCCGGAGGGGTCCATCGTTTCGGCTCCGAGAAGTGCGACACATTATATTGTAACCGAATATGGTGCAGTGAACCTCAAGGGCAAATCAACATGGGAAAGAGCAGAACTGCTGATATCCATCGCCCATCCTGATTTCAGAGAAGATCTTATAAAGCAGGCAGAAAAAATGGGTATATGGAAAAATACAAGTAAAATCACATATTGATATGAGAAAAACAGAAGTGATGCAGAATTAAAACGTGCTGATGCATTAATTCATCAATCTGACGGTAATTTCAGCTGATATAGCCAGCAGTAGCATACCGTAAAAGGAAAAAAGTAATGCCTTATTTCATTAAACCACTGGTTTTCAGACCTCTTACGGGGATTGAAAGCAGAAATTCAAAAGATTCCGATAAAACGGCATGGTAATTGCAATATATATTAGCGAAATTAAAAAATAAATGTTGATTTATTTGTCACATATGTATTGGATATGAACTGAGAAAGGAGAGAAGACATGAAAAAAGTTCTGGCAATCGTATTATCACTGACGATGGTGCTTGCATTCGCTTCATGCGGCGGAGGCGGCAGTTCAGACAGTGGAGACAAGGTGGTAATTCATCTGGGCTCATCAGTAGCAACAACACACGCATGGTACAGAGCAGCTGAGGATTTCAAGGCTGAACTGGAAGAAAAATCAGATGGACAGATCGAGCTGGTTCTTGACTTCGGCGGAGTACACGGTACAGATAAGGAAATGTGCGAAGCTATTTCGGCAGGAACACTTGAAATGGGTATAGGTTCAACAGTAGGTATTGATGCAGTTGTAACCGAGATGGGCTTCGTTAATCTGCCTTACCTGATGACATCCTTCGATGAAGTTGAAGAACTCATGTATGACGGATGGATGGGTGAGAAGGCAGCTGAGCTTATGGCAAATTATGATCTGACAGTTCTTGACTGGACAGACTGTGATTTCAGATGGA
>JBJESR010000043.1:0-5076 GCA_051882895.1 Lentihominibacter sp.
AACCTCTCAAGAGAGGAATCTGCCCTTTCGGAGGAATCAGAATGGCAAGACAGTCTGCTGAAGCTTACGGAGAGAAAATCGCAGACGATGTGGAAGAAGTCTTCAAATATGTAACCACCCACAATGACGGCGTTTTCAGTGTATACTCCGAAGAGATGAAGCAGGTGAGACATGCAGGCTTCATAACAGGACTCCCTGATGCATACGGCAGAGGAAGAATCATCGGAGACTACAGAAGAGCTGCCCTCTACGGAATCGACCATCTGATCGCAGAGAAGAAAAAGGACAGAGAATTCTTTGCCAGCCAGCCGATGGATGAAGAAAACATAAGACTTACCGAAGAAATACATAAACAGATCGTGGAACTGGGTGAACTGAAGAAAATGGCAGCAATGTACGGATATGACATTTCGGAGCCTGCAAAGGACACAAAGGAAGCTATCCAGTGGCTGTACTTCGCATACCTTGGCGCTATCAAGGAAGAAAACGGTGCAGCAATGTCCATAGGCAGAACATCAACCTTCATCGATGTATATGCAGAAAGAGACCTGGAGAGAGGAACCTACACTGAAGAGGAAATTCAGGAAATGGTCGATGACTTTGTGCTTAAGTTAAGAGTGGCAAGGCATCTCAGAACACCTGAATACAACGAGCTGTTCGGCGGCGACCCTATGTGGATCACAGAAGGTATCGGCGGAATGGCTGATGACGGCAGAACGAAGGTTACCAAG
The DNA here is from genome assembly GCA_051882895.1 of Lentihominibacter sp. Classification (GTDB taxonomy): domain Bacteria; phylum Bacillota; class Clostridia; order Peptostreptococcales; family Anaerovoracaceae; genus Lentihominibacter. The sequence continues at coordinate 732 of JBJESR010000043.1, forward strand.
AACTCGTACAGAATGCTCAATACGCTTTACAATCTGGGCCCTTCACCGGAGCCTAACATGACTGTACTCTGGTCAGAAAACCTGCCTGAACCTTTCAAGAGATTCTGTGCGCAGGTTTCCATCGATACTGATTCAATCCAGTATGAGAACGACGATATCATGAGACCTTCATATGGAGAAGATTATTCCATCGCCTGCTGTGTATCAGCTATAGAGATGGGAGAACAGATGCAGTTCTTCGGAGCAAGATACAATCTGGCCAAGATTCTGTGCCTGGCACTCAACGGCGGTGTGGACGAAAGAACCGGGATGCATCTGGGACCGCAGATGGAGCCTGTCAGAGGTGACGGACCCATCGATTATGATGATGCCATGAGAAGATTCAACATATACAGAGACTGGCTGTGCGGTCTTTATGTAAATATCATGAATATCATCCACTACATGCACGACAAATACGACTACGAAAAAATCCAGATGGCATTTCTGGACAGTAAAGTTAAGAGACTGATGGCCTTCGGTATTGCAGGTCTTTCGGTAGCCGCCGATTCCTTCAGCGCCATCAAGTATGCCAAGGTATACCCTATCAGAGACGAAAACGGAATTATCGTTGACTACAGAACAGAAGGTGATTTCCCTAAATACGGCAACGATGATGACAGGGTTGACAACATAGCAGTCGAGCTTGCTGAAGGCACTATTGAAGAACTGAGAAAACATCCTACATACAGGAACGCGGTACACACACTGTCAGTACTTACCATCACATCAAATGTAGTATACGGCAAGAAGACCGGCAACACTCCTGACGGCAGAAGAGCCGGAGAACCGTTCGCACCGGGAGCAAATCCGATGCACTGCAGAGACGACCATGGCGCTATCGCTTCACTTAATTCAGTTGCCAAAGTGAAATGGGATGATTGTAAGGATGGCGTATCATATACCTTCAGCATCACACCTGACACCCTCGGCAAGACGAAGGAAGCTCAGAAAGATGCTCTGGTAGGACTTATGACCGGTTACTTCAAACAGGGAGCACACCACCTCAATGTGAATGTTCTTAACAGAGAACTGCTTATGGATGCTTATGAACACCCTGAGAAATACCCTAACCTGACCATCAGAGTTTCAGGCTATGCGGTAAGGTTCAATGCCCTTTCCAGAGATCACCAGAAAGAAGTTATCATGAGAACCTTCCATGAAGCGATATAACCGTAACACCAGGGAGAACTGTTTATGATTACAGGTAAACTTCATTCAATTGAAACCTTCGGAGCAGTAGACGGTCCGGGAATCAGAACGATTTTTTTCCTGCAGGGATGTCCCGCCAGATGCCTGTACTGCCATAATCCGGACACATGGAAAATGAACGGCGGCGATGACATAAAACTCGAGGAGGTGCTCCACACTGCGAAGAGATCCATACCGTATTACGGCAAAGATGGAGGTGTGACCTTCTCGGGCGGGGAACCGCTGATGCAGGGAGAATTCCTGCTGTCAGCTGTCAGGATGCTGAACGAGAACGGCATCGGATCGGTAATCGACACAAGTGCGACATATATCGATGAATACACCGAAGACATCATCAGAGAATGTGAGATGCTTCTGATGGATGTCAAACACAGCGATCCGCAGCAGTTTGAATATATCAGCGGATGCAGTCAGGATACGCTGCTCAGGGTGATTGAGCATGCCAATAAACATAATACTCCCATATGGGTAAGGCAGGTGATAGTTCCCGGAATAAACGATACTGCAGAGAATATAAAAGCACTTGCGACCTTCGTCAGGGAGCATATCAGAAATATATATAATGTCGAGCTTCTGGGATATCATGTTATGGCTCTTGAAAAATACGAGAAGCTTAACATGAAATACAGGCTTGAAGGTGTGGAACCTATGGATAGAAAGCGGCTGGCAGAGCTGTCAGAGCTGCTGGAAAATGAGATACGATAATATAAGGCAGGGGCCGGCAGAAAATAATCTGCCGGTCCCTGCCTGTCTGCATGTTCAATTATAATTATTATTTGAGGAATTATTGTTTGCACAGATAAATAAAGCATAAATCGTGCCAGAATAAAAAAATAATAACTGGCTGAAAATACAGGGCTGGAGCAGTTGTGCCGGAAAAAGATCAACAAAAAACAGGCAAAAAAGTTCTGTATCCGGAAATTCTTTGCCTGCACACATATGTATTCAGAAATTAAATGAGAGCAGAATTTCAGTATTCATTGGATGATCTGAAAAACGCTGAAGCGAAATAGAGACAGATTATACCGAATATAAGCCTGCCTATAGAAAAATCGTATTTAATCAGTGACCCGAAAAACATCAGGGCAATGATAAAGCACATTACAGCACTGAGTATTTTCTTTAAATCGCGTTTTTTTCCATTGCTTTTAAATGACATGGCAACCTCCTTGTTTACAGATGTGATTTAATATTAACACATTATCAGGGATTTAAAAAGTATTATAACATCAGATGCGTAATATTACTTAACAAAAACGGTATGCTGCTGCATACCGTTTTTAAGGTGTTTATTGGTTTATGTAGCTTTACGAACCATTAAGCTTCCATTGATTTGAGAGCTGCAGCTTTTTCTGCTTCTCTCGCTTCGAGAACCTTCTGGTACTCTTCATCCGTCATTTCTTCCATGGATATTCCCGTGAATCCATAGAACATGGATACAAGAGGGTTGAACCAGTTAAGAATTGCAAACGGTGCATATCCGCCTGCTCCCCACTGAGGACACTTCAGGAAGCTGCTCATTGTAGCTCCGCAAGTGTTCCAAGGAATGAAGTTTGAAGTGATTGTACCGGAGTCCTCCAGACATCTTGACAGGTTCTTCGGCTTGAGCTTTCTGTCTTCCCAGGCTTCCTTGTACATTCTTCCAGGAAGGATGATTGACAGATACTGGTCGGAACAGAGTGCATTTACGATAATGCATGAGAATACTGTTACTACAACCAGACCGCCTCTTGTTCCTCTTGCCAGCTTCAGCAGAGCGCCTGCAATGCTTCCCATGATACCTGTGCAGTCAACGATACCGCCGAATACCATAGCACACATAATCAGTGAAATTGTCCACATCATTCCCTGCATACCGCCATTGGAAAGGAGTCCGCCAACTTCCTGGATAACGCCTGATGCATTTTCAGGAACAGCAGCTTCATATCCATAGTTGAGGATTGAAGGAACTGATTTCAGAGTCAGACCTGTATGAGCAGTCTGTGTAACCATGAACGGAATACCCAGTACAACACCGCCGATAAGTGAAGGCAGTGCAGGGAGCTTCATAGCAACTGCTACGATTACGAATACAGGTGGGATGAGATACAGGATGCCGACATTGAAGTTATCGGTTATAAATCCGAGAATAGCATCGATAGTTGCTGTGTCAGCATTACCTGTATGATCTCCGAAGAAACCTAAAATGAGATAAACGATAAGTGCAATACAGAGTGAAGGACCTGTAGTCCAGATCATGTGTTTGATGTGATCAAACAGGTTGGAGCCTGCTACTGCAGGAGCCAGGTTTGTAGTATCTGATAACGGTGACATCTTATCTCCGAAATAAGCACCAGATACAACAGCACCAGCTGTCATATAAGCCGGATATCCGAGAGCAGTACCAACGCCGATAAGGGCAACACCCATTGAACCAGCTGTCGACCATGATGAACCTGTAGCCAGTGATACGATTGAGCAGAGCAGACATGCTGTGAACAGGAAGATGGAAGGAGCGATAACCTTGATTCCATAGTACATCATGGAAGGAATAACTCCGCCAACAAGCCATGAAGCAAGCATGAGACCTACAACAGCAAGAATCAGCATAGCCTGCATGGATCTGTTGATAGCAGCCAGGATACCCTGTTCCATAACCTGCCATTTCCAGCCGTTAAGAGCTGCGATTACTGCTGCGAAAGCACCTGCCAGAATGAGAGCAACGTGACCTTCGCCTGCGTCAGTGTCAACCATAATACCCCAGAACAGAAGTACTAAGAGTACAATCATTACCAGGATACACTGCCACATAGGGATCTTTCTACCCATAATAATTCCTCCTTACTAAATAAGTAAAAAATAAATGCCTAAAGACAGAATGTACTAAACACCACCATACATCCTGCTGGTATTTTAGATTATATCTTTAATTGACAGAAAAGTCAATTGAAGAATGGCGTTTGAAGGCTGCTGGAAAGCAATTGGTTATTAATGCAGGTTTATGAATAAAACAACATGGTGAATATATGCTTATATAATGTAGGAAAAATGTGTGTCGTGAAACTGCGAAAAACTTCAAAAAACCCATTGACAGAGGGGAGTAAATTTGATAATA
>JBJESR010000044.1:0-5040 GCA_051882895.1 Lentihominibacter sp.
TGCGCCATTAGCTCAATGGATAGAGTCGCTGACTTCGAATCAGTTGGTTGGGGGTTCGAGTCCCTCATGGCGTGCCAGATGCCTGCTGATGGTTTCATCAACAGGCTTTTTTCTTTTTTCTGCTTCTGATCACAAGTACCGCAACGCCTGCCGCAGCAAGCACCAGCACAACGACTGCTGCAACCGCAATCCAGAACACTTTTCCTGGCTGCTTCAGCAGTTCCGCAGGGCTTTTACTGTCTATCTCGGTCTTCCTTCCCTGTAACTGATTATAATAATCAGGAATCACATCATTGTCAAAAGAATCGATATACGAAGTCAAAGCATACCAGGCCTTCACTTCTCTGCCATTTTCATATATGATATGCTCCTCATAATCTGATATCGGATTTCCATCCTTATCCTTCGGTTCTATTGAAAGCAGTCCCAGAGACTTTCCTTTTACTGTTCCCAGCATCTGGCACGAATACAGGTCTGCAACAACACTGTACATTTTATCATCTTCAAGCTCGCAGATGGATGTGCCGTCATTGTATTTCACATCTACTGCACGGTTCAGGATAAGCCTGTTATCATTCCATGAATATTCCAGTCCGCTGCAGTACAGTCTGGCGACACCCATAAATCCGGAAATACTGGCATCTACCTCCGCTACAGCCTTAAGTTCCTTTCCTGTAAGGTATGCACGTACCAGCGGATATCCTGCCAGACCATCCCTGCCATATCCCAGAGAACTGACATTAAATGCATCGGCAACTGTAATATCACCGCTGAAGAAGCTGCCGCGCACTACCCCTGCAGGCACAACAGATATCTGTACTCCCCCTGCATCCGATATAACTTCACCTGCTGCACAGCCGCCTTCGCTGTAACCTTTTATAGTCCCGTTCTCTGCTTTTGCAACGGCATATTTATATGAATCTGCTATAAGGTTTCCCAGTGCATCCTCTCCCTGTTTAAGGCCGAATTCTTCTATCGCAGTAAAATCAGCTTCACTTGAAGCAATAACCTGTCCTGAATCATATCCGTACATGTTAAAATACTCGGTATCTACAAGAGTTCTGTATTTATCGAGTTCTTTTTCGACACTTTCATCGGGCGTGATATTTTCGTCCAGAGCAATCAGATCGTATTCTTTCATACTGTAGTTTTCACCTGATTTCTCGAGGACAACATGCCCCGCACTGTCATTGTAGCTGCCGCAGGAAACTATCGTGGTATCACCTACCTGGACCGGCTCATAAAGTCTGGTATGGCTATGCCCGCTTATTATCAGGTCAATATCCGGAACAGCTTCAGCCAGCTGGTAATCTTCTGTTTCTTCAATAACATCCTCTTCGTTCTCAACAGTTCCGCAGTGAGACAGGCATATTATAATGTCAGCGTCTTCTTCTGTTTTTATTCTGCTGACCACATCCTCGGCAGCTTCACCGGCATCTCTGAAAACCAGCCCGCTCTCCGGTGCATAATCTACTGCGTTTTTTCCCATGAGACCGAATACCGCAGCTTTTACTCCGCCTTTCTCTATAATAATATAATCTTTCACACCGTATGCATCACATGAATCCTTAAGCAGTTCTGCATCCTGCCTGAGCCCGGCATCAGCCAGCGTAGCTTCCCAGTCAATATTGGATGCAACCAGCTGAGGACCGTTTCCTTCTGCTGATTCAAGCATAGAAGCAAGTCCTCCGGCTCTGTAATCAAATTCATGGTTTCCGAAAGTCGTTGCTTCAATTCCGATGAATTTCATCATTTTAAGTTCTGATGCTTCGGATGAGAAAATTGTCTGATATGGAGTCCCCATAGAAAAGTCCCCTGCATCAAGAACAAAAGTATCCGGATATCTGCTGTCTATATCATTTATCACTGTTTTAAGCCTTGCAAATCCTCCTGATTCTGTAAGAGATCCATCGACTTTCTTTTTATCTGAATCCATATGGGAATGCATATCATGCGTAAAAACGACCGATACTTTATCGGTATCGGTCGCTGTACTGTCTTTTTCCAGAGCATAAGTTTTCTGCACCAGAGCACCTGAACAGATAATTCCCGCCAGAAACAGCACTGCTGCTATAACATATACGAATGAATTACTCCATGAACCGAGTACGTTTTTCATTATTTTGTCACCTCACACATGTACTGCAGCGGCAGGCTTCCATCGCGATCCATCAGTTCTGATAATGCTCCGATATCACTTCTGTCATTCATTGATTCTGCCAGCTTGTCAATGCTTTTAACAAACGTGTCAAACAGGCTTTCCTCTGCCTCGTATCTGAAATCACACACCTTGCAGGATTCAAGATCATATTCCTGTATCAGAGCTTCCTTCGCCGCCTCGAAGCTGTCAGCAACTTCGTCAATAAGCCCGTTATCTCTGGCCTGTGCGGCAGTGTATATCCTGCCGTCAGCAATTTTTCTGACCTGATCTTCATCCATTCCTCTGCCTTCAGCGACAATACTTACAAACTGGTCATACGCTTCGTCAACAAGTGACTGAAATATTTTCTTCTGCTCAGAGGTCATAGGCTCCGTGATGCTTCCCATTGCTTTGTTTTTACCGGATGTTATGGTTTCTGTTTTTATACCGTATTCATCCAGAAGCTCCGATACATCAATAAGCGTTCCCAGAGTCACCCCTATCGAACCCGTCCAGCAGTTTCTGTTTGCTATTATCCTGTCAGCAGATGCAGAAATGTAATATCCTCCCGATGTCGCCTGAGATGCCATATAAACATAGACAGGGCGTTTCGCAGTCTCCTGATACTCGCGTATCTTGAGATACAGTTCATCACTCTCATAGACACTGCCTCCCGGGGTATTGACATAAAGCATCATTGCTTTATTATTGTCATTTTCCATCATCCCTTCGACAGCACTGATATTGTATTCCTGATTATATGACGGATCATCCTGTCCTATTGTACCTTCAATATAAAGCACACCGATATAATCTCCATTGATATCTGCAGCACCGCTTGCACTGCTGTCATCTTCAAAAATCGAATCAGATAAAACACTTAACAGTATAACCAGAGCTGTTATAGCTGCCAGTACTGCGGCAAATATCAGCCAAGGTCTGCTGCCATGCCTTTTGCCGCTGCTGCGATTTCTGGCATGCCATGATGCTCTGGCACTTACTGCACCGGTTTTCTGTTCATCAGATTTCATTCCGGCATCTTCGCCTATCTCAAGAGTTCTTTTGACTTGTATGTTGTTATCTTCCATTTTTATCAAATAGCTTTATCTGCGATTTCCCTGAGAAGCTTCTGCAGAAGTTCATCCTGTGACATCTCACCAAGTTCTCCTGCCTTGCTTGAACGTACTGTCAGATTGCCGGCCTCCATTTCCCTCTCGCCTATCACACAGATGTATGGAGTTCGTTCATTTCTCGCTTCTCTTAACTTGTATCCTATTTTCTCATTTCTTATATCAGCTTCTACTCTGAGGCCGGCATCCTCGAATTTCTTTGCAACTTCAAGGGCATAATCGCTGAATTTCTCAGTTACAGTAAGCAGTTTAACCTGTACAGGAGCCAGCCAGAGCGGGAACTTCCCGGCAAAGTGTTCTGTCAGAATTCCTATGAACCGCTCGATAGAACCGAAAATAACTCTGTGTATCATAACAGGTCTGTGTTTCTCTCCGTCAGGTCCTATATAGCTGATATCGAATCTCTGAGGCATCTGCATGTCAAGCTGTATAGTTCCGCACTGCCAGGTTCTGCCGAGGGAATCTTCTAAATGGAAATCAAGCTTAGGTCCATAGAACGCGCCATCACCTTCATTAATGACAAAAGGCTTTCCTATGGATTCCATAGCTTCCCTGAGAGCAGTTTCTGCAGTCTCCCATTCCTCATCACTTCCCATTGAATCATCCGGTCTTGTGGAAAGCTCTATGTGATAATTGAACCCGAACATGCTGTAAACGTCATCGATAAACTTAACAACGCCGATTACCTCATCCTTTATCTGTTCAGGAAGCATGAAAATATGCGCATCATCCTGAGTAAAGGTTCTTACTCTCATCAGACCATGAAGAGCACCTGAAAGCTCATGTCTGTGAACCTGACCAAGCTCGCCCATTCTTACCGGAAATTCCCTGTAGGACCACATTTTTCTCTTGTATGCCAGAAGTGATCCCGGACAGTTCATAGGCTTGATCGCATAATCCTCGCCATCGATTTTTGTGAAATACATATTATCTTTATAATGATCCCAGTGTCCTGATGTCCTCCAGAGCTGCTCATTCATTATCAGCGGAGTCTTTATTTCCTCATAGCCTCTCTTCCTGTGCTCTGTCTTCCAGAAATTCTCAAGCTCATTTCTGATGACCATTCCCTTTGGCAGGAAGAAAGGAAATCCCGGTCCCTCCTCATATATTGCAAACAGATCCATTTCCTTGCCTATTTTCCTGTGGTCACGTTTCTTGGCTTCTTCCAGCTTCTGAAGATAATCATCAAGCTCTGCCTGTGAAGGGAAGCAGGTTCCGTATATCCTCTGGAGCATTTTTCTATCCGAATCACCTCTCCAGTATGCACCTGCTATGCTCTGAAGCTTGACCGCCTTGATCTGGCCTGTTCTTTCCATGTGAGGTCCGGCACAGAGATCCACGAAATCTCCCTGCTGATAAAATGAGATGACTTCGTCCTCCGGCAGATCCTCTATAAGCTCAACTTTGTAATCTTCGCCTTTATCCGCCATAAATTTTATCGCTTCTTCCCTAGGCAGTTCGAATCTTTCAAGCGGATAATTCGCCTGAATCACTTTCTTCATCTCCTTCTGGATTTTGAGAAGATCCTGATCATTCAGCTTATGCTCCATATCAAAATCATAATAGAAACCGTTATCAATAGCAGGCCCTATAGCAAGCTTTGCATCCGGCCATAATTTTTTTACTGCCTGAGCCAGAATATGTGAAGTGGTATGTCTGTAACACAGTCTCACCTGTTCATCTTCAAAATTTATCTTTTCCTTTGCCATTATTCCTCTCCTCTTTCTTATTTCTTCTACCGTTTATTTCAGTTGCCCGTTTCAAGAGCAA
>JBJESR010000045.1:0-5027 GCA_051882895.1 Lentihominibacter sp.
GCACTGTACTTTTATTTTGATTACAAAGTGCTTGCCACAGGGCATCATGTGACATCTCCCATACTAAGGGTTATAGATATATGTCTCTTCATCGGACAGGTTTATTTCTGGTCTGTTTATGTCAGAGAAAAGAGTGGTTTCAGGTTTCCCCAGAAGAAAACGACAGCCTGTATTTTCTACGGACTGTTCATCCTGTCAATCGCAGCAGCTGTCATATGCTACGGCTTCCTTATGAACGATTATTACCTGACTTCTGACGGCATTGGGCGTACCGCTGCTGTGTTGTTTGAAATATTTCTGGGCATTTTCCTGACCTTTGTGAATGTATGGCATCTTTACAAGGGGCTCGGTGAGCTTGTCCAGAAAAAAATCAGAGCACTTGTCACCATGATATCGGTTTTCATTGCTGTCAACGGAATATGGAACGCAATACTGGTCACAGAGCTTATGACAGAATACGTCAACCCCGAATCACAGTCAGTGCCGGATCCCACAGCACTGTTCATTTTCGTTATCAATCTGCTGACGATAGTTCTAGTGCTTCAGGAAGATTTCTCTGCTCTGTTTACAATTCCCGATGAGCAGCCGGAGCAGATTCCGTCTATCGATTCACGTCTTGATTTCATCGCCCAGACCCACAACCTGACTCGCCGCGAACGTGAAGTCATGGAGCTGGCATACGAAGGGCTTACAAATCCGGAAATAGCCGAAGAGCTTGTCATCTCCAGATACACCGTCAAGCGCCACATGCACAATATCTTCGAAAAGCTTGATATTTCAACACGTATGGAGCTGGTCCATTTAGTGAACCAGGAAAATGGTCCAGGTGGACTATTGTAAAAAGCACACTTTCAGAGTAAAAAAATAATTAGTCAGAAAATTATTTTTATTCTGAAAGGAGAGTGTGACAATGAAAGGAAAGTTAAAGAAGATACTGGCTGTCTGCTTATCCGCAGCACTCATTTTTACATTTACAGCATGCGGCAGCACAGGTATCGATTCAGAGCTTTCCATGGCACCTGCTGTGGAAAAGTATCTTGAAAGCGTAGATCAGGAATATGCTTACGGTATTGCGGAAACCCTGGCATATAATGAAGAATATCTGTCCAATGAACTTGGCTGGAGAACTGCAGGATCGGACGCCGAGCACAAGGCTGCAGACTATCTGGCAGATGAAATGACATCTCTAGGTCTTGAAGATGTGGAAAAGGTCCCTGTAGCCGTAGATAAATGGCAGTTCAACGATGCGTCTCTCACCATCGACGGTACAGACATCGACATTATGCCTGCCTCATATGCCACAAACGGTACAGACAAAGATGGTATCACCGCAGAAATCGTGGATGTAGGAACCGGAACAGCTGCCGACTATGACGGCAAGGATATCAAAGGAAAAATAGCACTTGCCGGCGTAGATCAGTGGAACGTCGCATGGATTGATCAGTACATGAACGAAGCTGCTCTTCACGGTGCTGCTGCTATCGTAACCTATGATGTCGGCGGTTATGCCACATATTCCGATGATATGATAAACATGCAGGATCTCTGTGCGGAGGATGTCATCCCTTGCGTCAGCATCAGCAAGAACCAGTACAATGAAATCGCTGCTGCAATCAAGGACGGCAACAGCAATGCCACATTAAAGGTTGATAATGTAATGGAGCCTGACAAGGGCACAAGCTACAATGTCATTGGCAAAATCAAAGGAAAATCATCTGACCAGCAGATTATCGTGTCAGGTCATTATGACGTATACTTTAACGGCTTCCAGGATGACAGCTGTGCAATCGGCCTCGTGCTGGCAATGGCCAAGGCAATGAAGGATTCAGAATATACTCCTGAAAACGATATAATTTTCGTGGCACACGGCTCAGAAGAATGGGGCGCTATAGGAAGTCAGTTTGACTGGACTACAGGCGCATGGGAAATGATAAACAATGCTCACCCTGAATGGGCAGGAAAAACCATCGCAATGATCAACTTCGAGCTTCCAGCATTTTATGACGGTAAGGAGCAGAGCCAGATCAGCTGCGTTCCCGAATTCGCAGGCATCGTAAACAGCCTCGTATCGGATTCAGGCCTTCTGGCTGCACCAGCTAACGATATTTATCCTGAAGGCATCAGCGAAACCTCCGTGGATTCCAATACTATGGAAGACGGTGTTTCATATCGAGCATCAGGAGTACCTTACTTTATCAACATGCCTGGAACACAGGACGGCGACAAAGGCTGGATACAGCAGCGCTACCACACCGTTGCAGACGACAAGGATACCTACAATGCAGATGTTATGACCACCAATCTAAACACCTACGGAACTCTGGCAATATATCTTGATCAGACACCTGCACTTCAGCTTGATCTGACAGCAACCTGTGACGATATCGATGAAGCACTCAACGAAGACATCGCCAAAGCTGCAGATGCAGATATAGAAGCATACAAAAAAGCTTCAGCAGAGCTGAGAACAGCAGCCGAAGGACTCAACAACAAAATAAGTGACATAAACACAAGATACGAGCAGGCTGTCAAGGACGGTGCATCAGAAGATGAACTGGCAGCTATCAGAGCAGAAGGAACGGAGCTCAACAAGCAGACACTCGAAGCCTTCAAATATGTTCAGGATAATTTCATCGGCATCATCCTTACTTCCGATATCGTAATCAAGCATGTTCCATATCAGAACAACATCGATGTTATTTCAGGCGTTATAGCTGCACTCGAAAAAGGCGAACTTTCAAGTGAAGACGAAACATCGGGAGCATTGGATCTGGCATGGCAGATCAACGGAGGAGCTGAATACGGATATTACAACTTCAGCCCTGAAACCAACGATGCCTCACACAAAACCCTGCTGGAAGACACCAACAAAGGCAATATTTTCTGGGGAACAGGCAAAGGCTCAGTACTCGCTGATACCAGTGAAGCAACCATGTCCGTACTCGGCAAAGCCGCAGCAGCTGCAGAAGGCGAAAAGGTTTCATACGATGAAGAAATCGCAATCTATAAGGATGCCGTATCAGCACAACAGGCAGAGCTGACCAAAACAATGAAGGCAGAAACGGAAGCCATGATTAAGCTTGCAGATTTATTAGAATAAACTCCATTTAATTAAATATACTGATATCTGTTCATTAACACCGCATCGGATACATACCTCCGATGCGGTATTTTTCAATGTTTTGGACCATATGTACCACACACAAATATTACAGATGGTACAGTCAGGCAAGCGCAAATGGCCTTGATGGTCAATTGTCTGCACCCATATTCCCGATATATCATAAACGCGAAAAATAAATTTACAGACACAGCAGACACGGCAGAACAACCTGGGTTTGCCAACAACTTCCCAACGTTGTTTTGCTAATATGTCCGCTGGACATTATGTTACATGTTTCAAACGAAAGGGAAAAACAGAAGTGAAACACAATATATTCCTTTTTATATACATAATCGCAGGACTCGCCGGACTGACAGCTATGCTTATTATCAGTCTGGCAAGAAACTCTGCGTCAGGAAACAGAGGGCTGCTTTCCAAAATCGGGCAGTTCGTACTTTGTACAGCATTCATCGATATTCTATACCTGTATATCGAATACCGGTGGAACATCTCAGGGCAGCCTTCTCCATCAGCACATCCTATCATAAGAACCGCGGACATATTGCTCTATATAGGACAGATGTACTGCTGGTGCTCATACATACGAGAAAAATGCCGTTTAGATAAAGATATTGCGTTGATACCACCTCGTGTTTCAGCTGCATTCTGTATCGCAATGCCCTTATCAGCAATAACGGTATACGGTTTTGTTTTGGATAATCATTACCTGGCAGAACCGGGTACAGCACGCATAATTTCAATTTTATTTGAAGTTATATTGTGCGTTGTTATGACAACTGCGCTTGTACTGCATCTGCTGAAAATATATTCATCACCTGTAAAAAAAGTCACAGAAATTATAATACTGCTGATTTCAGTTTTTATTATAATAAACAACATCTGGAATACGACACTTGTCATCATGATGATGTCAGATATGTTTTATGCTGTAAGTATTACGGGCATTGATCCTTCACCTGTGATGCTCCTGATTATCAACATACTTTCCGGATTCCTGATTTATTATGAAGATTTCTCATCATTATTCAGAATAAAATCTCCCGAAACCGCCGGCAGCATCGATAAAATATCAGAAGCACACGGACTCACCCGCGACGAACATGAAATGCTGTGTCTGCTTTACGAAGATCTTTCAGTGTCCGAAATATCCATAAAACTTAAAATACCTCAATACACTGTCCGACTGCGCATTTCAAACATATACGATAAACTCGATGTATCGACACGAAATGATATCATATATCTGGTAAACGGAAAACAATAACTGACAATGACATATTCTTTTTTCTTTTTTACATAATATGAAACAGCTCCGCGAAGTCAGCATTTTCAGGAGTTGTTTTATTATGTAAAATGCACACTAGCTGTCTGCAGAGGCTTTGAGCTCAAGCCGGCGGTTGGCGTCCTCACGTATCAGTGCATAGATGACTGCAGCAAGCGGTATGAACAGTATCATCCCCAGAAGTCCGAAAAGCTTGCCGCCGATGAAAACCGCAAGCAGAGTCCACAGCGGAGAAAGTCCCACTGAGCTTCCCACGACATTAGGATATATAAACTGATTTTCGATGAACTGTACCACAAGATAAACAATGATACAGAGAATCACCTTTGACGGCTCGGCCAGCAGCGTCAGCAATGCACCGATGCCGCAGGCGCAGAAGGCTCCGATATACGGGATAAACGCACATATGCACGTAAGCATCGCCGTAATTCCGGCATACGGCAGTCTGAATATCGAGAAAGCGATCAATATCAGCAGTCCCAAAATAATTGCCTCCACGCACTGTCCCGACAGGAACTTTGCATATGTGTCTCTCAGAAGAACTGCTACATGATATATCCTGTCAGCAGTGCGCTTTTTTAGATACGCATAACAGATTTTCCTGCAGTGTCTCGACAGTGT
>JBJESR010000046.1:0-2011 GCA_051882895.1 Lentihominibacter sp.
CTGAAAATATATTCAATTATCGAGTAGCCCGCAGCTCCCGTCAAAAAAATAATCAGACCCATATTTTTATTATCAATAAAAATATGGGTCATAATCGTGTCAGTTTCTGGTTAATTCCTTCGCTGCCTCAGCCGGCTTTTTACCGGTCCCTTCATAGGTACCTGCCGGCAGCAGCTGTCATATGCTTCGGATATCGCAGCCTCACAGGTTTCCTTATAAGAATTATCCTGAAGCAGTCTGATGATTTTCCCTGCTGCGAAAAGCAGCACAGCATATACCAGGTATACGAGAGTCTCCGCAAACATATACTGCAGAATATACTGCCACATGCCGCTGAAAGTCATGGAATAGGCTGCAAGATACGTCCTCAGATATATCACTGCTGCCACCACCATATATGCGAAGACTATCAGCATTATCGTACCCATCACATACATTAGTTTAACGATGCCTGATGATTTAACTTTATTCATTCCTCTGTTCCTTTGTTCCTTCAACTATTTCTGTCAGCGAGCTTGCCAGTCCCGCCATGCCCTGAATCTCTGCAGGGATAATGATCTTCGTAGCCTTGCCGTCAGCTGCTTTCTCGAAAGCTTCCAGGCTCTTTATTGTCAGAACCTCCTTAGTGGCATTGGCTTCGCTCAGCATTCTGATACCATCAGCTGTGGCCTTCTGTACCATCATGATGGCTTCCGCTTCGCCCTCTGCCGCCTTGATGGCCGCCTGCTTTGATGCCTCAGCTTCAAGTATCACGGCTTCCTTATTACCTTCGGCTATCAGAATTGCAGACTTTTTCTCACCCTCAGCCCTGAGGATAGCCTCTCTACGTTCTCTTTCCGCTCTCATCTGCTTCTCCATAGCCATCTGGATATCTGCCGGCGGATTGATGTTCTTGACTTCCACTCTGTTGATTTTGATTCCCCAGGCATCAGTTGCCTCATCGAGAACCAGTCTGATCTTGGAATTGATGTGCTCTCTGCTTGTCAGAGTTCCGTCCAGCTCCAGTTCACCGATGATGTTTCTCAAGGTCGTTGCTGTCAGATTCTCTATGGCTGCCATCGGGTTCTCTACACCGTAGGCATAGAGCTTGGGATCTGTAATCTGGAAATATACGACAGTATCTATCTCGATGGTTACGTTATCCTTGGTGATTACAGGCTGCGGCGGGAAGTCTATAACGTGCTCCTTGAGGGATACCTTTCTGGCAACCTTATCGATGAGAGGAATCTTGAAATGAAGACCCACCTGCCATGTGCTGTGGTAAGCGCCCAGCCTTTCAAGTACATAGGCATTGGCCTGCGGCACAATCCTGATATTGGTTACAATGAGACCGATCACTATGATGATCAGTATTATAGTTGATACTATTGATAACATTACTGGTTTTCCTCCTGTTTTTTCTCTTCTACTGTAAGGGTAACACCTTTTATGGATTTTATGACAACAACCGAATTCCTGCTTATCATTCCTTTTTCACATACTGCAGACCAGACCTTGCCGTCGGCACGAACCTGCCCCGGAGCGTATTCCGAAATATCAGTTTCCGCGATACCTTCCTGGCCTATCACTGCATCCACATTCGTCTTCTCTGTCCTGTTATTCAGTCTGTTTTTCACAAGGGGTCTGGTGAAAATAAGCAGTATGATGGATACTATCAGAAATACTATTACCTGAACCAGTACCGATGCGCCAAGCATCGCGGCGATGGCTGCACCTATGGCTCCGCCCCCGAACCATACTGTCGTAAGTCCCAGAGTGAGGGCTTCAATTACAAAAAGCACGGCGGCGGCTATGAGCCACACTGTGGCTGCACCTAAAGTTATGCCCATTATGGTCATTATTATCTCCTTTCCTGCTCAATTTATATCTTTCTGTGTCTGTCTATCATCTCCTGCATTTCAGACCGTGTCAGCAGTCCTGATTTTCGTAGGGTTTCCAGACTTTTTATGTACCGCTCTTCCGCATCCTGAGAATACCCGGATGTCTTCTTCATCGGTGTTCTGCGTTTTTC
>JBJESR010000046.1:2111-5018 GCA_051882895.1 Lentihominibacter sp.
CTGCGTTTTGTCCCTCTGCTTTTACGCCTTTTGTTAACTGCTGCCGCCACCGTCATAATAAATATTACAGCGGGGAAAAGGATCATTATCACCCCGGCTATATCCGATACATCATCACTGTCATCGGATTGCGCACTGCATATTATATTATAATAATCATAATCAAAAAACTTATTGGCTATTGACTCCGCCTGCTCTTTATCCTGAGCTGTCAGCCCGCTGCCGTCGGCACTGCCGAATTCCAGGATACTATGGACCAGATACTCTGAATCCTCCGACATACATGCGGTCAGATAAATCTTCTCGTCCCATGTGCCGTCATTATCCAGATCTGCATCCACTACTGCGAAGCTGTTCCATTCACCGTCAAAAAACTCCGGCTGTGATGTCACAGCATTCTCATAAGCTCTCTCTTCACGGCATAACCGTTCAACGGTGCTTTTACCGTAATCATCGTAATATGACATGACTTCATCTTCAGAAGAACCCAGATAGATATACTCATCTGCCTCCTCATAAACATAGTACATTCTCAAGCTCATGCCTGTATCGGAATCATATGCGTCAAGTATGTACGAGAATTTCTCCGGCAGGACTTCCTCCTCATTGTACTCTTCCACATCCCATGATTCCGGCATATACAATTCTATTCTGTCATCCCGCACATTATAATATGTATCGGCAAAGGCCGCTGATGCTGATGCGAATACCATTATGATACCGAGCACCGCCGCCACAGCTGGCAGTATTCTTTTTTTCAATGTTTATTCCTCCGAGAATTTCAGTCCCTTCACCTTATGTCCCAGCAGCGTTTCAAGCCTGTCCTGCTGTTCCTTCCTGGCGACGTCATATCCGTACTGGTAGAAGTCCAGCACATCGGCATCCTTGACGATTTCTTCGAGAGGCGAGCCGACTTCTGCTTTTTTGCTGTGATTTTTCACGGCGACAGCTATCTGTGAGATTTCGTCATCCGAAAACAGTTCTGTTTTTCGCAGAAACTCCTGTACCGGCTGGTATCCGGCTTCAGCGTGCCCGCTCTGTTTTCCCGTGATTATTCTGCCGTAATCATGACAGGCACATGCACAGGCTGCCAGTATCGGATCTACGCCCCGTTCCTCCGCCAGCATATACCCGATCTTGGCGCAGCTGGAAATGTGCACTCTTTCCCAGTCTATGAAATGATCTCTTTCGGGAATGAGCTCCTCATACTTGTCGATTTCCTTAAGCAGTGCGCTCTGAAGGCGCAGTATTTTTTTCATTGTGGTTCCTCCTGTCTTTTATCTTCAATATTATGAATGCTATTATAAAAAGTACTGTAACTGCAAGTCCTGCTATGGAAACAGAGCCCAGCCCCTTAGCTGCCATAGACAGCATCATTTCTTCAGCTGCCGATGAAGCTGCTATATCCATAAACAGGTCTGCTCCGATAAACTGAAGCCCGCAGAAAATGAAAGATGACAGTGCAGTCACTGCAGCGCACCAGATAAAGCCGGCTCTGCTCCTCCACATAAGCGCAATGACAGCTGCACATACAGCTGCACATATTATCAGGGCTGCCGCCTTGGCCCCTCTGCCGACCATAACCGATACTGCTTCATTATGATCAGCCGCATCCTCAATCATGTCTCCGCTGATACTGTCATAAGTGCCGATCTGCTGATTCAGCCCTGCCGTCAGGTCCGGCGCCTCAGCCTGCATGGCTCTTTTTATCATTTCTCCGTCAATATCCGTAATCACCATACTGCCGGAGTCATTTACCTCTTCAATTCCTTTGTTGAAAGCTGCTGTCAGCTCATCATCTGCCACCTCGTCATAGTCTCCGCCGTAGATTTCATGTCGAATGGCGTTATCGATATAATCAGTGAAAAAATCTGTCATGGCATCGGTCTGCAGTACAGCCTTTACCATATCACCATATCTGCCTCCCATGTTGACAGTGCTTTCCTGCAGAGCCTCGTTCACCATCCTGTCCGCAATATCTGTCTCCCTTACCGCTTCTTCTATGGAGCTGCGGTCAAAAGCCCTGTCTACAGAAAACAGTCCCATGGCTATGCACTCGGCAGTAAGCAGAACTGCTGAAAGTATAACAGCTGCCGTAATTTTCAATGCTTTCATTGATTTCTCCTTTGTCTAATCATCATCGTCTATTTCCCACTGCAGTATGTTGCCGGTAGTTCCATCGATTTCAAATTCATATTCGTATCCGTCATAATACAGACTGCCTTCATATTCCAGTCTGCCGTCATCGTATTCACGCTCGAGCTCATAAATATCTGACTCTGATGCGCCGGAAACCTTGCTGAGAACAATGGCTTTAACTCCCTCATAGCCTATATCCGGCGAGCCGGCGCTGCTTTCTTCTCCCTGCCCGGCTTCACTTTCGTCAGGAGCTTCATGGCTGCTGCCCTCCTCAGTGTTCTGCAATGTCTCGTATATCGTGCTGTCATCCTTCCCGTCACCGGTGCTGCCGCTGCCTGTGCAGCCGGCCATCGAAGCTGCTGTCATGGCTGCCAGCATAATTACAAGGATCAACGTCGCCGCCTTTTTCATTCCTGTGTCCTCCTGATAGGTATATAAACGTCAAATCTGCTTCCTTCTCCAAGGCTGCTCCTTACATCAGTGTATCCCCCATGAGCCTTGACCAGAGCCTCTACCATGGCAAGCCCCAGACCCGAGCCTTCCTCTGATCTCGATGAATCCACTCTGTAGAACCTCTCCCATATTCTCTCCAGATCCTCCTCCGGTATTCCTATTCCATCATCCTCAACACTGCAGCATGCGAAATCACCTGCAGCTTTAAGGGAAAGCCGGATATGTCCGTTCTGCCTGCTGTATTTTATGGCATTGTCTGTCAGATTAAGGATTATTCTGATCAGCATGGCATCATCTCCTGTGACCTTTATCCCC
>JBJESR010000047.1:0-1498 GCA_051882895.1 Lentihominibacter sp.
CATGATAAGCAGCAGAATACCCGCCATCATCAATGCAGAAACCGGGTCCATCTCCGCAGTCGTGTATGCCCAGTTCACGCCTTCATTTACCTCTTTGCCGAACCCGCAGCGTGCCTTAAGGTCTTCCATCTGCCCCTCGATGTCCCAGGATGTGGCAAACCAGAGAGAAGGATTTACCGAACCGGCCCAGCAGCTGCTGTCGTATGCTGCCTTTTCAAGATTTTCCTTAAGCTCCGAATCATGCCATACCGGAGCCACCTTCCGGCAGTATTCCTCCGATACGAAAGCCTCATTGGCAGCAGCAATACTGTCGACCTCCCAGAAACCGCACAGCGTGAATTTTTCATTATATGTTCTGCCGTTTGCTGTAAACTTCAGCGGCACTTCCGCCCCCAGCCGGTGCGGCACACCCAGAGCATCCAGAACAGCAGTAGTCGTTGCCAGCTCCATGCCTTTTTGGGGCAGCCTTCCGGTCTGCGGAGTGCAGAAGCCCCACTCGGCGGATTTCGCCTGTGTATAGCGCAGCTCTGTGTAGGTTTCTTTGAGCTCGGGATTTTTCACATCTCCCACGATGATATTGTATGATATATCCTTGATTTTCGGGTCTTTTGCCACCTTCTCATACTGCTCCATGGAAAGGAACTTGAATCCGCCGTGCGCACTTGTTCCCACCTGCTTCATGGTGGACTGCTGAAATGAGTTCATGGCACTTTCCCCTATTGTAAAAAGGGACGTGATCATCAATGCCGTCAGGGCAATGGCCAGCACTGCGATAATGTTTCTGGTTCCGCTTTTTCTTAACGACCCGGCGGAAATGCGGCTGATGCATCTGCTGTTTCTTACTTTAAGCATTATGATCACCTGCGATTCTGCCGTCTTCTATCCTGATAATGCGGTCAGCCATCTGGGCTATTTCTTCATTATGGGTTATCATCACGATGGTCTGCCTGTATTTCTCGCTGGTCACCTTGAGCAGTCCCAGCACATCCTGACTGGTTCTGCTGTCCAGATTCCCGGTCGGTTCGTCAGCCAGAATTATTGCCGGTTTGGCGGCCAGTGCTCTGGCAATGGCTACCCTCTGCTGCTGTCCGCCTGACAGCTGATTCGGCAGGCGGTTTCTCATTTTATCAAGGCCAAGTGTATCTATGATGCTTTCCACATGAATCTTATCGATGCGGCTTCCGTCCAGTTCCACAGGCAGCACGATATTTTCGTACACATTGAGCACCGGAACCAGATTATAGTTCTGAAAAACAAAGCCTATCTTCCGGCGTCTGAAAATCGTCAGCGCATCATCCTTCAGCGAGAAAATTTTCCTGCCGTCCACCTCCACTTCACCTGATGTCGGTCTGTCCAGCCCTCCTATCATATGAAGCAGTGTTGACTTGCCGCTTCCCGAGGTGCCGACGATGGCAACAAACTCCCCATCGGCAACACTCATATCTATACCGTCAAGTGCCTTTACTGCAGTTTCACCGCTGCCGTAATACTTTCTGAG
>JBJESR010000047.1:1598-4943 GCA_051882895.1 Lentihominibacter sp.
ACGCAGCCGTTCACTTTACATACACTAAAATACCATACTATACTGTCAGGAATCTTTCTCAATTCTTACAGTTCTGAAAGAATCAGCCTGCCGGCAGAAAAACTGAAAATGTCGCCCCCTGCCCCGGCTCTGAATCAAGTCTGATATATCCGCCTTCCCTTGAAATAATCTCACGGGCAAGATACAGTCCTATACCCACTCCCGGCTTGTCAGCCGCCTGCTGAGATCTGTAAAACCTGCCGAAAACCCTGCTGCTTTCTTCCTCGCTGATGCCGATGCCATCGTCTGTTATATCTACTCTGGCAAACATCGGATACTGCACCGCGCTTATTGTGACGGTCCCGTTCTTTTCCGTATATTTCAGCGCGTTATCAACGATATTTGACAGGGCTTCCATAGTCCATCTGCGGTCAAACATGGCTGTAAGCTCACTCTCCCCATCATCACACAGGTCGAGCTTCAGATTTCTGCCGCAGCTTTCTGCCTGAGGTCTGAAAACTGCATAAAGCTCCTCCAGCAGCTCCTGTACGCTGTTTTCCGAAGGGACCAGTGAAATAATACCGCTTTCGAGACGCGATGTCTTGACAAGAGCTGATATGAGGAAGCTCAGCTTGCCGGTCTGTTCTCCTATCCGGGACACTAGTTCCCGTCCCTCATCATCGAGGCTGGCATTTTCTTTCAGAAGTTCTGTATAAAGCAGCATATTGGCAATCGGCGTTTTGGTCTGGTGTGAAATATCACTGACGATGGTTTTGACAGCTGCACGCTCTGCCTCGATCTGCTTCTGTGCCGTCCTCCCTTTTGCCAGATACCGGTGGGTTTTCGTTTCAAGCCGCGACATCATCTCTTCAGAAAAATCTGTTTCACTGAATTCACCTGATATGGCCTGATCCAGCATCCTGTCGATTCTGCCCAGAATTCCTGATGTCCGTATGTATATTATCAATGCTGCCGCAACCGCAGCAATTGCAATTACTGCGGCGCATACTGCAATCACGTGTTCTGTCATTTTATTTCTCCCATACGTATCCGATGCCGTAAACTGTCCTGACCGGAATACCCGGCAGTTTCTCACGAAGTCTTTTCATCGTCACCGAAAGTGCATTGCCGTCAACATACCGCTCGTCTGTGGACCATACCCTGTCTATCAGCATTTCTCTGGTAAGGGTAATACCTGTATTCGATGTAAGTGCCCTGAGCAGTCTCTGCTCCGTTCTGCTCAGCTCCACCGCAGCACCTTCGCAGGTAAATACCATCCTGTCAAAGTCAAACACAAATCCGCCCCATTCATATCTGCAGCTGTTTCCTGCAGCCCTGCGCCGCAGTGCTGCATTTACTCTGGCACGCAGCACCATCAGTGAAAACGGTTTGGTTATATAATCGTCTGCTCCTGTCTCCAGCCCTGTAACAATATCAATCTCCATATCGTTGGCAGTAAGGAATATTACCGGCACATCACTCATCTCTCTGATTTCTCTGCAAAGCTGAAGTCCGCTGCCGTCCGGCAGATTTATATCAAGTATGACGAGATCCGTGCTGCCGTCCCATTCACTTCGCCCCTGCTGTAAAGTGTACGCCTGCAGGATTTCATGCTCTTTAAAGGATAATGCTATCCCGTCATTCAGCGCTCTGTCATCCTCCACAATCATGATTTTTGCCATGTCCCTTCTCCCTTCTGCCGCCTGGCTCCATATTTATTTCATTATAGCAATCCGCCGTTAAAAACTCAATATTGCCTGTGCCTTCCAGAGCTGTGGTCCGGCACAGCACTTTGATTTAAGCAGCAGGCTCACTGAGAACTTTCGGAACAGCATGTAAAAATATCGATTTTCGAAAGTTCTCAGAGCCCCTGCATAAAAAAAACAATTGAATTCCGGTGCCCTAAGCTTTACCATATCTTTAAAGGCAACGTCAGCTTCGCCGGTTCTGCGGCAGAAGCGGACTTTGCTGATGTCCCGGAAATATCGCCTGCGGTATTTCCTGTATTTCAAACACATTTACGGAGGATACAGAAATGAAAATAGTAATGCTGGAGCCCCTCGGCGTGGCAGGGGACGTGCTGATGGAAGCCGCCCGCCCGCTGACAGAAGCGGGTCATGAGTTTGTACCATGTCTTGAGAAATTATCAGATGATGAAAAGAAAGAACGTGCGAAAGACGCTGATGTTTTCGTGATTGCCAACAGTCCCCTCAGCGGAGAAATAATCAATGCCGCAGAAAACCTCAAAATGATTTCGGTCGGTTTCACAGGAATAGATCATGTCGACATGGCCGCATGCGCTGCGAAAAATGTACTGGTCTGCAATTCTCAAGGGTATGCTACAGATCCGACAGGCGAACTTGCTGTCGGCCTGATGCTGGCATGCCTGAGAAATATCGTGCCTTATGATGGAGTTGTGCGAAAAGGCGGAACTCTGGCCGGATACAGACACAATACTCTCAGGGGAAAAACCGTCGGCATCGTCGGCACCGGTGCCATCGGCATGAAGGTTGCCGAGCTCTGCAAAGCTTTTGGCTGCAGACTGCTGGGATATAACCGAAGTGAAAAACCTGAAGCTGCAGCCCTGGGCATCGAATACACCGGCATTGATGAGCTTTTCGCCCAGAGTGACATAGTGACACTGCATCTTCCTTTCACTGAAGCAACAAAACATATCGCAAGCAGAGAACGCATCAATTCCATGAAATCCAGTGCCATTCTCATCAACTGCGGCAGAGGACCGCTGGTTGACAGCCAGGCACTGGCAGATGCCCTCAACGAAGGACGTATTGCAGCAGCCGGCATCGATGTGTTCGAAACCGAACCACCTATCCCTTCAGACCATCCGCTGCTGAATGCCAGAAATGCCATCCTCACGCCGCATGTGGGATTTTATTCAGAGGAATCACTGGCAGCCAGAGCCGATATTGTAATCTCCAATATCACCGCATGGCTGGCCGGCAGTCCTGTTAATGTCAAGTCATAAGCACTTCGTCAACATCAGAGCATGAGGGTTCCTCTGATACCCAATCATGTTATTGACATCTATGACCTGATGCCGTATAATCACGATATAAGTTTGGCTAGTGAACACTAGCCAAACACGTTTCATAATTATACGGAGGATACCGCAATGAGTGATTTTGATCTTCAGAAATATCTTAACAATGGTATAGAAAAAATTACTGCCGACATTATCAGAGCATCTGCACACAATCCCAGAGAAACTGCATTCATGGCAGGATTTCTCAGATCATGCAGCAAAGCCCGACGCATCAGGGCAGCCCACGAATCTGCAGGCACCCATATACCGCCCTTTCTTATCGCCAGCATCACAGACCGCTGCAACCTTCACTGCGAAGGCTG
>JBJESR010000048.1:0-4928 GCA_051882895.1 Lentihominibacter sp.
ACGGTAAAGGATATTCTGGATATGTTCAGCGAGTTCTATGAGGATTTCGACCGCAGCAAGGCAGAAGACATGTGCGCTTCAATGGGTATCGGTATCAGAGACAGAATCAAAACCATGTCAAAGGGAACCAAGGAAAAGGTGCAGCTGATTCTGGTAATGAGCCGCAAAGCGCAGCTTTATCTTCTGGATGAGCCTATAGCGGGGGTCGATCCGGCAGCGAGGGATTATATACTTACAACGATAATAAACAATTATAACGAAGAAGGAACTGTCATCATTTCCACACACCTTATTTCAGATATCGAGAGAATACTTGATGAGGTTGTATTCATCAGGAACGGCAGGGTTGTGAGACATGAGACAGTGGATGACATTAAGGAAAAAGAAGGAAAATCCATAGATGACGTATTCAAGGATACTTTCAGAATGGTGCCGTATGCGGGGGTGAACGGAAATGACAGGTAAAATGATTAAATATGAAATAAGATCAAGTATGAGGCTCATAGGTGTAATATGGGCAGCGCTGGTTGCAGCTGCACTGCTGCTCAGTATGACAAGCGGAGTTCTGGCAAGTGTGCTTCCTGATTCATTTACTGAATCATCGGCCTTCGGACTGCTGGAATTCATTTCCGGATTCCTGTTTGTCGGCATCTTCGTTGCACTGATTGTAGCAACAGTCATGATCGTTATTGTCAGGTTTTACAGAGGTCTTCTGGGAGACGAAGGATATCTGATGCATACACTTCCGGTAAAACCATGGCAGCTGATCACCTCAAAGGGAATTGTATCTGCAGCAGTAGTGCTTGTAAGCATTCTGGTGGCTGCTGTGTCAATGCTTATTCTGGCAGGCTTTAATGCTTTCGTTGATGTGGCGGACTTTTTCGCAGAGCTGGGGAAGATGTTAAAGGAAGAGCCGAAGTTTATCCTTGTAGGTATCGAGATGCTGATAGTACTGGTATTGTCTGTTCTTAAATCCATATATCAGATATATGCATCTCTGGCAATCGGTCAGCTTTCGGGCAGGCACAGAATTCTTCTGGCGCTGGGGGCATACATCGGAATCAGTGTGGTACTCTCCATGCTGGGAGTGATACTGATGATGACAGGTGAAGAGCTTGGAGTAATAAGCTGGTTCACTTCACTGGGAGACAGAAGCGTCTATGCGCTGACTCAGACAGGGATTGGCGGAATGTTCCTGCTGACAGCAGTACAGCTTGTCGCTTTCCACATAATTACAGAAAGACTGCTGACTAAAAAGCTAAATCTGATCTGATATTGAATATTTCGAATAGAGAAAAAATTATTCAATAAAGACAATAAATTTTAAAAAATATGTTGACAACAAACAAAAAACGTATTAATATATGTCCGTAAATTAAATATTGCTAAAGGCGTTGATGAAGACAAGTAGGTTGTGAAGTCGCCCTCAGTGAGCCGGAGATAGTGCGAACCCGGCGGTAGACCACAGGTGAATAACACTTCGGAGCTGTGAACTGAAATCTGAAGACTGTGCGCAAACAGGCAGCATGCAGGTCGGAGAGTAGGGAATCCGGGTTCAGCCCGTTAAAGCTGATACAACTGTTAGGTTGGAAAGGTGGGGCTTTCTCGTAAGCTCAACATAGGTGGCACCGCGGATATGTGGCTATTCGTCCTATATTTATAGGATAATAGCCACTTAATTATTTTTTGGAAAGAAGGCCTGCATAATAAGCAGGAGACGGAGGTGCTTAAAATGTGTTCAATAATGGGTTATACGGGAAAAGATATGGAACTTAAAAAATTCTTTGAAGGCTTCGAGAAGACTATATCAAGAGGTCCGGATATGTCAAGAGTTCTGGAAACAGGATCAGGTATCATTGCTTTTCACAGACTGGCCATAATGGACCTTGAAGAATCGGGTATGCAGCCCTTTGAAATGGACGGCAGCTATGCAGTCTGCAATGGTGAACTTTATGGCTTCAGAACTCTCAGAGAAGAACTGGAGTCAGAGGGATATGAGTTCACGTCAGACAGCGACTGTGAAATAATCCTGCCCCTTTACAGAAAATACGGTACAGATATGTTCGCAAAGCTTGACGCAGAATTCGCCATGATAATATATGATGCTGAAGCTGATGAATATATCGCAGCCAGAGACCCTATCGGTATCAGACCGTTGTATTTCGGATATTCGGAAACAGGAAAGATCATATTCGCCAGCGAACCGAAGAACATCGTCGGACTTACAGACAGAATTATGCCGTTTCCGCCGGGTCACTTTTACAAAGATGGACAGTTCCACTGCTATATGGATATTACAAAAGTCGGCAGCTTCTGTACAGACTCAGTCGATGTGATCTGCAGTCAGATCAGAGAAAAGCTGACTGCAGGTATTGCCAAGAGACTTGATGCGGATGCACCGCTGGGATTCCTCTTAAGCGGCGGTCTGGACAGCTCGCTGGTATGTGCGGTTGCACAGAAGCTTATGCCGGATAAACCGATAAGAACCTTTGCTGTCGGTATGGAAAAGGACGCTATCGATCTTAAATACGCTAAAGAAGTTGCTGAATTTATCGGCAGTGATCATACAGAAATAATAATTACAAAAGATGATGTGATCAGTTCGCTGGAAACAGTAATAAGCATTCTGGGAACCTTTGATATTACAACGGTAAGAGCAAGCATGGGAATGTATCTTATCTGCAAGGCTATTCATGAGACTACTGATGTGAGAGTACTGCTGACAGGGGAAATCTCGGACGAGCTGTTCGGATACAAATACACTGATTTCGCACCATCGGCTGAAGCGTTCCAGCAGGAATCCGTAAAGAGAGTAAGGGAACTGCATATGTATGATGTTCTCCGCGCAGACAGATGTATCAGTGCAAACTCTCTGGAAGCCAGAGTGCCTTTCGGGGATATCGATTTTGTCAGGTACGTTATGGCCATAGATCCGGAGAAAAAAATGAACACCTGCGGCAAGGGCAAATATCTGCTGAGAAGAGCCTTTGAAGGAGATTACCTGCCGCTGGATATCCTTTACAGGGAAAAGGCCGCCTTCAGTGATGCTGTGGGACATTCCCTTGTTGATGATCTCAAGGAGTATGCCGGCGAGGTATACAGTGATGAAGAATTTGCAGAGAGATGCAGCAGATACTCATATCATTGTGCTCCATTCACCAAAGAATCACTTCTTTACAGAGAAATCTTCGAAAAGTATTATCCGGGGCAGGCAGAGATGATTGCTGATTTCTGGATGCCGAACAAAGAGTGGGAAGGCTGCGATGTGGATGATCCGAGTGCCAGAGTGCTTTCCAACTATGGCGCAAGCGGGAAATAAAGGAGTACGGATTTTGAAGAGGGTATTGCTTTTATCTAAAAACGGAAAATCAAAAAATACATTGATGACATATTTTATGGAAGCAGGCGGCTATGAAATCACAGCCGTCTCCAATGCCGCTTCCGGCAGAAGCATGCTTATGGGAAGCAGGTTTGATCTTGTGATCATCAACACTCCACTGGAGGATCAGTTCGGAGATGAGGCGGCTGCTCTGGCATCAGTCAAAAGCGATGCCGGGGTGATAATCCTTATCAGAAATGCACTTGTGGATAATTTCGCATATGAGATGGAAAGGCACGGTGTTATGGTTGTCGGCAAGCCTGTTGTGAAAGGAATTCTCAGGCAGGCGATACTGTTTGCCCAGGTGATGAAGTACAGAATCAGGGTGCTGCAGAAGGAGAACGAGAAGCTTTCTTCAAGACTGGACTCGGTCAAAACTGTTAATAAAGCTAAATGGGTGCTGGTGGAGTACCTTAATATGACAGAACAGCAGGCCCATAAATATATTGAGAAACAGGCAATGGAGAGACGGCTCACCAGAATGCAGGTGGCGGAGAAAATCCTTAAGACTTATAGAAATTAACATAATATTCCTCATTACATATATCGAAAAACCGCTTTGGCAGTTGAAACTGTCAAAGCGGTTTTTTCGGTAATATGTAAAACTATGCAAATAAGAGGTCACCGTATGTCGGCATCGGCCAGAATTCAGATGATGTATTGACCTCAAGCTCGTCGGCCAATGTCCTTATTTCAGTCATCAGAGGAATAATAACATCACAGAAGTATCTGGCTGATTCTTCGTTCATCTGAGCACCGTCTGATTCCGCAAGTGCGCTTTCCAGATCCTGTGTTTTGATGTACAGCTCATCACATACAGATGACAGCAGTGTGGCAAGATTTATTTCAGCTTTGCATGCAATGTCGCTGCCGAGTGCCGATTTTTTGATGTTTACTGTTTCTGCCAGAGAACTGATATATGAAGATACGGCAGGGATGACATCTCTGCTGATCATATCAAGGAGCGTGAGGGCTTCGATGTTTATGATCTTGCAGTATTCCTCATAAAAGATCGCCTGCCTTGCTTCAACTTCTGTTTTGGAGAAAATCTGGTGAGTGCGGAACAGTTCCAGATTTTTTTCTGCTGTGAAATACGGCAGAGCATCAACTGTCGTTCTAAGGTTGAGAAGGCCGCGTGATTCCGCTTCTCTGACCCAGTCTTCTGAATAATTGTTTCCGTTGAATATAATCCTCTTGTGCCTGATATAGGTTTTCTTAATGAGTTCTCTTGCTGAAGCTTCGACATCATGTGCGCTTTCCAGCTCATCTGCGAACTGTCTTAAGGATTCTGCCACAATAGTATTGAGCATATACGCCGGGCAGGATACTGATGTGAGAGAGCCTGCCATTCTGAATTCGAAGCGGCTTCCCGTAAAAGCGAACGGAGACGTCCTGTTTCTGTCGGTGGTGTCTTTTTTTATATCCGGAAGAACTGAAGCCTTGGTGTCCATCATCCTGGCTCTGTGAGGCATACTTGATTTTCCGGCTGCTATTGCTTCCATTACTTCCAGCAGATCATCTCCAAGGAAAATTGAAATGATTGACGGTG
>JBJESR010000049.1:0-4907 GCA_051882895.1 Lentihominibacter sp.
CAGCTTCCACTTCTGGGTCGATAAAAGTTGTACGTATCCTCGTAATGCTCAAACTCATATGGAGGGGCGGTATCAAAAGAATACATCCCCGTTCTGTGGTGGCTGTCAAGCTCGGGAAAAATGCTGTTTCTGCGCCTGTTGTTTCTGCCATCACAATGTTCATACTGACATATATACTTATCTTCCTGCTGTCCTCTTTCATACTTTCATTCCAGGGACTTGACCTGGAAACATCCATATCTACGGCCCTTGCTATGCTGTCAAATACCGGAACGGCCTTCGGTACAGCTGCAGAGGCTGGTAATTTTGCCATGTTTCATCCGCTGCTGAAGCTTTATCTGAGTGCACTTATGATAGTCGGCAGACTTGAGCTTTTCCCGGTCATCGTTCTTTTTACCAGAAATTTCTGGGGTAAAGACAGATAAAACAGTCCGTTTCTGGCTATCATAATTGTATGAAGGTCAGAGATTTAATGAGCACAGATATAATGTGCATAAAAGAAGATGCT
Organism: Lentihominibacter sp.; assembly: GCA_051882895.1. GTDB lineage: Bacteria > Bacillota > Clostridia > Peptostreptococcales > Anaerovoracaceae > Lentihominibacter. The sequence continues at coordinate 509 of JBJESR010000049.1, forward strand.
TCGCTATTTCAGGCTGCATCATATATGAGAAGTAATAATATCGGAAGTCTGCCGGTTTGTGATGACTCCGGACATCTTAAGGGAATAATCACCGACCGCGATATAATCGTTCGCGGTATAGCACGATGTCTTAACGCGGATATGAACCATGCTCTTTCAAAGCTCAGCATTATCAGAGCCGGAGATATTATGAGCACCGGTATGATAGAAGTGTCTCCTGATGCTTCTGTTCATGATGCCGCACTGCTTCTGGCTCATTACAAAATAAGAAGGCTCCCTGTTACGGAAGCCTCCCGGATAGTAGGCATGCTTTCTCTTGGCGATATCGCCTGCAGGCCGGTTCATATTGACGAAGCAGGCGATGCACTGTCCGCCATCAGCCTCGCTGATCGTCTGAAATGAGAAAATTGATTTCCCGCCTTTCTCTGCTGACATCATCAACGATTATTCTGATTCTGTCACCCAGCTTATATACTTTATTGGTATGCCTTCCGATGAGGGCATATTTCTGTGCATGAAAATCATAATAATCATCCATCAGATCATCAATTCTTATCAGCCCCTCTATGGTGTTCTCAAGCTCTGCATAGATTCCGAAATGTGTCACCCCGCTGATTACCGCATCAAATTCCTCACCTATATGATAAGACATATACTCGGCTTTCTTGAGCTTTTCAACTTCCCTCTCAACCTCCACCGCTTTTCTTTCCATTGCAGAGGACTGTTCAGCAGCTTCTTCTGCTTTCTTCCTGTAATGCTTCATCATTTTGCCGGACATTTCTTCATTGATGACTTTTTTAATTATCCTGTGAATCATCAGATCCGGATATCGCCTGATAGGTGATGTGAAATGGCAGTAATACTTCATCGAAAGTCCGAAATGCCCGTCGCATAATGTGCTGTAATATGCTTTCTGCATCGATCTGAGGGTAACGGAGCTGACCACATTCTCACAGGCCTCGCCCTTTACCTGTCTAAGAACGGAGCTGATCGCTCTGGGATGAATATTATCACCGCTGCCTTTGAGATTTATCCCGAAACTTCTCAGAAATATCTTCAGCTGTTCAATTTTTTCTGTTTCAGGCTTCTCATGTACCCTGTACACAAAAGGTATTTCCAGCCAGTAAAAATGTTCAGCTACCGTCTGATTGGCAAGCAGCATGAACTCTTCAATCAGTTTATTGGCACTCCTCCTGTCTGCAAGATCAATTCTTTCCGGTATTCCCCGATCATCAAGTATTATATTGGCTTCATCAAGATCGAAATCCAGGCTGCCGTTATCTTCACGTTTTTCCCGGAGTCTCATCGCCAGTTCATTCATCATGATCAGATCGTTTCTGATGTGTGCATATTTTTTCGACATTACGGGGTCATCATTCTCTATGAGGTCCGATATGTCGTCATAGACAAGTCTTTCTGAGGATTTGATAATGCTCTCATATATTTCATGTCTCACAACTTCACAGTCCTGATTTATTTCCATGTCAACAGACAGTGTCAGTCTGTCCTTATCCGGATTGAGACTGCATATGTCATTGGAAAGGGCCTTCGGCAGCATAGGTATCACCTGATCTATCAGATACACGCTTGTACCGCGCTTCAGAGCTTCTTTATCAAGAGCGCCTCCCTCCCTGACATAATGAGCTACATCAGCTATATGAACCCCCAGCAGATAATTACCGTTTTCAAGCAGTTCAATAGAAACAGCATCATCAAAATCCTTTGAATCCGCACCATCTATTGTAAAAATTCTTTTATCTCTGAGGTCCCTTCTGCCAGTCAGATCCTCTGTCCTTATGCCCTGCTTTTTCATGGCTTTGGCTTCGGCATTAGCTCTGCTCGGAAATGTTTCACGCATATCATATGTTCTGGCCAGAGCTTTGATATCACCACCCGGCTGTCCGCATCTGCTTATTATTTCCGATATCCTGCCCTCGGCACTATTGTATCTGTCCGGATATTTTGTTATCTGAACAACCACCTTGTCACCGCGCTGGGCTCCCGAGAAATCCTTTCTGCGAACGAAAACATCATCACAGCCCTTCCTGCTTTCCGGCACAACAAAACCGAATTTTTTGTTTTTCTGGAATGTCCCCACCACTTCTGTGGTTTTTCTGTTCAGTACCCTGGTTATTATTCCTTCCGGTGATTCTTTCCACAGATATTCCGGGATCAGGTCAACCTCCACCTCATCACCGTTCATCGCGCCTTTCATCGATCCTGCGGATACAAATATATCCTTATCCAGTTCTTCACACTCCACAAACCCGAAGCCCTGCCTGTGTTTTGACAGAGTTCCTGTCAGGATGTTTCTTTTTCTTACCTTCGACATGATATCTCCTTCGCATTATGTACTGATTATATTTTACAGTATAAAAGGTGGCTCTGCCACCTTTTACTTTACTTTTGCCGTATTACACAAGAATGGCATCAGTTGTTTCTGACGGATTCATTACTGTTATCACTGTTTGTATCTCTGCTGTTTCCCTTACCGTCAAGATCATCTGTAACATCATCGATACCATCTGCCATGTCATCAGCTGCCCTGTCAACTCCTTCAGCCATATCATCTGCCAATGTATCGTTGCCGTTATTGGCATTTGTGCTTTCTTCAGTTACAGTGCTGTTATTCTTATTGGTACTGGTATTGTTATCATTGTTATTTCCGCCGCACCCTGCGAAAGCCAAAAGAGATATGCAAAGCATGACAGCAGCAATAGTTCTGAGTTTTTTCATCACTTTTCTCCTCTCCTGTTTTCTTTTATATTATCTGCAGGTTATTAAAAAATATTGCTTTCAGCGGCTGGAAATTTTTGAAATCAATGATGACAAAAAACCGGCAGTTTCCTGCCGGTTTATAAATATTCAGTTTATCTCTTCTGGTCTGTTAGAAAAGCAGTCCGCCGATTTCTACGAACAGTGGTGCGAATACCAGTGATACGATAGTCATCAGCTTGATAAGGATGTTGATTGAAGGACCGGATGTATCCTTGAACGGGTCACCTACAGTATCTCCAACAACTGCTGCCTTGTGAGTATCTGAACCTTTGCCTCCGAAGTGGCCTTCTTCGATATACTTCTTGGCATTATCCCATGCACCGCCTGCGTTGGCCATCATGAGAGCCAGAAGAACACCTGATGAAAGGGCACCGGCCAGCATTCCGCCTAAAGCTTCTGCACCTAAGAGGATTCCGATAACTATCGGAGCGATGATAGCCATAAGTCCAGGAGCTACCATTTCCTTAAGAGCAGCTTTTGTTGAAATATCTACGCAGTTAGCATAGTCAGGCTTGGAAGTGCCTTCCATGATGCCTTTGTCTTCTCTGAACTGTCTTCTTACTTCATCGATCATCTGGTTAGCTGCTTTACCTACTGAGTTCATAGTCATAGCTGAGAACAGGAACGGCAGCATAGCACCGATGAATAATCCTACGATAACAATCGGCTGAAGCAGGCTGATAGCGCTGAGCTGAGCAACTTCTGCGAATGATACGAACAGAGCCAGTGCTGTGAGGGCAGCTGAACCGATGGCAAATCCTTTACCGATAGCTGCTGTAGTATTACCTACAGAGTCAAGCTTGTCAGTGATTTCTCTTACTGATTCAGGCAGCTCTGACATTTCTGCGATACCGCCGGCATTATCGGATACAGGACCGTAAGCGTCAACAGCAACAGTCATACCTGTAGTTGACAGCATACCTACTGCTGCGAGAGCGATTCCGTATACGCCTGCAGTATAGTAAGCAACGATGATAGCAATTGCTATGCAGATGATAGGCCATAATGTTGACATCATACCAACACCCAGACCGCTTATGATAGTAGTTGCTGAACCTGTCTGTGACTGATCAGCAATTTTCTTAACTGATTTGTAATCTCCTGAAGTGTAGATCTCGGTAATCTTACCGATAGCAATACCTACAATAAGACCAGCGATGATAGCAACAGCATATTTCATGCTTCCCAGCATAGTCTTTGATAAGATAAGCACTGCGATTACAACGATGATGCCTGCAATATATGTACCCATATTGAGCGCTGTTGCAGGGTTTGAACCTTCCTTGCCTCTTACCATGAAAATTCCGATAAGTGAAGCAATGATACCGATAGCTGCCATGATCAGCGGGAATAAAGCTGCTGTAGCTTCATCAAACAGTCCGCCTGAGTTTACTGCTGCAACTGCAGCCAGTGTAACTGCTGAAATTATTGATCCTACATATGATTCAAACAGGTCAGATCCCATTCCTGCAACGTCACCTACGTTGTCACCTACGTTATCAGCGATAACTGCAGGGTTTCTAGGGTCATCTTCAGGAATTCCGGCTTCAACCTTACCTACCAGGTCAGCACCTACGTCAGCAGCTTTTGTATAGATTCCGCCGCCTACTCTTCCGAAGAG
>JBJESR010000050.1:0-4882 GCA_051882895.1 Lentihominibacter sp.
GACGGAAAAAGTACGCTTCCTCCTTGGCCTTCTCTACAGGTCTGCCGCAGTCAGGACATTTGCCGTCCACCAGCTGACTCTCTGTCCAGAAAGATTCACAAGGCGTGCAGTACATTCCTTCGTATTCACCTTTGTATATATCTCCCTTTTCATAGAGCTTCATGAAAATATCCTGAACTCGCTTGACGTGTCTCGGCTCAGTTGTTCTGATGAAGTCGTCATTGGAGATTTCCATTGTCTTCCACAGTTCCTTGATTCCGTCAACAACCTTGTCAACGTATTCCTGCGGTGTTACGCCTTCTTTTTCGGCTATTGTCTGGATCTTCTGTCCGTGTTCGTCAGTTCCCGTCAGGAATCTGACATCATATCCGCAGAGTCTCTTGAATCTCGCCATTGCATCGGCCATTACCGTACAGTAGGTATGTCCGATGTGAAGATTCGAGCTCGGATAATAGATTGGAGTGGTAATATAGTATTTACCTTTGTTTTCTGTCATTTTCATTTCTTCCTTTCATTCTCCGCATCGAATGGGATGCGGGTAATACCGTCAACATTCTAAAGGAACAGCTCAGGTTCCTTTCTTTCTGCATAGCCCAGTTCAAGCTCCTCTTTATGATAAAGATACCCTGGATCATCAAAATACAGTGCATCTTCAGGACATTTTTTCACACAGCCGCAGCACTTGATGCATATGCCGTCTACGATTCCCGGTGCGTCAGCTTTGATGGATCCCATCGGACAAGCCGGCACGCACATGCCGCATGCAGTGCATTTTGATTCATCCAGCTTAGGCTTTACCTTAAGGATATTGATATGATTTCCCTGTCTGTCCTGAGGCTTGTAATACGGACGTATCGGATCCTGTCCCTTTACATAGACAGGTCCTGCCGCTTCAAGGGCAGCAGCGATATCAGCATTGTTTCCATTATTTTCATTTATAATTCCCAGCAGCTTGTCTGCCACCTTCGCAGCAAACTGTCCTGCGATTTCCATGTCTGCAGCGTCAGGTCTGCCTGCAGCCAGCGTCCGTGAGAAAGAGTGCTCTCCGATAAATGCAGCTCCTGCTACTGTGTGGAAACCCCGGGCTTCAAGTATATTCCTGAGCTCAATCAGCGCATCGTCATAATTCCTGTTACCGTAAAGCACTACAGGTACTGCCATTGCGCCTCCGCCTTCCAGTGTATCCAGGAATTTCAGCAGAACATTAGGCACACGTCCTGCGATTACAGGTGTGCCGAAAACCACTATGTCATTTTCATCAAAGGTGTACACCTTCTGACGTGCCTCAAGGGGTGAGAAGTTGATATTGGCCGCCTTGACGTATTCCACAGCTTCGCCTGCGGCTTCTCCGTCTGCAGCTCTGCTGCTTTTATTCATGAGCTCCCACATTCTGTATGCCACACCGGACACAACCTTTGCCGTGGTATTGGTGCCGGTAAAATACATGGCTCTTATTCGTTTTTCCATAATGCCTCCCGAAAGCTCCCCCGATCCCGGAGCTGTATAAATTATTATAACTATCTGTAAAGCTTCATATCAGTGTATTTGATAATAAGGTCAACTATGTCCTCGATTTCTATATACCCGCTGTCTATTGAAAGATTGTAGTTGACATGTTCTCCCCATTTCCTGCCTGTATGGTATGCATAGTAGTTGGCTCTGGCCTTGTCCGTATCCTTCATCAGCTTTTTCACTGAATCCTCCGGCACACCGTACTCCTGTACAGCCCTCTTGATCTTGTCAGCTTCCTCAGCGTAAATAAACACATTGGTTGCCTCCGGCATTCCTCTGAGAACGTAGTCCGCACATCTTCCTACGATAACGCAGGAACCTTCATCAGCTATTTTCCTGATGGTATCAAACTGAGCCAGGAAAAATCTCTCGTTTAGAGAAAGGCTTTCAGGTCCGGCTTCGCCTGTTCCCATAGCCGATGCCAGGCTGTAAAGAAAGCTGTTCTTCGCTTTTTTCTCGGCATCTGCGATCATTTCCCTGCTGAAGCCGGATTCTTCGGCAATTCTGTCAAGAAGCTCCTTGTCGTAATAAGGAATATCCAGCTTTTCTGCAAGGCGTTTGCCGATAAGTCTGCCGCCGCTTCCGAATTCTCTGCTTATTGTTATCAATTTCTTATCCATTGCTGCACCTCCTCGTATATATCTATTCTAACATGTAATCCTCCCCGAAAAAAGGAGCAGGCTTCATTTTGTACTTCAGTACAGAATGTCCGCCGCTACAGGGGTGTAAAATCTGTCACATATATCCTCCCATGTCAGTCCGTCATCCGCAAGTATCCACATCAGCTTGGTCAGCAGTGCCTCCAGCGTCATGTCTCTTGCTTCAAGAATGCTGAATGTATCCTTGAGTTTTTTACCGACTTCATATGTCTCAATATGACTGCCTTCGTAGGTCACCTGGGTAGTCATCGCCAGAATTTTTTCTTCAGGTCTGTATTTCTTAAGCTCAGTGAAAAGTGCACTTTCCAGACTGTCAGGGATACCTCCGACGCCGAAGCTTTCGATTATTACACAGTCATACAGCCTGAAAATCTCCGGAAGAAGTGTAGGCAGCTCTCCGGGGGTCAGTTTGAGCAGGAATACTCTGGTATTCAGTTTATCATAAAACACAGGGCTCATACCTGTTTTATCCTGCCTGATGTATCTGATTATCCTGCCGTCTCTGATGGATGCCAGCACCGGATAGTTTATGCTGGAAAAGGCTGCGTAGCTGAGAGATTTTGTCTTCTTGGCTCTGGTGCCCAGAATGACTTCTCCGTCAAATACTATCTGTATTCCGCAGGAATCACTGTCAGCTGCATATATGATGCTGTCCCGCAGGTTTGCCTTGGCATCGGTAATCTCAAAGCCTATGGGCTTCTGCGCTCCGGTCAGCACCACAGGCTTGGGTGAATCCTGTATCAGATATGACAGTGCCGCCGCTGTGTACGCCATGGTATCAGTTCCGTGGCAGACAACGAATCCATCGAAGTCATTGTAGCTTTTTCTGATTTCTTCTGCTATCGTCAGCCAGTGCCCAGGTGTTACGTCGGTGCTGTCCAGACTGTAAAGAGCTCTGGTCGTCAGCTGGAAGTCCTCTCCTATTTCAGGCAGATATGACAGCAGCTCCTCCGATGAAAGGGCAGGAATCAGACCTGCCGGGGTTTTTACCGATGCTATAGTCCCTCCTGTTGTCATGATCAGTAACTTCTTTTTCATTTTGTGGATGGTTCCTTTCGGATTATTTGGGGCATATCCTCTGCTGCTGTTTATGCTGCCGGATATGCGAAAATTCTCCCGATAACCTTATTATACAAGGTTTCCGGGAGAATCACAACTTCATCAGTATCAGTCTTCATCAATGTCTGTTGATGATTCCTATATCGTTTCTGTACTGAGCACCTTCAAAGTTTATTCTCTTAAGATTCTCATAAGCTTTCGCTCTGGCTTCCTCATGTGTACTTCCCAGTGCGGTGACTCCGAGAACTCTTCCTCCTGATGTCAGCACTGCGGCTTTCTTCATATCGCAGTCGTCGCCGCAGCCCGCGCATTTGCTGCCTTCCGGCATTGGTGCGAATTTTGTTCCTGCGTGGAACACGATGACATCTTCGTCCACATCATCAAGCCCTGTGATAAGCTTGCCTTTCTCGTAACTGCCCGGATATCCTCCGGAAGCAAGCACGACGCATACGGCACGTTCATCTTTCCATTTTATCTCAACATCTGCCAGCCTGTTCTCGGTGACAGCCAGGAAAATATCAAGAAGGTCGCTGTCCAGCCTTGCCAGCACTGACTGAGTTTCAGGATCTCCGAAACGATTGTTGAACTCGATTACCTTAGGACCGTCATCAGACAGCATAAGGCCTATGAACAGCACGCCTCTGAAATCAAGTCCGTCCTCCTGAAATCCTTTTAACGTAGGTTCCAGAATCTGTTCTCTTATCTGTTTCTCGAGTTCAGGAGTAAACAGCAGGCTTGGTGAATAGGTTCCCATTCCTCCTGTGTTAGGGCCCTTGTCATTATCGAATACTCTCTTGTAATCCTGGGCTGATTCCATAGGCACTATGGTGTTTTCATCCACGAAGCAAAGCATGGACGCTTCCACTCCGGTAAGGAATTCCTCCACGACAATTTTGTCTGCAGCAGAGCCGAACACCTTGTCACCCATCATCTCTTCAATGGCTTTTCTCGCATCCTCTTCGTTCTCAGGAATCACAACGCCCTTGCCTGCTGCCAGGCCGTCAGCCTTGAGCACCATCGGATATCCATAAATTCCTACTGAATCAAGAAGTTCCTGTTTGTCTGTAAATTCTCTGTAGCCTGCAGTAGGTATGTTATGTCTTGCCAGGAATGCTTTTGTGAATGATTTGCTGGCTTCAAGCTGCGAACATTTCTTATTCGGCCCGAACACCTTTATCCCCAGCTTTTCCAGCTCATCAACGATGCCCATAGCCAGCGGCACTTCAGGGCCGATGACTGCCAGATCAATTTTCTTTTCCTCCGCGGCTCTGCAGATACCTTCTATATCCTCCGCACCGACGCCGATACATTCTGCTACATCAGCTATTCCGGCATTGCCGGGTGCACAGTACAGTTCTGTTACCTTGGGGCTCTGAGCCAGCTTCCAGCAGATAGCATGCTCTCTGCCGCCTCCTCCAACTACCATTACTTTCATTTATGTGTATTTCCTCCGAAACTAAACATTGTAAAAACAAAATGAATATGATATTATGAATGCAGGAAAGGCCGTCGATAGACGGTAAATCCCGAATATGTCAGTTATTCAAATAACCGCTCACAGTCAGGCATTTTGTGGGCGGTTACTTTTTTGTGTTTTCTATATATGCAATCAGTATCGGTACTATAATTCCAAGGAACATAAGCACGACCGA
>JBJESR010000051.1:0-4830 GCA_051882895.1 Lentihominibacter sp.
AATCCTCCAAACATTCCTTTATCATTGCATCAATGGAATCCCAGCCCTGTTCTTTAACGGGTCTTCCTATTACTATCAGCCTGCATCCATTCTTCCTGCATGCACTGAGCTTATCTTCGAAGCCTCCTGCTTTACCGCTGTTTTTGGATACCATTGTTTGAATATCGTACTGATGTATGAGTGCATCATTCATTTCCTCAATAAACGGGCCATGCATTGCGATGATGTTCTTTGCCGGTATTCCGGCCTCTATGCAGGCATTAAGGCTTGATTCAAGAGGAAGTACTCTAGGGTACAGCCTTTCCGGATCAGCTCCGGCGTATGTAGCAAGCTCCTTTGCACCTGTTGTCAGCAGCACATTGCCTTCAATGCCTTGCAGAATTTCAGCCGCTCCTGCCGCATCATTCACTGTAATAACGTCATCATCCAGTTTATCTTCAGGTCTAACATATCTCATCAGTCTGACGCCTGCATTGAGACATCCCTGCCTGATATTTTCAGAAGCTATATACGCGTACGGATGCGTGGCATCAATGCAGATATCCGCATTTGCTACTGTTTTTTCAATCCGGGCAGCATCCTGTCTTCCGGCTATGACCTTGAGACTTCCTGTTCTTTCCTGACATTCATCTCCATATTCTGTTGCAACGCAGACTGTAACATCAAGCCCTGCATCAACAAGTCTGCAGGCAATTTCTTCGCCTTCACTTGTTCCGCCAAATACTATAACTCGCATTTTTTATCATATCCTCTCGGTGTCAGCATTCTGTTTCCCGATTTTCTTGTTGCAGAATTGCCTACAAAAACAGTCGTGAACATATCAACGTCTTTGTATTTTTCATCGGCCAATTCCTGCAGAGTCATTATTTCATACTTCTGACCCTCTCTGCCTATATTCTTGACCCATCCGCATACTGTTTCCGGTGATTTTGACCTCATCAGTATCTCACATGCTTTCCTGAGGTAATCCTCTCGTTTCTTTGATCTCGGATTGTAAATTGCCAGAGCGAAGTCACCCTGACCTGCACAATCCAGCCTTTTTTCTATAAGCTCCCAGGGTGTCAGCAGATCCGACAGTGAAACGACACAGAAATCATGGCTTATCGGTGCTCCCAGAACCGCACCTCCCGAAAGTGCGGCTGTAACTCCGGGGACTACTTCAATATCAATATCCTCATGGTGCTCCGCAATTTCAAGTAGCAGCGTAGCCATGCCGTACACTCCGGAATCGCCGCTGCATACCATCGCAACATTAAAACCTTCTTCCGCTTTTTCTATCGCCCATCTGCATCTGTCTATCTCTTTCATCATCGGCGTTGCAAACATTTCCTTATCAGGAAAAAGCTCTCTTACAAGGTCAACATATACTGTATAACCGCAGATAATATCACATTTTTCCAGAGCGTGCCACGCCTGCTTTGTCATATATTCTTCATTTCCCGGACCTAGTCCGACTGCATAAATAGTATTCATTCCTGCTCCCTCCGGTTCCAGTCCGGTCTGTACTCTTTTATTCCGAAAGCGAATGTCACTCCTGAATAACTGAATTTCTTTTCAATAATTGTTCCTCCGGCACAAGCTGCGCTTCTCTCGCATACGCTTCCCACCCCTGTAGTATTTCTGACAAATTCCGATTCGGTAAATTCTCCCTGAGCTGCAGCCAGTTCCTCTGCTGTAAAGGTACTAAACGGCCAGCTTCTCCTGCTGCAAAAGCTTAGGATTCCAACTTCATCCTTCTTCAAATCAATGGATACCACTTCTGTCACAGATTCCGGATATATTCCTGTTTCTTCAATAAAAGCCTCAAAAGCCTCTTCTATTTGCTCCAATGAAGCATTTTTCCTACATCCTATGCCCAAAATCCCGATTTTCGGAATAAGGTGGAGCATGGTATCCTTATCATCTTTGAAACCCCTTACATCAAGGCATATATCTGCATGCTCCCGGTCTGCCGGCACCACACGCTCCGGTGGTGTTCCTACAATTTCCCACGGGCTGTAGATGCCAACTGTTCTGTCTTCCAATACAACAGCAGATACTAGCTTGATTCTGTCGGTTTCCATAACCTTGGCATTCACGTGACCCGACCATATGTCCACCGCAAATTTACCGTTGACATCTGTTGCTGTCGTAATCACCGGCTGAGCTCCTGTAATTTCGGAGATTTTCTCTGTAAGTCTGTTGGCACCGCCCAGATGTCCTGACATCAGGGAAATAGCAAAATTCCCACGCTCATCAACAACTACAACTGCAGGGTCGCTGTCCTTTTTGCGTACATGAGGTGCTATTGCTCTCACTGCTATTCCTGCTGCTCCTACAAAGACGAGACCGTCACAGTTATCAAAGTGTTCTGCTGTCCATTGGCTCAGAGACAGCCCATTGCCGCATCTGCTTGCCTGTCCGCCGAGGGCTGAACTGAGCTCCGATGCCAGCTTCATGCCTCTGTCTGTAAATGCCAGATATGCCAGTTTCATATTTATTCTCCGTCTACTGTACCGTCGCCTTCTCTGAATGCAGTTGTAAATCCAGGATGGTACAGCTTGCTACGTTCATAATTGTCCCCAAGAAAGTTTCCTACGAGAATCAACGCCAGATTACTTATATCTTCTCTTTTACCTGTTTCTGCGATTGTTCCTACCGTGCAGCTCACCTTCTTTTCATCAGGCCATGTTGCTTTGTATACAATAGCTGCCGGGGTTTCCGGATCATATCCACCTGCGATCAGTTCTTCCTGTACCTTGTCCATAAGGCCGGATGAAAGGAATATCACCATCGTTGCACCGTGCTGTGCAAATGACGAAATGCTTTCTCTCGAAGGCACAGGAGTTCTGCCTGCCTGACGCGTTATTACTACACTCTGGCTCACTCCCGGAAGAGTGTACTCTGCACATAACGCCGATGCCGCCCCGCTGAAGCTTGATACTCCCGGAATATAGTCATATTCGATACCATATTTATCCAAAATATCCATCTGCTCTCTTATTGCACCATAAAGGCACATATCACCCGTATGAAGTCTTACCGTCATCTTATTATCTGCTTCGTTTCTTTTCATGACTTCTATAACTTCTTCAAGTGTCATTTCAGCACTGTTATATACTTCACATCCTACTTTTGCATAATTCAAAAGATCCGGATTCACAAGACTTCCAGCATAAACAATGCAATCAGCTTGTTCCAAATATCTAGCACCTCTCATTGTAATTAAATCTGCAGCTCCCGGACCTGCACCCACAAAATGTATCATTAATTTTCCTCCTGTCTGACGATAATTACTGCAAAATATCCTGCAGTCTCCTCCGGACCATATTCAGAAAGGTCCTTATATATTTTCTGATTTTCCAAACCACAGTTACAGACCATAGATGCTTTAAGACCCCTTTTCCTGATTTTTTCAATCACAATATTGATCTGTTTCCCTGCCTTCATTATTACTTTTGTTCCCGGTAATTCTAATGCTTCATCAATATCACTGCCGGCCGAAATAACTGACAGTCTGTCATCACCCTCTACCAGCGAAACATTTGCCTCCGCTGCGGATGCGCAAAATGACGTAACTCCGGGAATCATGCATGTTCCATAGCCTCTAGCTTCAAGTATCTCTCCTATGTACACGGCTGTACTAAATATGGAAACATCTCCTATATTCACCATGGCTACATCCTCACCATTATCCAGATATACCTGAATTCTATCTGCAATTTCTTCTCTTGACCGCCTCAGCACATCTTTATCTCTGCTCATTGTGAACTGAACCCTCACAATTTCTTTATCACTGAAATCAACAGCTCCCCTGGCAATGTCCAGTGCCATTGTCTGGCCGGATGCCGTCTGAGGCACTGCAATAACAGAAGCCGCCTCCAGCACCCTGACTGCCTTAAGCGTCATATTCTCCGGATCTCCCGGACCTACACTCACGCTGTAATATTTTCCACGTTCCATTTTTTTCTTATATCTCCCGCTTCTTCAGTTTCTCCTAGCCATCCATACGCATTTGAAAACGTCACAGCTCCAATCATTATTTCTTCACCTGCACGTCTCTGAATGTTGTCCTGTACTGCTCTAAGCACAGACTTCATTATTCTGTCACGCAAGCCTGCTTTGTCGAGAATCTCTATACAGCTATCCGTAGTAGCAGCCTCCATCAATTCCCGGCATATACTCTGCTCAGCTCCTGCAACCGCACTATGTGAACAGAACACCTCTTTTCTGCAGTCAGCATATCTGGAATGAGGCATCATTACACCGGCTGCCACCTTGACAAGCTTGCCTATGTGAGAAATAACCAGTATTTCTCTGAACCCCATGGATACAGCAATATCAATAGCATCGCCCAGAAAATTCGATATTCTCACCACCGGAATGCCCTTCGTATCCATCCCGATGCTGTTTATGTAATCGCTACCATAGTTTCCCGGAGTCAGTATCACCCGTTCCTGGGTTTCGGCTGCCTGCCTTAATTCCACTTCTATTGTATCTATCAAAGCCTGATTGCTCATCGGCTCTACAATACCAGTTGTCCCAAGTATCGATATCCCCCCTTCAATCCCCAGCATTGGATTGAAAGTTTTTTTTGCAACTATGTCTCCCCCTGGAGCATATATTGTGATCTTAATACCATCACTGATTTTGTGTTTTGCTATGATTTTTCCTACAGATTCAGTAATCATACTTCTCGGTACACTATTAATTGCCGCATTGCCCGGTGGCTGGTCAAGCCCAGGCTTTGTCACTCTACCAATGCCCTCTCCACCATCTATGAAAATTCCGGGATGACTACACAACTCTGCACGTGCATAAATTTTAAGCCCATGTGTAACATCTGCATCA
>JBJESR010000052.1:0-4804 GCA_051882895.1 Lentihominibacter sp.
TTTCTTCTCCATTTACTGTCACATGCTTCACGGTGTAACTTACATCAACCATTACCTTATCATAATGATAAACAATCTTCGCACCATTGTCCACATATTCAGGAAGCTCTTCAACAGTGTCACCGTTGACTGTTATGTTCTTCAGTTCCCATCCCTTGAATTCCTTGGCTTCTACTCCTTTTGTGGAAAGTGTATCCGGATCAAGAACCTGTACAGTAACACTTAAAGAGATGGTTTCAGCAAGAGGGCTTCCCTGATCATCTACATAGTCCACCGTAGCAGTGAGAGTCTTGGTCTGATTCTCATCGATACTGAATGAGCCTTTGAGGACAACATCTTTGGCAGGCATTACGAATGTGCCGTCTTCACCGATAACTGCATCTTCTGTTGCCCAGCCGCTGAATTTATATCCTGTAGGAGTTTCTGGTGCATCTGCAACTGTCACCGTTGCTCCTGCGACATATTTCTTTGTCTCCGTAAGTGCAGGTTTGTTTTCATCACCTCCAGGTATTTGCCCTTCTATTTCATAGCTTACAGTGTACAGTCTTTCATACTTGCCATAGAAGATTGTATTCTTCATTACTGTGAAATCATCAGCCTCGGCTTTTTCTGTGCATTCAGCATCCAGATACCAGCCATCAAACATGTACTCTTCATCGCCGTATTTAACCACACTGTCAACTGAAGGTGCAGTGACAGTATCTCCCTGCTTGAATACCTGCGGCCACTTTTCGAGAGAAACATAGTTTGATGCTTCTGGCTGCTTCACTTTGAAGTCCACAGTAACCAGCTCAGGCGAATTCAGCATGGCATACCCATCCACATGATAAACAGGATCCTTTGTGATCACCTCTGATCCGTTATTAGCACCTGAAGAATCCACGATATATGCCCAGTTGATTGTGTATGTGTAAAGTGCACCTGTTCCATCTTTGTCATATGTGTACGTATGTCCATCAGTACCCTTGATATCAGGATATGAATCCGGATATTCACTTACATATTTGTCGTAATTATAATATTTGCTTTCTGATGCGGTTGCCTTAGGCAGACCCTTTACGGAACCTGTTCCTGCATAATACCATGCATCAACATAACTTGTTCCTGCAGCAGTACCAGGCTTCCATATATAGAAATATGCTGTCTGGCTGTCTGAACCGTTACCGGCAAACACACTTGCAGGCACCATTGTTGCGATCATCATGATGGTCATCAATAATGCCCAGAATTTCTTTCTCATGTTGTTCTTCCTCCATTTTAATCTGAATTACCTTATTATCTGTATCTGATCCCTTTACCTTTCATATAGATACCGATATATTATTTTAATATTTTTTATCGTTTAAGTCCATGAAAAATATTCCATTTAGGGCATAATAAGTCACTTATCTATGTTTTTTTGAAAATACATTATCGTTCTTATTTCATACTCACCGTTCTGGACTCATCCCCGGCAAATAATCTGTGGGATATCGATATAACCGTCCTGTTATGAGAAGCCGCCTGCAGTGCATCCATAACCTCTTTCTCCGTCTCAGAATCCAGGTTAGCTGTAATTTCATCCAGCAGCAGAATCTCAGGATCTGCTGCCACTGCCCTGGCAATTGCCAGCAGCTGTAGCTGTCCCTGAGAGAAAAGGCTGCGTTCACAGTCAGTATCGTATCCTTCCGGCAAGGCACTGATCATCTCATGTATACCTGCCAGCTTCGCGGCTTTCACCGCATCATCACCTGACAGCCGAGGGTCATTCAGAGTTATCTGTTCCAGCACGGTTCCGGGAATCATCCTGAACTGCTGCTCCACATATCCGATCAGCTTCCTCCTTGCTGCATCGGGGATCTGCGCCGGTTCTGTTCCGAAAATACGCACGCTTCCGTGCCACGGTTCATAGTGCCCCATAATGAGCCGGAACACCGTACTTTTGCCTGAGCCGGTTCTGCCTCTCAGGGTCACATGCTCACCTTCCCCTACTGTCAGATCAAAGCTTTCCAGAACCTGTCTGCCCTCTTCATAGCCGAAGCTCACACCCTGCAGCTCAACCGCCGAGACGCTGGCAGACTTCGTTCCTTTTGCACGTGAATCAGGCTCTTCTGCGACGGATTCAGGTGATGTCCGCTCAGGCTCACCCATAAACTCACTGATACGATAAAGGCCCGATACGGCGGACTGGATGTTCTGGATTTCCATGCCTATGCTCTCTATCGGCTCAAACACCCGGCCGACATAGGAAATCACGGCAACCGCGCTGCCTACCGACATTCCAAAAAACTCCTGCATCCCGCCGTCTCCGGCGCACAGCACCATCATTACTGCGATCAGTACAGTGCTGATGTTGATAACGATGGGTGAGTAAATGGCATCATAGAAATTGGATTTTTCCAGAGCACGGTAGCTCTGCTGTATTCTCTCATCATATCTGGCTGCCATGTATTCTTCTCTGTTGAGCGAATGTATGAGCCGGATGTTTCTGATGGTTTCCGGTATCATATTATTGGCTCGCCCCACGGCCTGGCGGTTTGTGATCTGAGCATCAAGCATCCGCTTCTGAAAGCACCGGGTGAGGGCGAAAATCACCGGGACAGCCACGAGAATCAGGATTCCCAGTCCTGTGCTCTTTACGAAAATTACTGCCATGATGCTTATCACCTTGAAAAGATCCGCGACCATGCTGATGACTCCGGAGGTGAACAGTCGATCCACGGCATCCACATCGTTGACAAATCGTGAAGATATTTCTCCCGGTTCGTTACGGGTGAAATATGCTGCAGGAAGCCGGGTCAGCTTGCTGCACATCTCGCTCCTTATCCGGTGAGTGACCTTCTGGCCATACGTGACTATGAGCACTTCTCTGGCGGCATCAAATATCCCCGAAAGCATAATCAGTGCAAAATATACGAGTACTGCACTTATGGCTATTTCCTGCCCCCGGGTCAGGTTGTCGATGATACGTTCCAGCACCAGAGGGGGCAGCAGTACTGCCGCGATGCTCCCGGCAATGGCTGCAGCCAGCATGACGGCAAGCAGCTTGTGCTTTTTCACCACATCCGCCGCCATGGACCATACAGAATATTTATTTTTCATGATGGCCGCCTCCTTCCTGCTGGAGTCTGAAAAGCTCCGCATATTCATCACATTCCTGCATCAGTGTCTGATGATCGGCGGTCCTGGCGCTGCCGCCGCCCAGCCATATCACCTGATCCAGCTGAGGGAAAAAGGACAGCCGGTGGGATATTATGATGACGATGCTGTCTGATGCCATCTGTCTGATGTTTGTCATAATCTTCTTCTCTGTCGCTGCATCCACTGCTGAGAACGGGTCATCAAGTATCAGCACCGGTCTTCTGTGATACAGTGTCCTGGCCAGTGCCAGTCTAGCCTGCTGCCCGCCCGAAAGTCTGACTCCGCTGTCTCCCGTCATTGTGTCGGCTCCGTCCGGCATCCCGGCCACCTCCCGGTCAAGGCAGACTGCCTCAAGGTAAGGTGCCGCATCGCCGCCGGTGCCCAGCAGGATGTTTTCTCTTATCGTATCGCTGAAAAGCTCCGGTTCGTGGCCCATATATCCGGTCTGTGCTCTCCTCATCGCCATGCAGGCCTCCTCATCGCCGTATCTGATGCCCCCTCCGCTTGTATATTCTCCAGCGAGTATCCGGCCGAGGGTGGATTTGCCGCATGCCACGGGTCCTGTTATTCCTATTATCTGTCCGGGATATGCGGTCAGGCTGACATTTCTGAACAGTTCATTTTTCCCGGGAAATGACCACCTGAGGTCTGCCGCATGTAAAGTGAACGGTTTCATTATTCCGGGTCTGCTGATCTGGCCTGACTGTTTCATATATGGTTTTATGCGCTGCCAGGATACCTGAGCCTTCTGGACTGCATTGAACAGTCTGGCGGCTTTTGATGATTTGACTGCCAGCTTGGTGAAGCATGATACAAAGGTGGTAAATGCCGCTATATTCCATTCTGTCCAGCCTGTGCCGAGGACATTGCGGGCTCCCAGCCACAGCACGAATATTATTCCTGCCATGGCGATGATCTGATAGATGGGTTCCGGTGCTGTCTCTCTGATGTTGGCCTTCACCGCGCTTTTTTCATAATCTCTGAGGTTTTCTTCGTACTGGGCGTCACGGTTTTTCTCCAGCCCGTGATTTCTGTAAAGGATCGCGTTGGCTGCTCTCTCGAAGGCTGCGCTGTTGAGGCGTCCGGCGCTTTCTTTGTAAAGGGCTGTGCTGCGGGCTACTGTTTTTCTCAGCAGCTGTGCGAATATATATGCCAGCGGCGGGAAAGCCATGGATATCAGCGCAAGTCTCCAGTCATAACACAGAAGCATCACGATGTATGAAATCATCACAACTCCGGTGTCAAAAACTTCCGTTGTGAATTTTCTCATGCCTTCCGCGCATGCATCTGCATCTGCGATGGCTCTTGTCATGACGCCTCCGACTTGCTGCTTCAGGTCATCTTTATCCTGTTCCAGTATGCCGCTGTATATCACCTGCTTCATCCTGCGGTTCACGTTGTTCCCGAATTTGCGCACATAGAGTCTCTTGAAGTACCTGAGGAGCTGAACTGTGAATATTGTTATCACATAAAGTGATGCAAGCTTCACCATACTGATATATTCAGCTGTGCCTGCAAATATGTCACAGAGGCACTGTGCCAGCCTGCCTTCAAACCAGGGCGCAGCGGTCATTCCGATGTTATAGAATATTCCTGTTGCTGTGATTATGGCCAGTGTCCGTTTCTCGTTTCTGAAGTATGATATTATCCTGCCGGGGTCCTGACCCGGGGTGTGGCTGGGGTT
>JBJESR010000053.1:0-22960 GCA_051882895.1 Lentihominibacter sp.
AGGACGTTGCCGCTTAGGTAAAAGGCGATTGATAATTCAATCGCCTTTTATTTTACTGAACCTATTTTTCATCTCCGATGGGATTTTCAATCAGAGTTGCAGCAATGAATTCGTGATCATGCTGGTTAGTTCTTTCGGTCTCATCTTTTATAAAGTGAACATGGCGTCCGCAGCCCACATCAACAGGGCCTTCTGTATAACCGCAGAATTCGTGGTGATGTCCTTCATACGTGTCAGTATTGAATTTTACTTTGTGAACATGGCCTCTGACTCCATGTTTGTATTCAGCTTCGCCTGTTACTGTTGCAAATCTGTGATTATGCTGTGTGCATCCACAGCGATTGTCTTCCGTCCTTACGCTGCCCAGAAGTTCATGAACATGAGTCTGTCTGCAGCCTCTCTCTTCGTGTTCATGCCTTTCGCATCCGCATCGGCTTCTTTCGCCGTTTGTTGTTATTGTTGTTTCCATTGTGATACTCCTCTTTATTTGTTTGGGAACATATCCCAATGTTATTATATGTTTGCAGCAGAGATTGTGACACAATATGCTTATACACAGCATGTCGATTTATACCTTAATAAACTCTTAAACATTTACCCCATTTCATATTAAAACTTTTCATGGCATAATAACCATGGAGGTTGAAAAAATGTACAACATATTAATATGCGATGACGAGAAGGACATCGTCTCCGCTCTCAGAATCTATCTTGCAAGTGAAGATTACAATTTATATGAGGCATATGACGGCAGGCAGGCACTTCATGTGATTGAAAACAACGACATACATCTGGTGCTGCTTGATATCATGATGCCTGAACTGGACGGGATACAGGTTTTAAGCAGAATACGTGAAAACAGCAATATTCCTGTAATTTTTCTGACAGCAAAAAGTGAGGATACCGACATGATACTGGGGCTCAATATAGGAGCAGATGATTATATCACCAAACCGTTCAACCCTGTTGAGGTTATTGCCAGAGTCAGGTCACAGCTTCGTAGATATATGGTTCTAGGATCGGCTCCTCAAAAAAAGAATGTACTTGCTGCGGGAGATATCACACTTGATGATATATCGAGGGAGGTCTGTCTTATGGGGGAGACTGTAGGTCTGACACCAAAGGAATATGGCATTCTGAAATTTCTTATGGAAAACCCGGGACAGGTGTTTTCCCCTGCAGAAATCTATTCAAACGTATGGAAAGAGGACGCGTTCGGAGCAGAAGGGACTGTTGCTGTACATATCAGACATCTGCGGGAAAAGCTTGAAATCGATCCGGAAAATCCCAGACATATTAAAGTTGTCTGGGGACAGGGGTATAAAATAGAATAATTATTATTTGCATGGAGAGGTGGTAAAGAATGAACAGGATCAGAGAGAGTCTCGCTGCCAAGACTGCAGCATTCATTATAATAATACTGTGTACTGCTGTATTGGTGATGTCTGGTATAGTAATCACTGTAAATCTTGATAATCAATGGTATTCAAAGGAGAGTGACGAGGTAGAAGAGGATATCTGTTATCAACTTGCGGTTGATGTAAATTATAAAATAGCTGATAGCGTTTATTATGAATATGGTGATTTACCGGATTCTGAAAGTAACGAAATAATTCAGGGAGAATCAGAGTCGTCTGCACTAGGGTATATCGTTACATCAACGCTTGCAGATGAATACCAAAAGCGTGTAGTTAACAGAAAGCTTGTAAAATCCAAGGAAGCCATGAAATATGATTTTATTCATGACAATCTGAAAATACAAGTGTATCTGAATGTTACAGATATAAGCGGGCTGCCCGCAGAATTGCGCAATAATTATCTTTTTAAGACTACTCTGTACGAGTACCGAAATTCTGCCATAGCAGCGGCCGCAGCAAGTATGATTGCAGCAGTAATATGTTTTATATTTCTGATGGCCGCCGCAGGATATAGTAAAAAAAGCATTGAGGAAAACGATGGGAGAATAACAGATCGGATTCCTGTCGAGGTTTTTGGAGCAGCAGCTGCAGTAATAACAGTATGTGCAGCAGCAGCTTTGGACATAAACGGTAATGATGCAGTGACAGTTGTGGTGCTGACTGTATGTTTTTCAGCAGTGGCGGCTGCATGGCTGGGATTTATCGTTGCATCCGCTGTTGAAATCAGGCACCATACATTCAAAGAATCATCAATAATTTACAGACTTATTGTATTGGTGAAAAAAGCACTGAAATGGATCTGCAGAAAGATCATTTTTATCCTGCAGGGTATACCGCTTGTATGGAAAAGCACGCTGATTCTGCTGGCCGGAATCATAATCAATTTTATTATAGTCATTATGATTTGCAATTCGTATAATCCTGGACCGGCATTATTCATCTGGTTCTCTGGAGCGGCTGTGACGCTGGCAGCAGGTATATATATGGCACTTTGCATGAGGAAGCTCAGGGAGGCTGCACACCATCTGGCTGAAGGTGATCTGGAATACCAGGTGGATAAAAAGGGACTTTTTCTCGATCTGGCGAAGCATGCTGAGGATCTTAACAGTATTGGACAGGGAATGTCCAGAGCAGTGGAAGAGAAAATGAAAAGCGAACGTTTCAAGACGGAGCTTATAACCAATGTGTCTCATGATATCAAAACACCTCTGACATCAATAATAAATTACGTGGATCTGCTTAAAAAAGAAGAAATAGACAATGAGAAGGCTGCTGAGTATATCGAGGTGCTGGATCGCCAGTCTTCCAGAATGAAGAAACTTATAGAGGATCTCGTCGAGGCATCAAAAGCAGCTACGGGAGCTATGAAACTGAATATGGAAAAGTGTCAGATAGATGTACTTATGATGCAGGTGTCAGGTGAATACAGTGAAAAAGCGGAAAAAGCGGATCTGAACATCATATCGAGACTGCCTGACGAGAAGTTTGAGATAATGGCTGACGGCAGGAGCATGTGGAGAATTTTCGATAATCTGATGAACAATATATGCAAATATTCGCAACCTGGCACAAGGGTATATCAGATTCTGGAACGACGTGGAGATAAAGCTGTTATCACGTACAAAAATACTTCCAGATATGAACTTGATATAACAGCGGAAGAACTGATGGAGAGATTTGTGCGCGGCGACAGATCCAGAAATACAGAAGGCAGCGGTCTTGGATTATCAATAGCCAGAAACCTGACAGAGCTTAACGGAGGAAACTTTGATATAAGCATTGACGGAGATCTGTTCAAGGTTGTACTGAAGTTCAGCTGCAAGTAAGGGAGGCATAATGCCTCTCTTTGATTTTTTGCTGTGATAGATGATTTATTTATGATATAATAAATAAGTTGTATAATGAATAATTTTTTCAGCAAGAGGATTACATATGGGATTTATTAAATTAATTTTTG
The DNA here is from genome assembly GCA_051882895.1 of Lentihominibacter sp. Classification (GTDB taxonomy): domain Bacteria; phylum Bacillota; class Clostridia; order Peptostreptococcales; family Anaerovoracaceae; genus Lentihominibacter. The sequence goes on from JBJESR010000053.1 coordinate 3,376, forward strand.
CCTGCATGTTTATTATACCCGTTGCATTGCTTATGTGGTTCTTTCTGAACAACCTTTCGGATGATATGAAGGCAGCTGTCAGAAGATCTGCAGAGGAAGAAGCTGCCAGAAAACAGAAGGCTTCCGGAAACATCCAGCAGAACAGCAGAAAATATGCTCCGGGATATAACAGACCGAGGGAGACGCAGATACCGTACAGCAACCCGTATGAGGCAAGGTCTTTTGGAAGCTCTGCTGCTGAAATCAAACGCAGGGAACAGGAAGAACGTGAGGCTGCACAGAAAGCTGAACATGAGCAGGAAGCAGGGAAATCCAGAAAAGAGTTAAGCAAACGTAAACGCAGAAAAGCGAGAAAACAGAGAAAAAAGGATAAAGAACAGCAACGATGAATAAGGGATATTTCATATCTTTTGAAGGAGTCGATGGCTCCGGGAAATCAACACAGATTCTGTGGCTCAAGGAGTATCTGGAAAAAAAGGGATTTAAAGTGCTGCTTACCAGAGAACCGGGAGGTACTGAAATCGGAGAGAAAATACGCAGTATAATACTCGATCCCCAGAACAGTAAAATGACAGCTGTGACAGAAGCGATGCTGTATGCAGCTTCAAGGGCTCAGCATGTTGAAGAAGTGATAAAACCGGCAATTGAGGCAGGAACAGTAGTTATATGTGACAGGTTTGTGGATTCGAGCATTGCATATCAGGGATACGGACGTGGTCTTGGAGAGAGCGTGGAAATAATAAACAGATATGCTGTAGCAGGGTGCATGCCTGATGTGACTTTCCTTATGAAGGTGAAACCTGTCATAAGTGGAGACAGAATCAGAAACAGACAGCTGGACAGAATTGAACAGGAAAATTCCGAATTCCATCAGGCTGTCTACAATGGCTATGAGAAGCTGGAGAACGAGTTCAGTGACAGAATAATATCTATTGATGCAGCACGGTCTATAGATGAAATCCGCAGTGAGATAATAAATCATGTCAGAAGACTGATCGGGTAAGAAAAGGATGAGATGACAGATTATGCATTTTAAATACCAGTCCGGAAAGGATGTTTTGATCGAACGACTTGAAAGTGTAATAAAAAATGACCGGGTGTCCCATGCGTACCTTCTGGAGGGACCGCTCTGCGCAGATAAGAAGAGCTTTGCCGAAGCTTTTATAAAGGGAATACTCTGCAGCAGGAATCTTGGAGAGAACTGCGGGGCCTGTGGAATATGTGATAAGATCGATCATGGCAATCTCGAGGATCTGATACTGATAACGGCAGAGTCAGGGAGCATAAAAGATGCAGATATTGTAAACATGCAGGACAGGCTTAAGACAAAGCCTTTTGGTGAACGTAATATTGTAATTATTGAAAATGCTGATACAATGACATTAAGAGCTCAGAACAGGCTGCTTAAAACCCTTGAGGAACCGCCGGGGAGAGCTGTGATATTTCTGCTTTCTGAGAATATGGAGCACCTGACGCAGACTATACAGTCCAGATGTGTGAAATACAGGATAAACTATTTCGGTAGTGACAGTTATGATTTCATGATGGACAAGGCATCTAAGATAGCAGATATGGCTTTCAGGAGGTGTCCGTTTTACAGGATGAAAGATGAAGCAGAAGAATTATTCAGGGATGAAGAGAAAACAGCTGCATTTCTTGACAGCCTTGAAGTGGTGTACAGAGATATGCTGATAAAAGGGAACAGCAGCATATCAATATATAAGGATGAAGATATAATAAAAAACATACATGCAGTGGAGGCTGCAGGAAGGCGCATCAGTCAGGGTGTGTCAGCAGCATATTCATTGAAGAAATTATTTTTAACAATCGGAGGATAGATAGATTATGACTACCGTAGTAGGCGTTAAATTTAAAGAAGCCGGTAAGCTGTATTACTTCAGTCCAGGTGAAAACCAGGTGGAAGTGGGAGATAATGTTATTGTAGAAACTGCCCGGGGGCTTGAATTCGGCAAGGTTACCCTGGGTGCGACAGAGATAAAGGAATCGGAACTTGTTGCTCCTCTCAAGAGCATTATCAGAAAGGCCAACGAGAAGGACAGAAAAAAGCACGAGGAGAATCTGGCAAAGAAGGAAGAGGCCATGAGATTGTGTCAGGAGAAGGTGGATGCCCACAAGCTTGAAATGAAGCTTATTGACGTTGAATATACCTTTGACAACAGCAAAGTGGTATTTTACTTCACTGCTGATGGCAGGGTGGACTTCAGAGAACTTGTAAAGGATCTTGCCGCAGTGTTCAGGATGAGGATAGAACTTAGACAGATTGGAGTAAGAGATGAAGCTAAAATGCTGGGTGGTGTAGGAAACTGCGGCAGAGGACTGTGCTGCAGCACATGGCTTTCGGATTTCGAACCTGTATCCATTAAAATGGCAAAGGTTCAGAATCTGTCCCTCAATCCATCAAAGATATCGGGAATATGCGGCAGGCTTATGTGCTGCCTTAAATTTGAGAATGATGTATATACACATATGAAAAAGGGTATGCCTTCTGTTGGCGAGAAAATCAGGACTCCTGACGGGATGGCGGTAGTTACAGATGTGAATATCCTTGAAAACATCATTAAAACAAGGCTTATTCTTGAAGAAGCATCCAAGAGCAATGACAAAGAAGAAAAGCTCAGTACAGAATTTTATAATTACAAAAAGGAAGAAATAAAGAGAGTATCCAAAAAGCATAATAAGAAGAATGATGATGATCTGGGTGGACTCGAAGGGGATCTTCTCAAGGAAATAAAGGAGCTCATGAAGGACTGATCTATGGAGCGGATAGAAAACACAGGGTTCGGGGATATGAAGCTTATACAGGATCCCGATTATTTCTGCTATGGGATAGATGCTGTGATACTGGCTGATTATGCTCATTCGATATGTCCGGATGCCGGCAGTATAATTGATCTTGGAACAGGCAACGGAATTGTTCCGGTAATATTGAGCCATAAGAACAGGAAGGCTGCGATCACCGGAATCGAGCTTCAGGACAAACCTGCTGAAATGGCCAGAAGAAGTTGTGAAATGAATGGAATTTCGGATCGGGTCCGCATTATAAATGGCGATATCTCAGATTCTGACTCATATAGCGGACTGAAGGCTGATATGGTGACATGCAATCCCCCATACTTCGCAAAAGGTGGAGGAATCCCCAGCAGTACAAAGCCTAAATTCACAGCCAGACATGAGACAACTGCTGTTTTTGAGGACTTTGTAAAAGCCGCGGCTGCAGTGCTGCAGGGTAAAGGGCATTTCTTTATTGTTCACCGACCTTCAAGACTTGTTGACATTTTTTATTACTGTCGTAAATACAGACTTGAACCTAAAGATATAAGGTATGTTGCCCCGCGAATCGGTCAGATACCTAATATTGTTCTGATTCACTGTGTCGCCGGGGGCGGTAAAGAACTGAAAACGGGGAAAACCTTGTATGTTTATAATGAAGATGGAAGCTATACTGATGAAATAGAGCGTATATATGAGCGTAAGTAGAATGTTCACATAACTCTGCATATGTAGACAGATGCGAATATACCGGCGATATAACCAGCGAGGCCTGCAATAAAAGCATGCCTCATTTTTTTAACAGAGGTAACTCCGAAATATAGGGCAAGTACATAAAAAACAGTTTCACAGCTTCCGACCATAACTCCTGCAGCCCTGCCTGCGAATGAATCGGGACCGACCTCCTGCATGATTCTTTCGGCGACTACCAGAGACCCGCTTCCGGATACAGGACGCAGAAAAATCAGAGATATAAGGTCTTCCGGTATTCCCAGAAAGTCAAACACCGGTTTAGAGGTCTTTTCTATGAAATCCATGGCTCCGGATGATGTGAGGGATTCGATTGCAATGAATATGCCGATAATAAAGGGCAGGATATCAGCACATGTCCTGAGTCCTTCCTTTGCCCCTTCTATGAATACATCATATATCGGTGTTTTCCTGATTATTCCGTATATCAGAATAACGGTTATAAGGAGGGGAAGGAAAATAATAGAGAATGCGCCAAGGATATCAGACATCGGGATTTTTCCTTTCGAACAGTTTGCAGATCCAGACTGATACTATCATCGAAGCCAGCCCTGCCAGGATTGAAGGTATTATGATATCCTCAGGTGAGGCAGAGCCCAGGTCGCTTCTTATTTTGATAACTGTGACAGGTACCAGCTGTATCATCGACATGGTGAGGGAAATAAACATGCACATTGCATTGCTGGCATACCGTGAATGGCCGTTTTCCTCATCCAGAAGCTCCATTGCCTTAAGAGAAAAAATAGTAGCGCTGTTGCCTGCCCCGAAGATGTTTGCCATGAAGCTCATTATCATCATGGCTATGGTGCGGTCGTTCTTTTCATGTGGAAACAGGTATTTCATAAGCGGTTTTACTGCATACGATATTTTTTCGATCAGCCCTGATTCTTCGGCTATTTTCATCAGACCGCTCCATACAGCCATTATTCCGGCCAGAGTCAGAATGAATTCCACTGCTTCAGTGCAGCTGGACATGAGCCCGTCTGTGAATTCTGATGCACTGCCGTTCAGAACGGCAAACAGTATTCCCATAAGAAGCATGAATCCCCAGATATAATTCATCATAATTAACACCTCAAGATAAAGTATTCACTTCTGGCAAAAATATGTTGAAAATATTTCCATTTTATGAGATAATAAAAAAGAACGGATCGGAGGTATATATTATGAATGTAACCATTGATTTAAAGATTCTGGCATTAGTGATTATTTCCATAGCGTTGGTCGTTCTGATTGTTTATCTGATTCAGGTCATGCGAAAGCTCCTTGTGACATTGGATAAGACAAATAAGATACTGGCTGATGCAGAGGTGATTTCAGATATTGCAGCGAACAGGAGCAAGGATGTTGATGGAATAATCAGCAATGTTTCGGAATCGGTTGCGTCTGTTTCGGAAGCAGTTAAGGGGAATAAAAACGCATTTGCTGCTGCGGCTGCTGTTGTTAAAGCGGCTCTGGCAGTCAGGAATGCAGTGACAAAAGAAGAAGAAAAGTAAGCCCGCAAACGGGTGAGAATATTGTACGAACAATTGAAAGGAGTTCAAAATGAAAGCTACAGGAATTGTAAGAAAAGTTGATGAGCTGGGCAGAATAGTTTTACCGATAGAATTGAGAAGGACACTTAATATTGAGATAAAAGATCCTCTCGAAATATATGTTGACGGGGAATCTATCATGCTTAAGAAATATCAGCCTGCGTGCGTTTTCTGCGGAAGTTCTGACAATATTAAACAGATAAAAGGCAAGAATGTATGTGCTAAATGTGTGAAGGAACTGCAGAGCTTATAATTTCGGAAGAAAATATTAATAGAAAAAGGCGGGGATTCCGTCTTTTTTTGTGTGAAAAGTTCAATGATGGCAACAATAGATAATGGAAAGAGGTTTCTGTCAATACGTTTTGCTCCCCTTATATGTAAAACATGTGAAACCTCTTTCTTACTCATATGTTAGTCTTGAAAAAAACTCAAAAACAAAGTATAATGAACAGGTTATCAAGTAAAGGTTTCGGAGGAATAAAGTGGCAAAATTCTTAGTACAGAAAAGCGCTCCGCTGAGGGGAGAGGTTACAATAAGCGGGTCGAAAAATGCTGTTCTGCCTATTATGGCAGCGACTCTGCTGACAGATGAACCATGTGTGATTAAAGATGTGCCGGCCTTAAGAGACGTAGAGGTTATGTGCAGCCTTCTTGAAAGTCTTGGAGCATCGACTGAAAGAGACACGGACAACAGTACTGTATGTATTACAGCGTCGGGGGATATTTCACATGAAGCGCCTTTTGATCTTGTTAAGATGATGAGAGCCTCTATACTGGTGCTCGGTGCTCTGATCCTCAGAACCGGCAGAGCGGTAATTCCGCTTCCAGGCGGTTGTGCCATAGGTAAAAGACCGGTGGAACTTCATCTTAAGGGCCTTAAAGCTCTGGGAGTTGTGATAAATGAGGAGCAGCTTGCCCGGGGAGTTGTGGATGCAAGTGCGGAAAGACTGACAGGAAATACAATATACCTTGATTTCCCGAGTGTAGGTGCGACAGAGGTTATAATAATGGCGGCTTCACTGGCGGAGGGTACCACTATCCTGGAGAATGCTGCTCAGGAGCCTGAAATCGTTGATCTGGCAAATTTCCTCAATAAAATGGGTGCCAGGATCAAGGGTGCCGGTACGGATACCATAAAAATCGAAGGTGTTGAAAAACTCAGAGGAGTTGCTTCACATCATGTTATTCCGGATCGCATCGAAGCAGGAACTTTCATGGTAGGCGCAGTTATGACCAGAGGCTGCGTGCTGATAAAGAATGTACTGCCGGATCATCTCAAGGCGGTAATTGCCAAGCTCAGGGAATGTGGTGCAGAGATAACGATGACGGATGAAGGGATGATAGTCAGAGGAGACAGGAAGCCGATTAATTCAACTGATATCAAAACTCTGCCATACCCGGGTTTTCCGACGGATATGCAGTCACCTTTTATGGCTCTGCTGACAATTGCCAATGGCCCTAGTGTCGTAATAGAAACGGTATTTGAGAACAGATTCATGCATGTAGGAGAATTCAACCGTATGGGTGCTAATATCAAAACCAATGGCAACTGTGCGATAATTCCAGGCGGCAAGGCTCTGCAGGGCGCGCAGGTTGTTGCGACAGATCTGAGAGCAGGAGCAGCTGTGGTACTCACAGGACTTGTCGCAGAAGGCACTACAGAAGTATCGCAGATTTATCATGTGGATAGAGGCTATGAGCATTTTGTAAACAAGCTCAGAGATCTCGGAGCCAACATAATGAGAGTCGAAGAATAAGAAATATATGAAGTCAATATTTCCCCCGGACATAATCTGTCCGGGTTTTTTGTATGTTTTCGTCCTCTTTGCAGATAATAGTAATATCATAACAAGGAGGGTCAGATATGAACGATCTGAAAGGAAGCAGGACATATGACAATCTGCTGATTGCATATGCGGGAGAATCACAGGCAAGAAACAAGTATACTTTTTTCGCGGCAAAGGCAAAGGAGGAAGGATACCGGCAGATCGCCGGGATTTTCGAAGAAACGGCAGCAAATGAAAAGGAACATGCGGAGCTCTGGTATAAGCATTTTGCAGGCATAGGAACTACCGCAGAAAATCTCCTGACTGCTGCTGAAGGCGAACACTACGAATGGAGTGAAATGTACGCTGATATGGCAAAGGTTGCCCGGGACGAGGGGTTTACGGAGATTGCTGCACAGATGGAAGGTGTGGCAGCAATAGAGAAGTTTCATGAAGAAAGATATCTGAAGTTAAGAGATAATATTGTGCATGATAAAGTATTTGAAAAAGATGATGATGTTATGTGGATATGCAGTAACTGCGGACATCATCATTTCGGGGAAGCTGCTCCTCAGCTCTGCCCTGTGTGCAGACACGACAGAGGGTATTTCAGACTTTCTGAAGAAAATTATTGAAGATGATGATAAAAAACAGTTGACAAAGAATTGTTTTGTGCTAGAATAAATCTAGAAGTTAGATAATGCTAACCAAGAGGTTGAATATATGGCTTCTGCATTAAGAAGGTATATATGGTACAGGAGAAAGTCATGAATTTAAGTGATGCTAATATTGAAGAAACGTATATTATAGATGATGTCAGGACAGATGATGAGGAACTGAAGTCTTTTCTCTTTTCGCTGGGCTGTTACAGCGGAGAACCGATTACAGTGATTTCACATCTGAAGGGCGGTTGTGTTGTGTCAATAAAGGATGGAAGATATAATATTGACAACGGGATTGCTCAGGCTGTTCTGATAAATAAGACAGCTTAGATAAAATAGTGGCAGAAGTCACTATTTTTTATGAGATGCGGTTAGTTATAAATAACCATAATTGAGTATATAAACATATCGGTATAAAACAGGAGGGTATATTATGAGAATTGCTTTTGCGGGCAATCCCAACAGCGGCAAGACAACAATGTACAATGCGCTGACGGGAGAAAATGAACGAGTTGGTAACTGGGCCGGAGTTACTATAGGAAAAAAAGAGAGTATTATTAAAAACGAATTTGCAGATACAGCAGATGAGCTTATTGCAGTGGATCTGCCGGGAGCATACTCCATGTCCCCTTTTACACCTGAAGAAGGAATAACAAGCGGATACGTGAGAAATGAAAATCCGGACGTTATCATCAATATAGTGGATGCAACCAATTTAAGCCGAAGTCTTTTCTTCACAACTCAGCTTCTGGAACTTGGGATTCCGGTGGTGGTAGCACTGAACAAAAGTGATATAAATGAGAAACAGAATACACAGATCGATACGAAGCTTTTATCAGATAAGCTCAATTGCCCGGTTGTGAAAACAGTTTCAACATCTTCTGATCATCAGGGTCTGAAAGAAGTAGTGAAAGAAGCTGTATCATTAAATGGAAAAGGACAGAAGGCACCTTATCTGCAGGCGGAGATAGACCTTCATGATAAAGCTCAGGTAGAGGCAGAAGACAGAAAGCGTTTCAGCTTTGTAAATAAGATAGTAAAAGACGTTGAAAAACGCCAGGTGATGACAAAAGAAAGAAATTCTCAGGATAGAATAGATTCTGTTCTGACTAACAAGGTTGGCGGTATAATTATATTCGCTGCTGTAATGTATGCGGTATTCTGGATATCTCAGTCCGCGCTGGGGCCACTGGTCGCAGACTGGCTGGTAGGCTGGATAGAAACTTTCCAGGAATGGGTTTCAGGTCTTCTTGAAAATACTTCGCCGCTGCTTCAGGCAATACTGGCTGATGGCATTGTCGGAGGTGTAGGAGCTGTAGTCGGATTCCTGCCGCTGGTAATGGTAATGTATTTCCTGATAGCTTTGCTGGAAGACTGCGGTTATATGGCACGTGTCAGCGTTGTAATGGATCCTATATTCAAACGTGTCGGACTTTCCGGCAAGTCGATTATTCCGATCATAATCGGTACAGGATGCGGAATACCGGGAATCATGGCAAGCCGTACAATTCGTGATGAAAGAGAGAGAAGAGCTACGGCAATGCTTACTACATTTATTCCTTGCGGAGCTAAGATTCCGGTTATTGCACTGTTTGCCGGTGCGTTTTTCGTTGGAGCATCATGGGTGGCACCGCTGGTATACTTTGTGGGAATTCTGCTGATATTCCTGGGTGCCCTGCTTATCAAGGCTGTTACAGGATATAAATACAGAAAATCATTTTTTATCATGGAACTTCCTTCTTATAAAATCCCTAGCCTCAAGAGGGCATGCTTCTCCATGCTGGAACGTGCAAAAGCATACATAATCAAAGCGGCTACAATTATACTGGTCTGCAACTGTGTAGTTCAGCTGATGCAGACATTCAACTGGCATTTCCAGGTTGTTGAAGAGGGAATGGAAGACACATCGATTCTGGCTTCAATAGCTTCACCTTTCGCAGTACTGCTGATCCCGCTGGGATTCGGAGCATGGCAGCTTGCAGCAGCAGCTATTACTGGCTTCATAGCCAAAGAAAATGTTGTAGGCACACTGGCAGTAGTATATTCACTGACGAGATTCATCGATGTGGAGGAACTTGCTATGACCGGCGGTGCCAATGAAGTGGCAATGACAATGGGACTAACATCGGTTACTGCACTGGCATATCTGATGTTCAACCTTTATACACCACCTTGCTTTGCAGCAATAGGCGCAATGAATTCAGAAATGAAGAGCGCGAAGTGGCTGTGGGCAGCAATCGGACTTCAGCTGGCTACAGGATATACAGTGGCGTTCCTCGTATATCAGTTCGGCACACTTATAACAGAAGGTACACTGGGTCAGGCATTTATACCTGGATTGATTGCAATTCTGGCAATGGCTGCTATAATAGTTGCAATAGGACATAGATCCAGACAGAAATTCGATACAGAATATTCGTTGCATAATAAAGGAACGGGGGCGGCAGCATGATAGCCAATGTGATAGTTTTACTGATTATACTGGTTTTATTTGTCGGTGCGATAACATATATCGTAAGGGCAAAAAAAAGAGGTGTGAAATGTATAGGATGCTCACAGTCAGGATGCTGTACTTCTCAGAAGGAAGCTTCTTCTGAATGCAGCTGCGGATGTCAGAGCGAACAGAATAACTGATAAGGAAAAGGCCGGAGAATTCTGTCTCCGGTCTTTTAATATACCTGCGTTCCGCTGTAGTAGTGACTGAGTATCTCTCTGTAATTATACCCTTTTTTTGCCATACCGTCTGCACCGTACTGGCTCATACCGACGCCGTGCCCTGAGCCGTTTGAAGTGAAGGTTATGGAGTCATCAGAGACATCGATTTCGAAATTCGCAGACGGCAGGGAAAGGGCTTCTCTGACATTGCGTCCGCTGATCACACCGTTTCCGATCTGTATTTTTTCAACCCGGCCTCCGCTGCTTCTGCTGAGAATCTTAATGCCGGAAGCATTTATTTCACCGAATTCTATATCAGGGTATTCTGATTTTATTTTATCCACAAATTCATTAATAGAAAATGAAGTCGTTTCGTTCTGATGTGTGGCTTCATCTTCATAAGGGCTGTCGACACTTACCAGATAAGGAACGGCTGCTGCGAACACATCCTCGCAGTTTTCAGTTTTCCCGCCGCTGGATGAGTGAAACAGCGCCTGTGTGACAAGTTCCCCGTTGTAATACAGCAGCTGACCCTCGGTATCATCTGCAGCAGCACAGATTTTCTTCCAGCCATCCTTCATCCATGAATCACCTTTAAGTGTTCTGTTTTCGGATTCACTCCTGTAAACCTGGCAGTGGGTGCTGTCACAGAGCGGTGCCTGGGGATGTGAATCAGGGTTTCCGCTTTCGGAAGCAAGGCAGACTCTGGAGGCAGCATAGGTCCTCGCTGCTACAGCCTGAGCTTTCAGCGCCTCTTCATGAAAGGAAGAGGGCATTTCACACGAAACTACACCTTTGATATAATCCTCAAAACCTATGGTTTCTGTTTTGTTTTCTTCTGTCCTGAATACATCAATGGTGGAGGGTGTTCTGACCGGCTCGAAGGATGCCTGAGGAACCAGTTCTTTCTCCGGTTCATCTGATGGTGCGAGTCTTGAAAGTATGTAGGGTGCGAGAATAAGAAGCAGGCATAGTGAAACAAATACAGCAAGTGCAGGCTTTACAAAAGGAAAGGCGGAAACGGCTGATATGATATTTTTTATGCAGTGCACACTTCTGCGAAGCTTTCGACTGCAGAGAAAGTTGATTTTCATGTGTTTTCTCCCGGTTATTTTAGCAGTTTGTACAAGTTTATGATAAAAAAATAAAACTATGCATGGGATATGGTGTATAATACTGAGTAAATTGAATTTAACAGCGAGGAGAAAAGATGAGAGAGATAGATGTCAGACTTATAGAAGATAAGATAGCGGAGCTTTGCATAGAAGCCAATCATTTTCTTGGAGATGATCTGAAATCATGTATCGGAGGAATGCTTGAAAATGAAAGCTGGCCGGTGGCGCAGGAAATGCTGAGAAGCATACAGGAAAATATAGAAATAGCCGAAGAAGGCATATTCCCGTTGTGTCAGGATACAGGCATGGCGTGTGTTTTCCTCGAGATCGGACAGGATGTGCATCTTGTGGGAGGTCTTCTTGAGGATGCGGTGAATGCTGGTGTACGACGGGGATATGGTGATGGATATCTGCGAAAATCAATAGTAAGGGATCCTATCAGGAGAGTGAATACGGGAGACAATACGCCTGCATATATAAATACGGAAATAGTAGCAGGTGATAAAGTGAAGATTACCGTGGCCCCAAAAGGTTTCGGGTCGGAGAATATGAGCCAGGTTAAGATGCTGCCGCCGTCTGCGGGTGAAAAGGGTGTCAAGGATTTTGTGGTGAACGTATGCAGTCAGGCCGGAGCAAATCCATGTCCGCCTGTGGTTATAGGCGTGGGTATCGGCGGAACCTTTGACAGAGCTGCTCTGATGGCAAAGAAGGCGCTGCTTAAGCCTGTGGATATGGAAAATGAGGATCCTTATTACAGAGATATGGAAAATGAACTTCTTGAGAGGATAAATCAGCTTGGCATAGGGCCTCAGGGTTTCGGTGGAAGGACTACAGCACTGTCGGTAAAGATCAATGCTGCACCGACTCATATCGCAGGTCTGCCGGTTGCAGTAAATGTGAACTGTCATGTAAGCAGACATAAGGAAGCTGTAATATAGGAGGATGATACAATGGAATACAGACTGACAGAACCCTTCACGAAAGACAAAGTAAATAAATTCAGAGCGGGAGATAAAGTATATATTACAGGGACAGTATATACTGCCAGAGACGCCGCTCATAAAAGGATAACAGAAATGCTTGAACGAGGCGAAGAAGTGCCCTTTGCGATAGAAAATTCCATAATATACTATGTGGGACCGACTCCGGCAAAGCCCGGACATCCTATAGGCTCGGCTGGACCTACCACCAGTTACAGGATGGATGCGTATGCGTCGAAACTTCTTGATCTGGGACAGCTTGCCATGATAGGTAAGGGTCAGAGAAATGAAGATGTAATGGATGCGGTTGTCAGAAACGGAGCTGTATATCTGGCGGCTATAGGTGGAGCTGCCGCTCTTATGGCAAAGCAGATAAAGACAGCAGAGGTGATAGCTTTTGAGGATCTGGGGGCTGAAGCTGTGAGAAAGCTCTATGTGGAGGATCTGCCCCTTACTGTTGTGCTTGACAGTACCGGGGGAAATCTGTATGTGGAGGGCCGCGAAAACTATTTGAAATCAGCAGCGAAATAATGTATTATTTTTAATATGCAGGAAATATAACTGCGGGATATTTTCATGATATCAGCAAAGCTCGTTTCTCCGTAAGAATCGGCGAAACCGGCTTTGTCTGCAGAGGTTTTAACAGAAAGGAAATTGACAGATATGGGAATTGGAACTAAATGTGTACAGGACGGATATACTCCTGGCAATGGTGAACCGAGACAGATACCGATTATTCAGAGCACAACTTTTAAATATGCTACAAGTCAGGATATGGGAAAGCTGTTTGATCTGGAAGCTTCAGGGTATTTCTATACAAGACTTCAGAACCCGACTAACGATTATGTTGCAGCAAAAATTGCTTCTCTTGAGGGAGGTACTGCTGCTATGCTCACTTCATCGGGGCAGGCTGCGAATTTTTATGCTGTATTCAATATAGCTTCGTGCGGCGATCATGTGGTGGCGTCTTCAGCAATCTACGGCGGTACTTATAATCTGTTTGCCGTTACTATGAAGAGGATGGGAATTGAATTCACATTCGTTTCTCCGCATGCATCTGAAGAAGAACTCGAGGCAGCCTTCAGGCCTAATACCAAGGCTGTATTTGGCGAAACCATCGCTAATCCGGCACTGGTGGTGCTTGATATAGAGAAGTTTGCAAAAGCAGCACATGCACATGGTGTTCCTCTTATTATAGACAACACGTTTGCTACCCCGGTACACTGCAGACCTTTTGAGTTCGGTGCTGATATTGTCACTCATTCAACTACCAAGTATATGGATGGTCACGGTGCGGGTGTAGGAGGCTGTATCGTTGATTCGGGTAAATTTGACTGGACCAGGTATCCTGACAAATATCCCGGATTATGCGAACCGGATGACAGCTACCATGGTGTTACATATACAGAACGTTTTGGCATTGAGGGGGCATTCATCACCAAGGCAACTGTTCAGCTCATGAGAGACTTCGGTTCTATACAGTCACCTCAGAATGCATTTATTCTCAATCTTGGCCTGGAAAGTCTTCACGTGAGAATTAAACGTCATGCGGAGAATGGTCTTGCTGTTGCCAGATACCTCAAGAATCATGAAAAGATCGCATGGGTTAAATACTGCGGTCTTGAAGGTGATGATGATTATGAGCTGGCTCAGAAGTATCTGCCTGACGGCTCATGCGGCGTTGTTAGCTTTGGTGTCAAGGGAGGCAGAGCTGCTGCTGAGGAATTTATGCAGAAGCTCAAGGTGGCAGCAATAGAAACCCATGTGGCTGATGCCAGAACCTGCTGTCTGCACCCTGCAAGCGCAACTCACAGACAGATGAACGACGAGGAGCTTGCTGCAGCAGGTGTAAGTCCTGACCTTGTCAGATTTTCATGCGGTCTTGAGGATGCGGAGGATCTGATAGCAGATATAGAACAGGCTTTAAAATAGAAATATGCAGAAGTAAGACAGAACTTGCCGAGCATACAGTAAGATATAGAAAAGGAGATCGTATTTAATGCCGGTAATTATACCTAATGAACTGCCTGCAGCAGAAGCGCTGCAGAGCGAAAATATCTTTACAATGAACGTGGACAGGGCAACCAGCCAGGATATCCGTCCCCTTAAAATAGTGATTGTAAATCTGATGCCTACCAAGATAGCTACTGAAACCCAGCTTACCAGAGTGCTGTCAAACAGCCCTCTGCAGGTTGAGCTTACACTGGTGACGATGGATTCCCATGAATCACGGAATATTTCCCAGGAGCATCTGAACTCATTCTACAAGACTATAGACGAAATAAAAGATGAGTATTTTGATGGTATGATACTCACCGGGGCGCCGGTTGAGCAGATGCCGTATGAGGAAGTGGACTACTGGAAGGAACTGTGCGAGATATTCGATTTTGCCAAAACTCATGTGTACAGTACCATGTTCATCTGCTGGGGAGCTCAGGCGGCTCTGTATTATCATTACGGTATTAATAAGCATCTGCTTGATGAAAAAGTGTTCGGTGTATTTGAGCATAAGGTGATCAGGCCTCATAATCCGCTGGTCAGAGGCTTTGATGAAATGTTCTATGCTCCTCATTCCCGACATACCGAGATACTCAGGAAGGACATTGAAGCCTGCCCTGAACTGAGGATTCTGGCTGATTCAAGGGAAGTGGGACCTCACATAATATCAACTGAAAACGGCAGACGTATCTTCGTTCTGGGGCATCAGGAGTATGATAAAGGTACTCTGGCGGGAGAGTATTTCAGAGATGTGAACAGAGGACTTAAGATAGAAGTTCCGAAGAATTATTTCAGAAATGATGATCCTGAAGATGAGATCATGTTCAGATGGAGAAGCCATGCCAGCCTGCTGTTTTCCAACTGGCTGAATTTCTATGTGTATCAGGCGACTCCGTATGATCTGTCTGAAATGGGAGGCGATCTGGAGTTTCCGGAAATCAAATAAGTAAATAATTGTATGTATTAAAGCAGGGATGCCGTTTCTTTGGTATTCCCTGTTTTTTGATGATATGATATAATTATTAAACACTTATTGATTATGGTGACTGGGGGAGGAAAGTAATTTGATTGATAAGCATTTATTGAGACACCTGTCTAAAAAGTATCCTAATGTTAAGGCGGCGGCGGAGGAGATTGTGAATCTCAACGCTATACTGGCACTGCCTAAAGGAACGGAACATTTCCTGAGTGATCTTCACGGTGAGCATGAAGCTTTTATTCATATGCTGAAGAGTGCATCAGGAGTTATCAAAACGAGAATCGATGAAATATTCGGACCTGACCTGACAAGGGAGGAAAGAGAAGAACTCGCTGCACTGATCTATAATGCGCCGGCGGAAATAAAGAGAAGAAAGAAATCCGAGATTAATCTGGATAAATGGTACAAGGAATCAATACTGCGTCTTGTGCTCATATGCAAGTCGGTATCGGCAAAATATACGAGATCCAAGGTAAAACGTCTGCTTCCAGAAGAATTTGCCTATATTCTGGATGAACTTCTCCATTCCAATGATGAAGCCAATAAAGGAAATTATTACGGACAGATAATCACAACTATTGTTGAATGTGAAATCGCAGAGGACTTCATCATCAAACTGGCGGACACCATAAGTGTTCTGGCAGTTGACAAGCTCCATATTATAGGAGATATATGGGACAGAGGTTCTCATCCGGATCTGATCATGGATTTTCTTATGGACTTTCATGATGTGGATTTCCAGTGGGGGAATCATGATATCGTATGGATGGGTGCTGCGACAGGAAACTGGGCATGTATAACAAATGTTCTGAGAATGAACATAAGCTATAACAATTTTGATATGCTTGAGATAGGATATGGCATAAACCTGAGACCTCTGGCATCCATGGCAGAAAAAGTATATGGCGATGATCCATGTGAATATTTCATGCCTAAGAAGCTTGAAGAGAATAAATATGACCCTATAGAGGATCAGCTTGCTGCAAGGATGAACAAGGCTATTTCAATATGCCAGTTCAAGGTTGAGGGGCAGCGCATCAAGGCGCATCCGGAGTATAATCTTGAAAACAGACTTCTGCTGGACAAGATAGATTATGAAAAAGGAACTATTATGCTCAGAGATGGAGAGTATCCTTTGAGAGATACAAACTTCCCTACAATTGACCCGGCGGATCCTTACAGGCTTACTGACGATGAGAGAGCGGTGCTCGAGGCACTTGAAGCATCGTTCCTGCAGAGCGAGAAGCTTCAGGCGCATATCAGATTCATTTTCAGCCACGGTGCGCTTTACACCATAACAAACGGTAATCTCCTGTTTCATGGATGCATACCTATGGATGAAGACGGTAATTTTGAGGAATGCACAGTAAATGGTGTTACAAAGTCCGGAAGGGAATATATGGATTATCTTGATGATCAGGTGAGAAAAGCATATTTCAAACCTGACGAATCAGAAGAGACAGGACGGTCAGGGGATCTGATGTGGTATCTGTGGCTCGGAAGCAAGTCACCTCTGTTCGGTAAGGATCAGATGACCACATTCGAAAGATGCTTTGTTGCCGATAAGAAAACTCATAAAGAGCACACTGTAGCATATTATAAACTCAGGGACAGGAAAGATATCTGCGAGAAGATACTTACGGAGTTCGGACTTGATGCACCGCATTCTCATATTCTTAACGGTCATGTGCCTGTCAAGATCAAGGATGGTGAAAGCCCTGTAAAAGGAGGGGGCAAGCTTATTGTTATCGATGGAGGTATGTCAAAGGCATATCAGAAACAGACCGGTATTGCAGGGTACACGTTCATTTTCAACTCCAGATTCATGGCTCTGTCGGAACACAAGCCTTACAGTCCGCTGCAGCCTGACGGAACTCAGGTATTCCATTCCCCGGCAATAAGAACTGTGCATACTCTGGAAAAGAGAATGCTTGTCAGAGATACTGATCAGGGTGAGATACTCAAGCGTGAAGTCGAGGAGCTCAAAGCTCTGGTTAAAGCATACAGAACCGGAGAAATCAAACAAATGTAAATTTTCACAGAATTCATTAAAATCCGGGAAAAAAATTTCCGTTCAGGGAATTGTTTTTCCGATTATAAAGAATCCTGTAAAATAGTGCAGGAAAGTGTAAAAATAGCTTGCAAATAGTGTAGAAAAATGTTTTAATAAGTGTGTATGATTGTTACAAATCTAACGATTATAATCATTCATAATGCGGTAATAATAACAGCATGAAAAAACCGTTATTAATAATTTAAGGAGGCATTTACATGAACTTTCAACTGACGAAGGAACAAGAATTCGTAAGAAAAATGGTAAGAGAGTTTGCTGTTACAGAGGTTGAACCTCTGGCTGCAGATATTGACAAGGAACACAGATTCCCTGTTGAAACTGTAGAAAAAATGGCAAAGTATGGTCTTTTAGGCGTACCATTCCCAACTGAATATGGTGGCGCTGGTGCGGATCACATCTCATATGCTATCACTGTTGAAGAACTTTCAAGAGTATGCGCATCAACAGGTGTTATCTGTTCAGCACACACTTCACTCTGCTGCTGGCCTATTTTCAACTGGGGTAATGAAGAACAGAAGAAAAAATATCTTCCGGACTTACTCTCAGGTAAGAAATTAGGCGCTTTCGGTCTTACTGAGCCAAATGCAGGAACTGATGCATCAGGACAGCAGACAAGAGCTGAAGACAAGGGTGACCATTATCTGTTAAACGGTGCTAAGGTATTCATCACTAACGGTGGATATGCAGAAGTATTCGTAGTAATGGCTATGACTGACAAATCAAAGGGCAACCACGGAATCAGTGCTTTCATCGTAGAAAAGGGTGACGAAGGATTCTCAATCGGTAAGACAGAAGACAAGATGGGTATCTGCGCATCATCAACAACTGAGCTTATTTTCCAGAACTGCAAAATTCCTAAGGACAGATTACTTGCTGACGTAGGACAGGGCTTCAAGGTTGCTATGTCAACTCTGGACGGCGGACGTATCGGTATCGCTTCACAGGCTCTGGGTATTGCTCAGGGAGCTCTCGATGTAACAGTTGAATACATGAAGGCCAGAAAACAGTTCGGCAAGAAATTATCACAGATGCAGGCTCTGCAGTTCACAGTTGCTGAATTAGCTACTGAAATCGAAGCTGCAAGACTTCTGGTATACAGAGCTGCTGACATGAAGGATAAGCACCTTGCTTACGGACCTGCTGCTGCAATGGCTAAACTGTTTGCTGCTGAAACTGCAATGCACGTTACAACTAAGTGCGTACAGCTCCACGGCGGATATGGTTACACTAAGGATTATCCGGTAGAAAGAATGATGAGAGACGCTAAGATCACTGAAATCTACGAAGGAACTTCAGAAGTTCAGAAGATGGTTATCGCTGCATCAATTCTTGGTAAATAATCAGAGGGAGGAATAAGAAATGGCATTTAATATTATCGTATGCGCTAAGCAGGTTCCTGATACAAATGTTATCAAAATCAACCCTAAAACAGGAACATTGATCAGAGATGGCGTACCTAGTATTTTAAATAACGACGATGCTAACGCTTTAGAGCAGGCATTACAGATCAAAGATAAGTATGATGACGTACATATCACAGTAATCACAATGGGACCACCACAGGCTAACGACCTGTTATTCGAATGTATCGCTAAGGGTGCTGACGAAGGTATCCTCGTATCCGACAGAGCAGTTGGCGGATCAGATACATGGGCAACTTCAAACACTCTGGAAGCTGCAGTAAACAAGTGGGTAAAAGAAAACGGCGACTATGACCTTATCTTCACTGGAAGACAGGCTATCGACGGAGATACTGCTCAGGTAGGACCTCAGCTTGCTGAAAAATTAGGTTTACCACAGGTTTCATATGTAGAAGAATTTGAACTTGCTGAAGATAGAAAATCAGTAACAGTTAAGAGACAGCTGGAAGATGGATATGAACTCATCGAAGTTAAGCTTCCATGTCTTCTGACTACAATCAAAGAATTAAACACTCCTAGATACATGACTATCGGAGGTATCTATGGTGACAAGGAAATGAAAGTTTGGAACGCTAAGGATATCGAAGTTGACCTGACTAAGGTTGGTCTCGAAGCTTCACCGACAAACGTATTCAGATCATTCACACCAGCTCCAAAACAGCCAGGCGTTAAGATCGAAGGAGATTCAGAAAACGAACAGGCTAAGAACTTACTGATCAAACTTAAAGGTAAGCATGTAATCTAAGAAGGAGGAAATTTAGAATGGCTATTAATATCATAAAAGAAAAATGTATTGGATGCGGACTGTGCTTTAAGTCATGTCCTCAGGATGCATTTGAATTTGAAGCATATGATGGTAA
>JBJESR010000054.1:0-4683 GCA_051882895.1 Lentihominibacter sp.
GAAAGTCAGGAGGAAAACAAAATGAAATATGTAAAAATCGAAATGGAAAACGGCGATATCATGAAGGGAGAGCTTTATCCTGAAATAGCGCCTAAAACAGTAGAAAACTTTATTAAGCTTGTAGAAGACGGCTTTTATGACGGTCTTATTTTTCACAGAGTAATTCCGGGATTTATGATCCAGGGAGGATGTCCTGAGGGTACAGGAATGGGCGGTCCGGGATGGACTATTGAAGGTGAGTTCACAGCCAACGGATTTCAGAATGATCTGAAGCACGACAGGGGCGTTTTGTCGATGGCAAGAGCCATGAATCCCAATTCTGCAGGCTCACAGTTCTTCATCATGGTTGCACCGGCACCACATCTTGATGGACAGTATGCAGCCTTCGGCAAAATAATCGAGGGCATGGAAGCTGCGGATAATATTGTAAAACAGCCGAGAAATATGATGGATAAGCCGGATGAACCGCAGGTAATGAAGAAGGTCACAATAATCGAAGAATAAGTTTAAAATCTGGGAGCACGGGATGAACGAACTTTGGATACTGCTATGCGCATGCTTTGTATTTTTTATGCAGGCAGGTTTCACATGCTACGAAGCAGGGTTTGTACAGAGTAAAAACGTAATATCTGTAGCGATTGAAAATATGTTCAATCTGACAATAACCATAGTTGTATTCGCCCTTGTGGGGTTTCCGCTCATGTTCGGCGATACTGCCGGCGGCATCATAGGAAATGGATTCTGGTTTTTCAGGGGACTTGAAGATAACTATGCATTCTTTTTCCTTCAGATAATGTTTGCTGCAGTATCGGTAACCATTTTTGCAGGAGCACTTTCTGAAAGAACAAAAATCGGACCGCTGCTGATAGCAGGATGTGTCAGTGCCGGGATTATTTACCCGGTATTCGGGCACTGGGTCTGGGGAAGTATGCTTACGGGCTCGCAATCATGGCTCGAAAATCTTGGATTTATGGATTTCGCAGGTGCCTGCGTAGTACACATGACTGCCGGATTTATTGCACTTGCCGGTCTGATAGTTGTAGGTCCGAGAGCTAAAACTAATACGGGCAAGTCAAATATCCCTCTGGCTGTGCTGGGAGTATTTATTTTATGGTTCGGATGGTTCGGTTTTAACGGAGCATGTATATCTCCGGAGGATCCGGGGCTTGCGAAGGTGTTTGTCAATACAACAATGGCAGCCGGCTGCGGGACTTTGGGAGCTCTGATGCTCAACTTTTTCCTGCACAGGAAAGGTGGATACCTGCTGTCGCTTTTCAACGGTGTACTGGGAGGGCTTGTTGCAGTAACGGCTGTATCGGCTTACTGCTCTCCTCCTGCAGCAATGCTGCTGGGGCTGATAGCAGGTGTTCTGTCAGATCTCGCATCATCACTTCTGATAAAAGCAGGCATAGATGATATAGTAAACGTTGTGCCTGTGCACCTGATAGGCGGAATAACAGGATGCGTTCTGCTGCCGTTTATGATAGATTCATCATATATTCAGGCAGGAGGAAGAATTGAGCAGTTTGGAGTGCAGCTGACAGGGGTTGCCGTTAATTGTCTGTGGGCCTTTGGTATCGCTTATCTGCTCTTCAGGGTGCTTGACCGTATCATGGGTCTGCGCGTGACGGCAGAGGAAGAGAAAAAGGGACTGAATATAGTAGAGTTCAGTGATATCTATTCATGGCAGAATTATATCGAAATTTCTGCATATGAATCTGAGATAAACGATAAAAACAGACTGCTCAGAAAACAGGCGAGACTTCTTGCCGTAACTGAAGAGCAGGAAAAGAATAAACTTGCAAGGGATCTTCACGATGGTGTAGGTCAGAGTCTGTCCGCACTGAAAATGATTCTTGGAATGGGAAAAAAACAGGCCGAAAAAAGCGGAGATACAGGACTGGCGCAGACAGCAGAGAAAGCATCAGCACTTGCAGATCTTTCAATAAAGGAAATGCGTAATGTTCTCAATAATTTAAAACCGGAAATACTGCAGCGTGACGGGCTTCAGGCAGGGTTAGCAGAAATGACCGGAAATCTTGATGCCATCGGAGAGCTTGACTGCAGGCTGGTGATAGAGAATCCGATGCCGTCTTTTGATGATGCTGAAGAGCTGAATATATACAGACTTGTACAGGAAGCCCTGAACAATGTTGTAAAGCACGCACAAGCTCAGCATGTGAAAGTGGTATGCAGAAATGGAAGCAGAGAAGGCAGTTATGCATTTATAGTGGAGGATGACGGCAGAGGGTTTGACCCTGACCGGGATTCTACCGGCGTAGGACTACCTTCGATGCATGATAGAATAAACATGCTGGGAGGCAGGTTTGAGCTGTACAGCAATGAAACTGGAGGGACAAAAGTCGTAATGGAGGTGCCGTACAATGAATGAGATCAGGATTTTTCTGGTTGATGATCATAAAATACTCAGAGAATCGCTTGAGTTTATATTGTCTCAGGAGGAAGATTTTATTGTCTGCGGACAGGCTGAAAACGGCATGAATCTCGAGAATGATCTTCAGAATAATGTGCCGGATGTGCTGCTGATGGATATATCCATGCCCAAACGTAATGGATTTGATACTGCACGTGCGCTTAAAAAAGTATATCCTGATATGAAAATAATATTTCTGACCATGCACAAGAGTGAGGAAATGCTCGCAGAAGCCTTCAGAAGCGGATGCAGCGGATATGCTCTTAAAGAGAATGCTTTTGATGAGCTTGCTACAGCGATAAGGAAGGTTTCAGATGGAGATATATATGTTTCTGATGCGATGGTTCCTATGATGCTTAACGGTTTTCTTTCAGGTGAGAAAGAAAACAGCGAATTGTCAGACCGTGAACGTGAGATTCTGAAGCTGCTGGCAGAGGGGTTCAATAACAGAGAAATTGCAGATATGCTGGCAATATCAGTTAAAACTGTAGAAACCCATAGGGCAAACATAATGAAAAAACATAATTTTAAAAATATCACCGAACTGGTTCTGTTTGCGGTGAGAAATCATATTGTTGAAGCATAAACAGGCTGATGATGTGTTCAGCCGGATATTGTGAATGAAGTATTATCGGGGACCCTGACAGTGTACTGAGGTAAAATACGGTTTTTCCTCAGGAGCTTTCAGGGTTTTCCTGTATTTATAAAAAACTGCCGCTTCTCTATAATATAAGAAAAAGAGAAAAGGAGTTGGTTTATTATGATCAATACTGGCGATACTGCGTTTATGATAATATGTGCAGCACTTGTATGCCTCATGACACCAGGTCTGGCATTCTTTTATGGCGGACTTGTATCTCGAAAAAATGTACTTACTATCATGATGCAGAGTTTTATTTCCATGGGCGTTGTCACAATCCTGTGGTTCTTTATAGGATTTTCACTTACCTTCGGACCGGATATCCACGGTATAATAGGCGGTCTGAAGTATGTATGTCTCAGTGGTGTAGGTATGGAAGCGAATCCGGACTACGGGGAAACGATTCCTTTTCTCTCATTTTTCAGCTATCAGCAGATGTTTGCTATTCTGACACCTGCACTGATAACAGGAGCCTTTGCAGACAGAGTGAATTTCAAAAGTTATCTGGTATTCCTGGTTTTCTGGAGCATTCTTATCTATGTACCGCTCGCACACTGGGTATGGGGCGGCGGATTCCTCCAGCAGCTTGGAGTTGTGGATTTCGCAGGTGGTATAGTTGTACATGCCAGTGCAGGTCTTGCAGCTCTTGCGTCGGTATTCTTTGTAGGAAAGAGAAATATTGACAGCAAGGTGGATACTGAGCCTCATAATGTTACTCATGTTGCACTGGGAACTGCTCTTCTGTGGTTCGGCTGGTTCGGATTCAATGCCGGTGGAGCACTTGGAGCAAATGCTCTCGCATCCACAGCTTTTATCAATACTGATATTGCAGCTTCAATGGCAATGGTGACATGGCTTGTGATCTCGTGGATCAGAGAAAAGACACCGAGCTTTGTTGGTGTTCTTACCGGTGCAGTGGCCGGGCTTGCAACGATTACACCGGGGGCAGGATTTGTGAAGCCTTGGGCAGCTGTTATTATAGGACTGGTTGCAGGTATTGTGTGCTACTTCGCAGTTCAGCTCCGAAAGAAGCTTGACTGGGATGATGCCCTTGATGTATGGGGTGTACATGGTGTCGGCGGTATAATCGGTACTGTACTTCTTGGTGTGTTTGCATCAGAATCCGTAAACGGAATCAGCGGTCTGATTGAAGGTGATGTACATCAGTTCGGCATACAGGTATTCGGAACTGTATTTGCCTCAGTATATGCTTTTGTGATTACAATGATTATACTGAAAGTGGTTAACAAGTTCATGCCTGTACGTGTAAGTCAGGAAGAAGAAAGACTGGGACTGGATGCTTCACTTCATCATGAAGAGGCATATCATATATAAAACTGGAAGCTTCAATGACTAGATATATTCCAATTAAAGACAGGAGGTCGGACGAACAGTTCCGGCCTTCTGTCTTTTTTCGGAGATTCTGCAACGATGTGATTTTGTATATTAAAACAAAATAGTGTTATGGTTTTGTTGATTAAATATAAAAATTAACGAAAAACTGTTGACACGCATATTCTATAATGTTAAGATAACACCATATTAATTTAATACATTAAACCGAAGACGAGGAAGTAAAACTGAGGTACGGTTTCACAGAGAGCCCGGG
>JBJESR010000055.1:0-2105 GCA_051882895.1 Lentihominibacter sp.
CCACCGACCTTCCGGGTATGAACCGGACGCTCTAGCCAACTAAGCTACACCGCCATATCCGCTTTGGTCTCTGTGACCGCTGCAAGAGTTATATTATCATTTATGTAACCACATGTCAAGCATTTTTATATTATAATATCAGAAGTTTTTTTGTTAATTATTCATGCTTTGCAAGGAGGTAAAATATGCACTCTGACTCTATACCTCTGCCTTCGGCTTCACCCGGCAGAGATTACATCATAGATCATATTGACACTGAACAGACCAGTCCTGATAATTTCAGAGGCTACGGTATTTTCCCCGGTTCCAGAATCAGACTGCTGTTCAGCAGCCCTTTCAGCAATCCATCCGCATATGAAATCATGGGCACTGTCATTGCGCTGAGGCACGAAGACTCTTCAAACATTTTTGTTATGCCGATGCACTGCTGATAATTCTATCACCTTCTGAGAGATTATATCATATACTTTTCGGGAGGTGATTTTTTATGAACAGAAAAACTATTGCTCTGGCAGGTAACCCTAATGTCGGAAAAAGTACGATATTCAACTCCCTTACAGGATTAAACCAGCATACAGGCAACTGGCCCGGAAAAACCGTGACCACCGCATCAGGAACTTTTACATATAAAGATACCGAATTTACCGTCATTGATCTTCCCGGAGCTTATTCATTATACTCTGATTCACCTGATGAAAAAGCTGCTGCAGATTACATAGCCTCAGGTGAAGCTGATATCATACTGATTATTGCCGATGCATCATGTCTTGAAAGAAATCTCCTCCTTGTCAGAGACATCCTATGTGTTTCCGATAATATTGTGCTGTGTGTGAATCTTATGGATGAAGCAGAAAAAAAAGGAATACGCGTCGATATAAAACGACTGAGCGATATCCTCGGTATACCTGTCACTGCATCATCTGCAAGATCAGGTGAAGGAATCCCTGAACTGCTTCAGCTGCTCTATGATTACACACCCTGCCTATCCATCACTTCAGAGCTGCCGGACACTTCATGTATATACAGTCAGTGTGTAAACCTCAGGTCATCCGAACCTCACATCACCGACAGAAAAATCGACCGGATTGTAACGTCAAAATTACTTGGTTTCCCGATAATGATAATGATGCTCATTATTATTTTCTGGTTAACAATGTCAGGTGCCAACTATCCATCTGCAGCTCTGTCATCATTATTCGCATGGTCCGGCGAAAAAATACGTTATTTCCTTGATTGTATATCACTTTCACCAGCCATCGTTTCTCTGATAATGGACGGGGTCTATACAACCCTCACCTGGGTCATATCTGTAATGCTTCCTCCCATGGCTATTTTTTTCCCGCTGTTTACCATACTGGAGGATTCAGGTTATCTGCCACGTATAGCATTCAATCTCGACAATGCTTTCAAGTCCTGCGGAGCACATGGCAAACAGGCTCTCACCATGTGCATGGGATTCGGCTGCAACGCCTGCGGTGTGACAGGCTGCAGAATCATAGAATCTCCCCGGGAAAGGCTTATCGCTGTTCTGACTAACTGCTTTGTTCCATGCAACGGAAGATTTCCTGCCCTGATATCACTGATACTTATATTTCTGGCTCCTGCATTCGGAGCCTTCAGTTCAGTAATGGCAGGAGTGATACTGACCTTTTTCATTATTTCAGGAATCATCGTAACCCTCCTTATTTCCAGGATTCTTTCGAAAACACTGCTCAAGGGTATACCATCATCTTTTGTCCTTGAACTACCGCCCTACAGAAAACCTCAGTTCCGAAGCATCATAATCAGATCACTTCTGGACAGAACACTTTTTGTCCTGGGAAGAGCTGTCGTTGTGGCTGCTCCTGCCGGTGCCATAATATGGCTTACCGCGAATATCGAAGCAGGAGACACATCCATTCTTAATCATATGACAGCTTTTCTGGAACCCTTCGGGCGTGCCATAGGAGTAGACGGAGTTATAATTACAGCTTTCATTCTGGGCTTTCCTGCCAACGAAATAGTTATACCAGTGATGCTGATGTGCTACATGGCCACAGGAACACTGACTGATTATACAAGTCTGTCACAGCTTCATGAAACACTATCCGGATGCGGATGGACCA
>JBJESR010000055.1:2205-4666 GCA_051882895.1 Lentihominibacter sp.
CTGCCTGCTTTCCTTCATAAAAAAGCCTGTCTATCAGAGGCCTGCTCACATCACCGGAGCCCAGAGGCATAATATAATAATACCAGCCGTCACTGCTCTTCTGCCAGTATCCTTCATCAGCAGCTGAGGATATAATCTCATACGCATCTTCACTGTACCGGCTGTTAAATACTATCCTGGCTCTCAGCCATAACGGGTTGTCTGAATTATTATCTATCGAAGTATCGTCATTGAATGTCAGATAATCAGAGCCTTCATGTGTACCACTTTCAACCTCTATTACATCCGGCCCGTTTTCCGGTGCTATCCATGTATTGAATATAATAACGCAGTTCACACCGATAAGAATAACCATGCCCGCTATCAGAGCTGCAGAAATCACCTTGTCCATAATACCCCTCCTTCAGTTCCCACTGAAAGCTTAACATTGCAATATGCCTCCGGCAATTACAACTGCACAAGATATTCTGACAAAATGTATCATATATCGGTGTCTGACATCTGCTCTGAAACACCTATAATATTTCTTATATATGTTCCGACTTCTCCCCTTTCGATTCCCAGTACATGAGAAAATTCCTCCTCCACGAGCTTTTCGGCTGATTTAAGAGTATTGGTATCCGCTGCCGGCAGCTTCTTTCCCACCTGATCCAGTTCCAGTTTTCTCATGTAAATGCATCTGATCATCAGCAGAAGCTCCTGAGTTACACCATTTACCATTATTTCATGAAAATTCTCTGTCCTGAACCTCCTGTCCTTTTCCCATGCGAATTCTCTGTCACGCATTCCTGTAAGCAGTTCATCTATTTCTTCTTTTGTCATAAGAGGCCTTATTTTTGACATCAGATTCTCATTATCTGCAGGAACATAGACTTTTGATCCTCTGCTGTTTTCGGGTGCGAGAACAAAATATCTGCTTTTTTCCCTGCCCCTTTCAAAGCTCATTTCTGTTATATCTTCAATCACGCATATCCCGTTTGTTCCATATACTACACAGCTTCCCTTTTCAAATTCATTTGTGATCAACTCTTCATACCTCCAGACTATATACACGTAAAAACCGCGCGGTACAGTTTTATCTGCACTGTACAACGCGCTTCATACATATTATATCGGAATTTTCAGGTTTTTTCAAAGATGAATTTTTATAGATTAAATACGTCTCTCAAAATTCGATTCTGCTGTTCCTCTGATGTTACAGGCTTGATTACTTCTTCGACGCCGCCTTTTTCCATAAGAAAACTTCCTGATCTTATCGCATAGAAAACACCGTCAATATATAACGATACTTTGAGGTGTTTATTAATTCTGGAATCCGGGTGATGTTCAGCATAAAACGTAGCTGGTATAAAATCCATATCTATGCATGGATCTTCTGTAAATCCAAGTTTCTTTCGCCATCCGCATTCAGGCCTGTCCTGCAGCATCAGCCATCCGAAGAAGTCGTCCCTGACAAGCCTGTACCGACATTCCCCATCATCCTGCACAATATTTTCCTCTATCTTCAGAGGAATTCTGTGATGCTCATAATTGAAACCTACGTCTGTCAGATATCTCTTGCCGTTTATTTCAGCAGCTATCACTCTGTGACTCCTCGGCTGTACCGGACTGCCTGCCGCGATTATACGTGACGAATAACTACGCACATCATATCCCAGCGATTCAAGCAGCCAGTTATAAAGCGTGTTAAGTTCAGAGCAGACGCCGCCTCGCCCGTTAAGCACTATTTTTCTGAACAGAGCTTCCCTGTCAAGCGAAAGCGGTCTGCCTGCCATCATATCTATATTCTCAAAAGGAATATGAGTGATATGTGCCAGCTGAAGTTCTCTGAGATACTCTTCGTCCGGATCCGAAATTTCTTTTATTCCTATCCTCCCCAGATACAAATCTATCTGTTCAGCTGTCATTGCCGGACCGTTTATTTCCTGATATATCATCTGATCTTTGCCTTTCCGGATATATGTATACCTCCTGTTAATCCACCACGTCGATTTCACGCATAGCAAGTATTGTATCTGAAATCAGATCGTCCAGAGTCCATCCCAGCATCTCCGCACCCTTTTCAATCACTTCACGGGAACATCCTGCTGCAAACTTGGCATTCTTGTATTTTTTCTTTACGGATTTAAGTTCCAGGTCATTGACACTCTTTGACGGTCGCATGATTGCTACAGCACCGATAAGACCTGTCAGTTCATCTGTTGCATACAGCACCTTTTCCATCTCATGTTCAGGCCTGATGTCAACTGTTATATCATAGCCGTGGCTTGCTGTAGCACGTATGATTCTCTCATCGATACCCTGTTCCCGCATTATCTCCTGTTCCCTGATACAGTGTTCATCCGGATACTTTTCAAAATCAAGATCATGAAGCAGTCCCACAAGACCCCAGAATTCCTCTTCATCTCCATATCCGAGTTTTCGTGCGAAATATTTCATCACACCTTCTACTATCAATGCA
>JBJESR010000056.1:0-4658 GCA_051882895.1 Lentihominibacter sp.
GTTGAGTTTGGCAACTCTGGTGAGATCCTTGTAGCTTCCCGCCGAAAAACCTGTGTGTTCAAGGGCTGTAGGGCTCTTGATATATGCATTTGAAACGACATGAGCCAGCTGCGATGTGAAGGCTATTTTCCTGTCGTGTTCTTCAGCAGTTGAAATTTCTATATTTGTAAAACCTATGGACGTGAACAGCTTTTTCAGTGTTTCCATGCTCTCGATAGGTCCCTTTGTCGGTGTGAAAATCATTGATGCGTTATTAAACAGGGATTTTTTCGCATATGTGAAGCCTGAATGTTCAAGTCCTGCCATCGGATGTCCGCCTACAAACAGGAAGCCGTGCTCTTCTGCCAGAGGGATGAGCTCATCACATACAAGCTGCTTGATGCCGCTGCAGTCCATGACGATGGAACTTTCTCTGAACAGCGAAGCATGTTCCTTTACATAATCTATGGTTGCCTGAGGATAAAGCGCAACTATCACAATATCGCACTGCGGCAGCAGTTCATCTGTCAGAGGCTGCTCGATAGCATCAACGAGAACGGCTTTTCTGACTACCTGTTCGGAAATATCTGTACCGTAAACTGTGTGGTCGGTGTTCTGGCTTATAGCTTTGGCGAGGGAACCGCCGATAAGTCCCAGGCCGACTATTCCTATTTCCATGATATCACCTCTATCCTTTGTATGCTACAGGTCTTATAAGCTCTACCGCCTTCATCACGTCGGCAAAGTCCGCCGGTGTGAGTGACTGGGCGCCGTCGCAGAGGGCGCATGAAGGGTTGTTGTGAACTTCTATCATAAGTCCGTCTGCTCCTGCTGCTGTAGCTGCCATCGCCATAGGCTTGACGAGATGAGCGATGCCGGTTGCGTGGCTCGGATCAACTATAACCGGCAGATGTGTCATTGTCTTGAGAAGCGGGATTGATGCCAGATCAAGAGTGTTTCTTGTGGCTGTTTCAAAGGTTCGGATGCCTCTCTCGCAGAGGATGATGTTTTCATTGCCTCCTGCCATGATGTATTCAGCACTCATCAGAAGTTCCTTGAGTGTGCTCGAGAGTCCTCTCTTGAGGAGGATCGGCTTTCTCAGGTGACCCAGCTCCTTGAGAAGTTCGAAATTCTGCATGTTTCGGGCACCTACCTGAATGACGTCGACATTCTCAAACAAAGGAAGGTGGGAGATATCCATTACTTCTGTAACGATAGGCAGACCTGATTTCTCCTTTGCTTCCAGCAGAAGCTTGATGCCTTCATCCCTCATGCCCTGAAAAGCGTACGGTGAGGTTCTCGGCTTGAATGCGCCGCCTCTGTAAAGTCCTGCGCCTGCTTCCTTGACAGCTGCAGCGACTTCGCAGACCTGTTCTTCTGATTCTACTGAACACGGACCGGCGATGACCTGAAAGTTTCCGCCGCCGATTTTTACCCCCGGTGCTATTTCTACTACAGTATCATCGGGGTGGAATTTTCTGTTTACGTTTTTGTACGGTTCCTGAACACGTTTTACAGTTTCGACAATGTCAAGTGAATTGACCAGATCGATATCCACTGCAGCAGTGTCTCCGATAAGTCCCATTATTGTAGCCGACTGACCTTTACTGAAGTGGATATCCAGTCCCATGCTCTTTAACCATGATACAAGATTGTCCAGCTGTTTCTGATCAGGATTGTCTTTTAATACAACGATCATTTTTATTACCTCTTTCTTTCTGCATAAAAAAACCCCGCCGGTGAATTTCACCTGCGGAGTTTTAGTTGACTCAGTTTGCTCGGAACAGATCAGCTATCTCGCTGCAGCGAAATTCACCTTACCTCTAAAGAAAGTAAAGTAAAAGTAATAATATGCTGCTGCGAATGCTCTGAATAACATGTTTCTGTCCTCTCTCAATTATTTATGCGGGTTCTGTGAGTAAACATACACCGTATTTACCAGCTATTGTAGCACTTTGATCTGTACGTGTAAAGTTATTTTTTGTGGTTTTAACAAACTTTTTGCAGAATCTTTGTGTGCAGCATATATACAAAAGAGATTAATTCATCTGCGGCCGGATGGAATTATGCAGAATAAGAAGAGCAGATATCCCTTTGCTATAATAAGGTCAAAGTGATATAATATGACATAAGTCAGAAATAAAATTATTGAAAGGCGGGAAGGAAATGTCAAGACCAAAGAAATGCAGAAAAATATGCGGAATCCCTAAATGCTGTCAGTTCGGTCCTACTGAAGCTGTGCAGCAGGACACAGTTGAGACAGAGCAGGGTGCAGTGGAAATGACCTTTGATGAATACGAAACTATCCGCCTGATAGACTATCTGGGGTACAACCAGGAAACCTGTGCGATGCAGATGGGTGTGGCAAGGACAACTGTACAGTATGTATATAATGAAGCCAGAAAAAAACTGGCGAGGGTGCTTATTGAAGAGAGAAATCTCAATATCAGAGGCGGAAATTATGTGGTGTGTCCGCTGGCAGAAGGCTGTACCAGCAAAAAAGGCTGCGGACATGGAGGCTGTGGCTGTGAAAAGAAATAAAGTTTGTCCGAGTCAGGATATTGCTGTATATTGATATCATAGCTTTTAAAAACCGGGTCCCCGATTATATATCAGGGACCCGGTTTTCAATATTAAGAAGATTGTGTCTCGGCTGATTTTTCTTCAAGCTCGAGAGTGATGTCTTTTTTTGTTCCGTTTCGGATTATTGTAAATTTCAGTTTGTCACCGACCTCATGTGAAGTTACGATAGAAGAAAGTGTTTCAAAGCTTGTTATTTCTGTACCGTCTACGGAATATACCATATCGCCTTCCTCGAAGCCGGCTTTCTTGGCATTTTTACCGTCTACTGAATAAATGTATACGCCTGAAGAGCTGTCTCCTCCTCCGAAGAAAAAGTCAAAGCTGTCTGAATTCTGTCTCCCGTTTCCCTCAACATAAGTCATACCTGTTGATGGCTGTCCGCTTACATAGCCTTTGTCCATAATCTGCTGTGCGACATTGGCTGCTTTATTAATAGGAATGGCAAAGCCCAGTCCTTCAACATCAGAACCTGATGATTTGGCAACCACAATACCGATAAGCTGACCATCTCCGTTGAACAATCCGCCTCCTGAATTGCCAGGATTGATTGAGCTGTCCGTCTGCAGAAGAGTCATGGTTTTGCCGTCGATAGAAAGCTGTCTGTCAAGGGCACTGATTATACCGGCTGTAACGGTACCTCCCAGCTCGCCGAGAGGATTTCCTATAGCAACTGCAAGGTCGCCGACCGCCAGCTGATCGCTGTTGCCGTAAGTGGCGGGTTTGAGATTTTTGGCTTTTATCTTGAGTACAGCAATGTCTGTTATCGAGTCAGTTCCTATAAGTGAAGCTTCGTATTCGTCCTGATCCACTGTAGTGACCGTAATTTTGTTAGCGCCTTCAATAACATGGTTGTTTGTAACTATATATCCATCTTCAGAAATGATGACACCGCTTCCGGCCCCTTCAGTTACATACTGCTGCATCCATGTATCTGAAGCTACGCTTTCGGTTTTGATTTCGACAACACTTGATTTGGCAGCTTCTGTGATTTCCTGGACAGTCATGCCGCTTCCGGTGGCATCTTCCAGAGTATAGCCTGTATGTTTGGTGTTTCCGGTGTCTGCAGCATTGCCGGAGTCTGAAGAACTGCCGGATAGTGAACTGCCGAGAAGTGCGCCGCCCATACCGGATGCGACGGATACCACGAGGCACAGCGCGATGAGAAGTGCTATGCTCTTTCGTGTGAGAGTTACAGGCTTTGAAGGTTTTCGTGAGGCTTTTCTAGATTTTCGGGATACCCGGAACCCGTTGGTATTGTCCCATGATCCCGTGGATCCGTTTCCATGGGATTCTCTGAAGTTATCACGAGGGTCTCTGTTGTTCCATGTGCAGGTCTGAATTGTATTATCCGTAATATCATCGGTATTGCTGTATGAAGTCCGGTAGTCTGCAGTTTCACTGAGAGGAGCTTCATAATGTGGAGTTTCACATTTCGTTTCCTGATCATGGGAGGTTTCGGGAACATCCCGCATTATGAAATTAGGTTCATAATCCGTATAATTGTTGTTCATTTTTTTGTCCATAATTTTACCTCGTTTCCCCGATAGTTGTTGTATCTGACTTAAATATACAGATGGATTATGTCGTTTAAGTGTTGAAAATATGTGAATATCTGAAGAAAAAGTTAAACATTTGCATCATAATGTGATAAAATCTTATAGATATATTACACGTAAAAGGAATATTAATTATGAATAAAGTTTTAATAGCGATAGATAAAAGCAGATCCTACAGAGTATATATTACAATTACTACTGACATGGTGCAGGAAGCTGTGAATATACATGATACCACACCGGTGGCATCGGCAGGACTTGGACGTGTGCTGACAGCAGCGGGACTGATGGGCATCATGCTGAAGAATCCGCAGGATAAGCTTACGGTTAATTTCAAGGGTGACGGTCAGGCGAAGCAGATACTCGCAACTGCCTACGGTGACGGACGTGTCAAAGGGTACATCGCCAATCCGTACGTTGACCTGCCTCTCAAAGAGAACGGCAAGCTGGATGTGGGAGGTTCTCTGGGTATCGGTGAACTGACAGTTATCAAGGATCTCGGTCTGAAGGAGCCGTATGTTGGAACAATAGCCCTTGTCA
>JBJESR010000057.1:0-4600 GCA_051882895.1 Lentihominibacter sp.
GTCCACTCTTCTGTTCTGCTTATATCTTTTGGCAGACTTCCGAGATTAGTGATTTTGCCTGTGTTGAGATCAAATGCCATCAGTTTGTACTGTGATGAATATGCTGCACCTGTTTCGATTTCATAATCTTCATCATCATCAAAAATGATCCAGTCCTGAGCCCATTCTTCATCATCACCGCCTCCGCTGGTGCCTACCTCTGAATAAGCAGCTATATTGTACAGCTTTCCGTCAGCATACGGCAGATCCTTACCGAAGCTGAAATCATAGTCGGCTTTGCTCTCGCTGTCCTTCTTGAAGTACTTCTCAGCCTTTACTGTGAAAATATCTTCAAATTCCATGTATTTACCATCTGCAGGATTTGCCGAGTATATCATGTCTGAGCTGGAATCAGCACAGTAGATACGTTTGCCATTGCTTGAAAGTATGCCTTCTGATGACGGGAATTCAAAATATTCGTCAAGTGCTGTATATGCAGTCTTGCCTTTTACAAGATATACAGACTCTTTTTTAATGGTTTTTCCTCCGCCGGTCACCTCGATATCTACGATATTGTTGATCCATCCGTTGTCTCTGATGACAAGAGATTTGTTTGTTCGCGACTTGATTTCTGCTTCTGTCCCGTTGAATTTAACTGTCGTGGAATCGTTGAAACCGCCGCCTTTAATGGTTATCGTCTTATCGGATGTCTTAACTGTCACTGATCCGATTCTCGGGCAGAGTTCTTCTGTGCAGCTGAAATCCAGAACTCCTCCTGATACGACTTTGTCCCTGAGGGAATCCTCACGTTTGACATGTGTCAGAACCATATCGATGAGACTTTCGCTGTCTGCATCAGAATCTTCAGCAGCTGCCAGAGCTACAGCTCCTGTCACATGTGGTGCAGCCATTGATGTTCCATTATAAAAATCATACTTGCCGAAACTGTCTTCGCTGGTGATGGTTTTACTTATACCGATATCATCCAGATATATTTCATAATCTCCGGAGGATGAAGGGTATATCATCAGCACTATATCACGTTCTTTTTCCGGAGAATCACTGTAGTCGCCGCATTCCAGCTCGAAATGATCCCAGTAATTCGATTCACCTGAGAACATTGTTCCTACAGCATTATCAGCTTCAATAACATCATAAATATCGCTTAATTCCATACCTCTGTCGACATCCACAGCAAAGAGGAGACCTCCTTCATCATCTGCGCCGTCCACCTGAGGTCCGTTTGCTTTTACCATCATGCTGACTCTCTTATAATTCTCAAACGGCTTATAGTCGTCATCCAGATCATACGGAATCCTGACACCTGCCAGCTGGCCTTTTTTCACATTGCTGAAGCTTATCTTCAATGATCTGCCGCCGGCTTCACCGAAGCATTCTTCTGTGCTCACCTCTCCGCTGTAGGAAGCATTCCCTCTTATCACAGTATCTTCATCCGGAACAGCCCATTCATTCTCAGCAGATTCATAGTCGTTGAACTCTGATGATATTTCTTTCTGTTTTGTACTGTCGTATATCGATGGATTGTAGCATCCGTATGAAACAGTTGAAAGAATATCGGCTCCAGGTGCGGCAATATCTACAGTGCTGCTGCCGTAATTGGAGAATGCTGCCAGTTCGTTGTTCTCATTGGATGCAGCAACCGACAGAAGATAAGGGCTTTCTACAGATGAAGGGTAATCTTCATATTTATCATTATCATTGTATTCATTACCTGCGGCACATACTGTAACAGCACCTTTCTCACCGACTATATCCACTAGAAGTTCAAAAATATCACTGGATTCTCCGCCGCCCCAGGAATTGTTTATGGCAACCACATCAACACCGAGAGTCAGCGCTTTATTGATATAGTGATATGCACTGACCTCCTCTGAAGCGTATCCGCTTCCGTCTTCATCGAGAATCTTGAGTGCCATTATACTGACATCCTGATTCACACCGCTTATTCCTGTTCCGTTGTTTCCTTCAGCTCCTATGATTCCTGCACAATGAGTGCCATGACCATTGTCATCCATAGGATCAGTATCGCCGTTGATAAAGTCAAATCCGCATTCTCCTCTGAGACTCGGCTGGTACTGATTGTCCCACATATTGTTCTTCAGGTCCTCATGTGTATAGTCAACTCCGGTATCTACAACGGCTACGACTTTTTCGGATGATCCTCTGATTCCTTTGTCCCATTTAGCCTCAATATTCGTCGAACTTCCTGCTGTGCCGTTATTCTGACCTGTATTCTCCAGATTCCACTGACTGCTGAAGTATATATCATCAGCGGTTCTGGCTTTGATCCTGTAATTCGGCTCGGCAAGCTTGACATTTTTCTGGGTCTTCAGCTTAGCGATCAGTTCTTCTGTCGTATACTTATCTGACCTGACAAGAGCCACATTCAATGTGCTCGCTGACGATGTCCCTGCCATCCTGGTAAGGATGCTGCCGTCATCAGATACATCAACTGCAGTGTTAAAATCCCACATTGAACCGATCTCCATATCGTCCTGCAGACCGATCGTTTCTGATGCACCTGCTCTGGACATGGAGCTGCTGCCTCTGAAGACCACAAGCGCCTCACCTTCTTTATAAGGGCTTTCTTTATCTTTGTTCAAGGTTACTGTTTTATCTGCGCTGTTCTTTTCAATGGCACTCACACTCACTGTACCGAAACCGAGGCAAGTGAACACCATCGCCGCAGCTATAAAACTGCTTACTATTCGTTTCATG
This sequence comes from Lentihominibacter sp., assembly GCA_051882895.1. Lineage (GTDB taxonomy): Bacteria > Bacillota > Clostridia > Peptostreptococcales > Anaerovoracaceae > Lentihominibacter. Next base: position 2,719 of record JBJESR010000057.1, read on the forward strand.
ACACCCTCCTTCTTATTTTCCGTCATATCTGTCATCTGACGATGTTTTGGTTATCGTCTCCACAAGCTTACCGTCATTATAACACTGTATTTTCACTTTGACATAATACACGCCTTTCTGCGAAAGCCTGCAGTCCTTCATAAAGCTGTAACGGTTACCCTGTCTGCTCATCTTCCCATTATATGTCCTGCTTTTACCTGTTTTCTTATTGACAAAGGTCATTACTGCCAGAGCCTCGTCCATTTTTCTCGAGGATTTGGCATTTACCACAGCCATTCCCCTGGCCGTTCCCCGCCTGATCGACAGCCTGACAAGTACACTGTTGACCCTGCTGTAAAGCGGCTTTTTATCATTATATGCCGGCTGCTGCTGCCTGTCGGATGATATCCTTGTCTGCATGCTGCTTATGTCTGCTGCTCTGCCACCATACATATCCGATGCAAAACATACTGCAGTTGCCGATATGAACATTAAAGTCACAATGGCAGAGATAATTACTCTGATAAAATAAGTCCGTTTTTTCTTTTTAAAATCCATAATAATATCCCTTCCTGATAACCTATTCCAAGGATTCAGCGATTCTGATCATCGTATCTTTATCAAGTGATGATACAATTTCGCAATAAATACCTTCTTCATCCCATATCAGCATGCTGCTGTCTTCATCACATATATAATATGCTTCATATATTCCAACAAAACATTTCTCTCTTACTGCATGCTCATTGTCTACGGATAAAGTCATTCCTTTGTCTGTCATCTGAGTGACAAACAGGAATTCTTCAGTGTTCCGGTTTTCATACGTCTGAAGATTCATGTCCTCCATTTCATCTTCATCGGTTCTGATATATCCATCAGGCAGGTACTGAGGATATCTGACAGTCATCCCCTCTGCTGCAGTCTTTTTATTGCTGATAAAATCACAATACTCACTTTTCTCAACAACCATGAAATCAAATACTTTACCTCTGAACGCATCAGATGTCACAGTAAGAGCTGCAAAAGAAATCATTACGATGCATAATACTGCAGCCACAGTGCCGAGTTTCCTGTATCTCATTTTTCGTTTTTCAGTTTTTTTCTTAAGCTGAGTTTCTTTATCTATTCTGTCAAAATTCTCAAGACGCTGCCTGTGCATGGCCTCTCCCATAGCACAGAGCATTTCTTCAGCTCTTAACTCCGTATCATTCATGGTGTTTTTCACCTCCCTCCTGAATAATTTCACAGAGGCGTTTTCGTGCTCTTGACAGCCTCTGTCTGACCGCAGTTTCAGAAAGACCGGTTATTTCACCGATTTCGCTGCAGCTGCAGCCGTCCCCGTATTTCAGACATAATATATCCTTATCCACGTCTTTGAGCTCCGATAACAATGCAGTCATTTCTTCGCTGAAGCCGTATTTATCCTCTATACCATAGTCATCAAAACAAGTTCCTGTTATATTAACCATTTCAGAAGGGTCTAATGTGACAGTTTTTCTGTTTTTATTTTTATTTTTTTCATTCAATGCAGTATTCTTCGTTATAACCATTATAAAATGCCTGCATCTCGTCGAATCAATATCATCAATTTTATCTATGTTTCTGATAATTTTTATCATGGAAAGCTGCACTACATCATCAGCATCATGGATGTTTCCCATGAAAGACATAGCAATAGCCGTCATAGTGCTTTTATATCGTTTATATAATGCTTCTGCCAATGCAACTTCAGTAGCGAAAACTTCAGGTGCCATCTTTTACTCCCTAATCCACATTTCCAATATGTTAACTGATATTTACCTGCTGATAGATTAAGTTTATCATATTATCTGTAGTCTTACTACATAAAAAAACCCGCCTCGAAGAGACGGGTATGCTCTGGTGATCCTACCGGGAATCGAAC
>JBJESR010000058.1:0-4592 GCA_051882895.1 Lentihominibacter sp.
TGGCTGCGTTCATTACAGCGTCAATAATCTGCTTGTAGCCTGTGCATCTGCAGATGTTCCTGTGTTTCTGGAACCAGTCTCTGGCTTCTTCTCTTGTAGGATCAGGGTTTTCCTGAAGGAACTGGTATGTGGATACGATAAATCCCGGGGTGCAGAAACCGCACTGAACAGCTCCTGCGTGCATGAACGCAACCTGGATAGGGTGGAGGTAGTTGGGAGCTCCGATACCTTCGACTGTGGTAACCTTGCTGTATTCCTCCACTTTGCTGATTTTCTTTGTACATGAACGGATAACTTTGCCGTCCAGGATAACAGAACACGATCCGCAGACACCTGTATTGCAGCCTACTTTCGTTCCTGTCAGACCGAGACGTCTGAGTACCGATGCGAGGGTGTCTTTTTCGGGATCACAAATAAACATCCGGTCTGCGCCGTTGATGTTCAGAGTCATTTTTCTTAACTTCATAATTGCCTCCATTTTTATGAAATTGTAGTGTTACTTGCTGCGTCAGATTTGAAATATTCTGATAATATATTTTAACAGTTCATTCGGGGCAGTGTCAACAAACGAGGAGGCGTTTTAGTGTATTAACTTGCTCAAATTGCAGCATATGATTGTTGAAGTTATGGCTGTGTGCCGTAGAAATATGGGTGCAGTGCTGCGGATGACCGTGGTCTCTGGATGCATGTAATCAGCGATTTTCATCGCTGCTGCTCCATGGGAAAGCTGCACCGCATCTGGGACACACATCCGGAAGCTGGAATTTAAGATTCTTCGGTGTCAGATAAACCATACCGTAATAATGCCACTGCTTTATCAGCTCGCCGCACTGAGGGCATGAATCCATGAGAGGAAGACCGCACTCGGGACAGTGCTCATCTTTTCCTGCTCTCCGGTAGGTTATATTCACGTGCCCGTTTTTACACACCCGGGCATAAAAATTGCTCATTATTTATCCTCCATCATAGATTCCACCTGGCTCATTCTGACGGTTACCAGCTCTTCAGAAAGACATACCTGTCCGCATTCCGGGCATCTGGTGACCTTGTGCCTGAAGCTTTTGCCAAGATATGAAAACTGCGCATCCAGTTCTTCCATTTCAACATGACATCTGTCACATATCAGCTTCTGTTTTTCTTCCATTCCAGACCGCCTCCAGTTCTATTTTCATTCGGTGGGTATAAGTGTTGAATACTTCATAGCTGCCTTCAGCGGCTAATGGGATGTATTCGACCCAGCATGTGATATGACCGATCTCCCTGTATGCCTTGTAATGGCCGGTTGCAGGGTCAAAAGCACGTCTGCCTGTTGCCTCGGCATTGGAGATCACTGCGCAGATGTCTTCCTCGAGGATATGCTGTCTGTTGACTTTTTTTCTGACTTCATCCTCCATGATGAGGGAAAATTCGCTTTCATATGATTTCATTTCAGGTTCTTCCTTCCAGATTTCTTCCAGCAGCCGTTTCTTTAATGTAACTCTGTTTATTCTTCTCTGTGTCAGGTCGGGTTGCGGCCGGGTGCATTCAGGGTCTATTGCAAAGAGCACGTCCAGTATGTGCACGGCTTTTTTGCCTCTGCCGCAGAAAATATCTCTGCAGTTTGAACAGTACACAATGTAGGGATCATCACTGAGCTCACATCGCATATCAGCGATGTGCTCTGCAAATCCGGGTGATGCAATGCTTCCCATTCCTCCGAAGCCGCAGCAGCCGTGCTTATCACCTTTTGGCAGTTCTGACGCATTGATTCCGCAGGAGGATATGAGGTTTCGCACTGCGGCCTGAACATTCTGTTCGTTACGGGCGGCACAGGGATCAAATACTGCGAAGGTTTCGGATCCGTCTTCGGTGTAGCAGCCTTCTGTACCTGCAGTAATGTCACCCGGCACGAAGCCCCATTGTTCCAGAAGTTCATACAGAGAAACCGTTTCGATTTCAGGCAGATATTCTCTGAGATGCTTCTGACATGACATGCAGGCCATGATCATTACAGGTTTTCCCAGATCCATCCAGTCCTGCCTGAGATTTTCTATCTCTTCATTGTGGAGTGCACTGTCTCCGTTCCAGTCCACAGGAACGCTGCAGCAGCGCAGCAGCATGGCGGTATCAGGCCGTCGGGAAAGCAGCCATTTATACGGCTTTATGACATAATCCGGATCGAGAGCTCCAAGATTGCATCCCGGGAAAAATGCGTATTTCACGTCGGCATCAGTGCCGATGGCTGCAGCCTGCCCGGCAGCTGCTGTACATCCGGAAGCTGAAACACCGTAGCCGGAAATGCCTGTCCGTTTTACCGCAGCGTACTCACTGTTGGCAAATGCCATATCCCGCATGAAATACTGCCTGTATGCAGCCGGGACTTTGTCAGCCTCGTGCATTTTATGTCTTGCATATTTCACCATGCCGCAGAGATCGATATGTTCAGGACATGCTTCGGTCATAAGGCCGCACATTGTGCATGCCGCTACATATTTTCGTGCGGGAGATTTGTGCACGAGGGAACCTGCAGGTTTACATGAGAGGAATATTTCATCGCGCATTTTCGTCGGCGTTTTTTCGAAATAATCAACCAGGTCGCACTGGCTTGAGCATGAATCACACCGGCATCGTATACATCGTCCGGCTTCTGCGATACAATCATCTTCAGTCATAGCACTTTCCTCTGTTATCACAGCAGGGGAGGGGATGAGTCTGTCTTCGTCGGCAACACATCTTGTCGGTTCACCCTGGGAAGGATATTCGATTTTCTTCGTTTTCAGGAAGCTTTCTGCTGCTGCTGAGATATTGATACTGTCTGCGAGGGCGTGCATCAGATCTCTGCCGCAGACTTCTCCTCCGATAAACACTGCCGTGTCTCCGATTAGCATGCATCCGCCGCCATCCGAATCCGGCAGAGGGACTCCGAAGGTGTCTCCGCCCTTGCCTGTTGCTGCATATATTATATCGAAGTCATCGCAAAGCGCACTTATATCATCAATGTTTACTCCAAGCTGCAGTTCATACTTTTCATTTTTAAACTGCAGATCGAATTCAGCCATGTATGCATCCTCATCCATAAGCTCCGCCAGATGCCCGCCGATTCTGTCGGATTTCTCGAATACTGTGACCTGATACTTTTTTGAAGCCATCCTGAAAGCGAATCCCATGCCGGCAAGCCCGGCACCGATCACTGCAACCCGCTGTTTTCTGGCAGGAAGATTGTATCTGTTGGGATCCTTGCGTTTTGCATTGGCAATAACAGCTTTTTCCAGATACTTGAGCTGTACAGGGGTATCGATTATCTTTCGGATACATTCTTTTTCACAGTATGCAGGGCAGAGCTCTGACACGATGCCCGGGAAAACCACACAGTCACGGATCGACTTGTAGGCGGCATTGAAGCGGCCCTTGGCGATTCTTTCCTGTATCGTCAGTATATCTAATCTGAACGGACATGCATCAGCGCAGGTCGGGATGTCTCGTTCTCTGCATGTATCAAACTGCTGATAGTAATTTTGCATTTTCTCTCCTCATTGAACAAAGCGGAGCGTGCATGAACAGCACGCCCCGCGATTTCATCATTTCAAAAAGTCTGCATGCGAATAGAGATGGCAATCGACTTTTTTATTTCCACTGAATTCCTTCTTCTCCGAGAGAACCGAATTCCAGATTCTCAGGTTTTGAAGGACTGAGCGGATTGTTCTTGATATCTTCTATAGCATCATAAAGGTCTGATCCCAGGAAGTATGGCTCTGGCTTGTTAGGGTTAGGTTCGCCCTTGGCGAGAGCATCGATTCCAGCCTTGATCTTTTCAGGTGTTGCAGGAATCTCGTAGATTCTAACGCCGACTGCATTGTTGATGGCGTTGATTACTGCCATATGATCTGACGACTGGAATGCTTCCGAAGCGCCGGATGAACCGAAAGGTCCTCTAGGATCGTGACCGCCGACATCAATGGATACCAGCTTGTCAGGAACATCCTTGATATAAGGAACGCCTGCACGGAACATATTGTCGTGCTTTTTCAGATCGCTGTAATCCTCGCTCAGTGCGAAGCCGATAGCGTGTGATATACCGCCGTTGATCTGACCTTCTACAGCCTGGATGTTACCAGGTTTACCTATCCAGTATACACATGTCATTCCCGTACATGTTGTCTTGCCTGTTGCAACTTCAACATCAACCTCTGCCAGGAAGAGGGCATATGTGTATGTGTAGGTAGGGTTGCCGCTTCCATCGTTAGGGTCAAGGTCATAGAAGTAGTCGTATTCATCGACTGTAGCCCAGTCACCGTTGTATCTGGTAGGGATTCCTTCTGCAATCATTTCGTCATATGTTCTGTAAGTGCCGTCAGGCTTTCTCATAGCATCCGCGATGTTCTTGGCAGCTACGATACTTGCTTTACCGTTAGCATAGTGTGATCTGGAACCTGCAGATTCACCGGTGTTAGGACAGTATTTGCTGTCTGTCTGGATCAGCTTGATATCATCAGGAGTAACATCAGGGAAGTAAGGCTTCAGTGCTTCCAGCGTACAGATGAGTGAACCCTGGTCGCCACCCTGGCCCTGATCCTGCCATGTGTCGTATTTTCTGAACTTAGGTCTGTCACCAG
>JBJESR010000059.1:0-4509 GCA_051882895.1 Lentihominibacter sp.
TTTTCGAAACAAGGGTCATAATTTGCTGATTTCGAAAGTTCTCAGTGAACTCAGGTTTTAAAACGTGCTGGGAGCCGAAACTCATGAATTCGTATACCTGAATCCGGGAGCCGGAAGTCGAGTACCGGAATCTGCAAGCCTTAAACCGGCCTCTGAAAGCCGAACCGGGAGCCGGAGCCGCAAACCCGAAGCCGGAGCCGCGAACCCGGAGCCGGAGCCGCAAACCCGAATCAGGTACCCGGAATCCGGAATCTCAAACCGTGAAGCCGAGTGACGGGAGCCGGAAGCCCCGAAATCCGTATAAAGCAAAAAACCCCGCGGCTCACTTTGTGGTACGGGGTTTTGTTGTTGTTAATATGATTATACTAATTCCAGGAATGCCAGTTCAGCATTGTCTCCCTGCCTTGGTCCGAGTTTCAGTATTCTTGTGTAGCCGCCCTGTCTGTCTGCGTACTTAGGTGCTATTTCGTCAAATAACTTAGCTACAACTGCTTCATCATATACATATGCGAGAACCTGTCTTCTAGCGTGCAGGTCTCCGCGCTTAGCAAGCGTAATCATTTTTTCCGCCTGTCTTCTTGCTTCCTTAGCTCTAGTATCAGTTGTTGTGATTCTGCCTTCTCTGAAAAGATCAGTTACAAGATTTCTCAACATAGCTTTTCTATGAGCTGAGGATCTGCCTAATTTTCTATATCCTGGCATTATTGCATCCTCCTATTTCTAATATTATTCGTCGCTCTGTCTGAGGCCTAAACCCAGTTCTTCCAACTTGTGTTTAACTTCATCAAGTGATTTCTTGCCCAGGTTCCTTACCTTCATCATGTCTTCTTCACTCTTGTGAGTCAGCTCTTCAACAGTGTTGATGGCAGCTCTCTTGAGGCAGTTGAAGGAACGTACGGAAAGCTCCAGTTCTTCAATTGTCATTTCAAGGGCTTTTTCCTTCTGGTTTTCTTCCTTTTCGACCATGATTTCCATGCCTTCAGCTGAATCGGTAAGCTCAACAAACAGGTTCAGATGTTCCTGCATGATCTTGGAGCCTATCGATACGCCTTCGCTTGGTGTGATCGAACCGTCAGTCCAGATTTCAAGGATAAGCTTGTCGTAGTCAGTTACCTGTCCTACTCTGGTGTTCTCAACTGTAAAGTTGACTTTTCTTACAGGTGTGTATATCGAGTCGGTCGGGATAACGGATATCGGTGTGTTCTCGTCCTTGTTCATTTCGGCAGGGACATAGCCTCTGCCTCTTGCCATATTGATCTCCATGATCAGTGTGGCATTCTCTTCAAGAGTAGCAATGTGAAGTTCAGGATTGAAAATCTCTACATCAGAATCTCCGAGGATGTCTGCTGCAGTAACTTCCTTAGGGCCGATAGCATTGATAAGAACTCTCTTTGTGTTTTCTCCGTTAAGCTTGATAGCGAGCTTCTTAAGGTTCAGGATGATTTCTGTGACATCTTCCTTTACCCCGGGGATAGTCGAGAACTCATGGAGAATGCCGTCGATCTTAACAGATGTGACAGCAACTCCAGGAAGTGAACTCAGAAGAATTCTTCTCAGGCTGTTTCCAAGTGTAGTGCCATAGCCTCTCTCGAGGGGCTCTACCACGAATTTCCCATAATTGGGATCTTCGTTTGAAAATATACATTCGATTGTTGGTTTTTCGATTTCTATCACTCAAAACCCTCCTTTTCATTCCAAAACTGTAACCATTTGTCACTATGTTATTTGGAATACAATTCGACGATCAGATGCTCAGCTACAGGAGTATCTATCTCTGCTCTGGTCGGCACTGAAAGGATTTTTCCTTCGAGTTTTTCTACATCTACAGTCATCCATGAAGGTACTGTAATTGTCATTTCTTTTACTTCCTTGAACTTAGGTGAGTTTGTGCTCTTTTCCTTAACCGTGATAACATCTCCGGCTTTAACTTCGTATGAAGGGATGTTTACCTTCCTGCCGTTTACTCTGAAATGTCCATGGTTAACCAGCTGTCTTGCTTCCTTTCTTGATGAAGCGAAGCCAAGTCTGAACACTACGTTGTCTAATCTTGTTTCCAATAAGATCAGCAGGTTTTCACCTGTGATACCTGATTTTCTGGCAGCCTTGTCAAAGAGGTTTCTGAACTGAGTTTCCTGCAGTCCGTAGAATCTCTTCGCCTTCTGCTTTTCTCTTAACTGAAGACCGTAATCGGAAATCTTGCTTCTGCCCTGTCCGTGCTGTCCGGGAGCATAACCTCTTCTGTCGATTGCGCATTTGCTGCTGTAACATCTGTCACCCTTTAAAAAGAGTTTCTGTCCTTCTCTTCTGCATAATCTGCAGTTAGCGTCTGTGTATCTTGACATTTAAATTATTTCCTCCCTTCTATCAGACTCTTCTACGTTTAGGCGGTCTGCATCCGTTGTGCGGAATCGGTGTGATATCCTTGATCATTGTGATTTCAAGGCCTGCAGTCTGAAGAGCTCTGATAGCGGCTTCTCTGCCGGATCCCGGACCCTTAACGTAAACTTCAACTGTCTTCAGTCCATGCTCCATAGCGCCCTTAGCAGCTTCTTCAGCAGCTGACTGTGCAGCGAACGGAGTTGACTTTCTTGATCCCTTGAATCCCAGGGAGCCTGCACTTGACCATGACAGTGCATTGCCTGCCATATCAGTCAGTGTTACTAATGTATTGTTAAAGGTAGCCTGAATATGAGCCTGGCCTTTTTCAACATTTTTACGTTCTTTTCTCTTTTTTCTAACAGCCTTCTTAACAGCTTTAGCCATATCTTTCTACCTCCTTTACTTCTTCTTTCTTCCAACAGTCTTCTTAGGACCTTTTCTGGTTCTGGCGTTTGTCTTAGTCTTCTGTCCTCTTACAGGAAGACCTCTTCTGTGTCTGATGCCTCTGTAGCATCCGATTTCCATCAGTCTCTTGATGTTAAGGTTAACGTCTCTTCTCAGATCACCTTCTACCATGTAGTCTGATTCGATAACCTTTCTGATTTTACCGGCTTCTTCTTCTGTGAGATCCTTGACTCTTGTGTCAGGATTGATTCCGGTCTTGGCTAAAATTTCTCTTGAAGTTGACCAACCTATTCCGTAGATATAAGTGAGCCCAGCTTCGATTCTTTTTTCATTTGGTAAATCTACACCGGCTATACGAGCCATATTTTCCTCCTGTTCCCATCTTCCGTCACGTGTCCTGCTGCTACCAAAACACGGCAGGCCGTAATATAAACGGGATGTTCTTTAATTGAAATATCTTATATCCTGAGCTGCCCGAAGGCAGTCCAGTTTTTCTCATTGATCAGCCCTGTTTCTGCTTATGCTTAGGGTTTTCGCAGATAACCATAACTTTACCTTTTCTCTTGATTACCTTGCATTTCTCGCAGATAGGCTTTACGGAAGCTCTTACTTTCATTCTGCATCCTCCTCCTATGCTTTGCCTCTCCAGGTGATCCTGCCTCTTGTCAGGTCGTAAGGTGATAATTCCACCTTGACTCTGTCACCCGGGATTATTCTGATATAATTTGTTCTGATTTTTCCGGAAACATGTGCCAGCACCTTGTGTCCGGTTTCAAGTTCTACGATAAACATTGCGTTAGGCTGTGCTTCGATTACTTTACCTTCCGCTTCTATGACATCCTTCTTTGCCATTTGTTACACCTCGCATCTAGTAAGCTAATGTGAGCAGCTCGGGCTCACCGTCCGTGATAACCACCGTATTCTCGTAATGTGCCGAGAGTTTCCCGTCTACGGTGACTACCGTCCAGTTATTTAAGAGTGTTTCAACATCGTATCCGCCTTCGCAGATCATCGGTTCGATGGCAAATACCATACCTTTTGCCAGTCTCGGACCTCTGCCTGCTTTGCCGTAATTCGGGATCTGCGGATCTTCATGCATGTTCTGACCAACGCCGTGTCCGACAAAGTCTCTTATTACCGAGAAGCCTTCGCTCTCAGCCTTTACCTGTATCGCATGTGAGATGTCTGACAATCTGTATCCCACTTTGCAGTACTCAAGTCCTGCAAAGAAACTGTCTCTGGTCGCATCGATTAGCTTGCGTGCAATATCGCTGATCGTTCCGACTGGATAAGTTCTTGCCGCATCACTGACGTAACCTTTATAAGTCGATCCTACATCCACGCTGACAATGTCGCCGTCCATCAGGATCCTCTTCTTGTCGGGGATCCCGTGAACAACTTCATCGTTTATCGATACGCATGCACTTGCCGGGAATCCTCCGTACCCTTTGAAGGAAGGGATCATCCCGTTTTTTCTTATCGTATCTTCCACGAATTTATCGATATCAGCTGTAGATATGCCGGGTCTGATGAAGTTCTCCAGCTCTTTGAGGATGAATCCCGTCACCTTACCCGATTCACGCATCAGATCTATCTCCTGATCGGATTTAATTATGATCATACCTACTCACCTAAAATGTTTACGATAGTATTGAATACATTTTCCAGACCTATAGTACCATCGATATGTGCTATATTTCCGGCTTTTTCATAGTAATCAATAAG
>JBJESR010000060.1:0-21753 GCA_051882895.1 Lentihominibacter sp.
TTCTCGGGATTGTATTCGCCGACAAATTCCTTAACCTCTTCATCCTCCATCAGCTCGATGTTTGAAACGCCGTGGCTGGTGATAAATCCGTCCTGACAGATCATGATAGGAAGCCTGATGGTTTCGGAAATCGGCATTGCCTGTATATAATTATCGTATACTTCCTGATTTGTCTCAGCATATATCTGTATCCATCCGGAATCTCTGGCTCCCATTGAATCCGAGTGGTCATTGTTGATGTTTATCGGACCTGTCAGGGCTCTGTTTACAACTGCCATTGTGATGGGAAGTCTTGCTGATGCCGCCACATAAAGCAGCTCCCACATGTATGCCAGTCCTGCTGATGATGTTGCCGTAACAGCTCTCGCTCCTGCCGCCGATGCACCTATGCATACCGACATAGCGCTGTGCTCGGATTCCACGGCAACAAACTCCGTGTCCACTTTTCCATCAGCAATATACTGCGAATAGTACTGAGGAATCTCCGTTGACGGTGTGATAGGAAAAGCTCCCATAACGTCGGGATTTATCTGTCTCATAGCGATTGCTACAGCTTCGTTGCCGGACATTCTGTCTCGTTTTGCCATTTACTTTTCCTCCTTTATGAAATCTATCGCGTCAAAAGGGCACACCTTGTAGCAGATGCCGCAGCCTTTGCAGTGTACAAAATCAAAGTCCAGACGCTTGCCGTCCTTCACAGGAATGGAGCTGTCGGGACAGTACGGCACGCAGAGCATGCAGTGTCTGCAGTTTTCTTCCTTGAAAACCGGTACCATGACTCTCCAGTCACCTGTCTCCACCAGAAGGGATGTTGCCGGCTCGTATATTTCCGCACCTGTAGTGACGTCCTGCCAGGTGATCTTCTCATTGATATCTTTAGCTCTTGTTTTCATTATCCTACCTTTACCTCTTCCATTGCTTTGACCAGCGCCTTCATGTTGCCCTCGATCACATTCGGCTTGCTGGCAAATTTGTGTTCGAAGGATTCTCGCATATCTTTAATGAAGCGTTCCTGATCTATAACGTTGCTTACCTTTACTACTGCAGCCAGCATCGGTGTGTTGGGGAAGTTTCTGCCGAGGGTCTCCATGGAAATCTTCTCAGCATCAACTGCACAGACCCTGCCTTTGTAGCCTTTGAGCATCGGTCTTACTTCATCAGGTGTTTTCTTTGTGTTGATGATAAGTGCGCCGTTTTCCTTGAGTCCGCTTGTCACATCCACTGATTTGAGAAGTGTTTCATCTACTACTACTACATAATCAGGTGTATATATGTTGGAATGTACCTTGCAGTGCTCGTCTGTGATTCTGTTGTAGGCGGTAATCGGTGCACCCATTCTCTCAGGACCGTATTCCGGAAAGCCCTGTACATGCTTGCCTGAGCTGAAGGCTACATCTGCCAGCAGCAGACATGCCGTCTTGGCGCCCTGACCGCCTCTGCCGTGCCATCTGATTTCTACGGCTTCGTTCAATCTCTTTGTCATTTTATATTGCTCCTGTTTCTCTGTTTATTTGTTTATTTTTTTATTCGTTTGTCTGTGCGCTCTGCGCCGCGATGGCTGTGCTGTGCCACCGACCGCATTTGATGAAATGTGCGGCGACCTGCAGTTGTTGTGCCACCGACCACACCATATTATATTATATATGGTGTTATGTAAACCGCATGAAATACATGCGGTTTTTCTTCTTATATAGGCTGCACAAAAGAAAAAGCCCTCGCGCGCCTTGTTCTAGACTACATTAATAAAGGACTTCTGTCAATATATTTTTTTGTTTTTATTTAGGTTTTTTCACAAATTATTTGATTGATTTTTGTTTTTAAAACCAAAGCGCATTTTGCAGGGCAGTGCCTCTCCAGTTATGTTGTATTTTGATAAATATTTTCGACGTGTCCCTATCTATGCCACTCAAACACGTCGAAATTATTATTAATGAAATTTACATAATGAATGAATTTCGACGTGTAGTGCCTTCAAGCCATATTAAACGTCGAAAATTTTTATATTATTTACCATAACATTAGTCAGTTCTGTCTATTTCCAAATTATTTTCGACGCTTCATACCTTAAATAACATACATACGTCGAAAATCACATATACACGCAGCTTCCAATAGCAATATTTCCGACGTGTTTATCAAATATTTCATAGAAACGTCGAAATCTCAGCTAACAGTCAAATCCACCAGCTCAGCTCCCGTAATTCTCAGCATCGCTTCCACCGGCAGCTGCATCTGCAGTCCCACCTTGCCTCCGCTGACCATGATGGTATCAAACTCAGCCGCCGCCTGGTCCACAGCCGTCGGATACAGCTTTTTCATGCCTACCGGCGAACATCCGCCTTTGATATATCCTGTCACATTCGTGATATTTCTCGCCAGTATCATCTCAATTTTCTTTTCGCCAAAATGCTTCGCGGCTTTCTTCAGGTCAAGCTCCTTCTCAACGGGAATCACACAGACGTAGTACTCCCTGCTGGTTCCTACCGTGACCAGAGTCTTGAACACCTGCCGCGGATCCTGGCCGAGGGATCTGGCCACCGACGCGCCATCCAGGAAACCCTCAGGTGCATCGTATTCGTACATCTGATATGGTATTCCTTCTGCTTCAACAATTCTGATGGCATTTGTCTTGTGTGTATGCCTGTCTTTTTTCTTTGCCATTGTCTGTCCTCCTGGCTGCTGGTTATATGGCAGCCGATTTCAGCTGTTCATACTCCTCCCGGAGCATCGAATAGCATCGTGTTTCTCTGATGGTTCCGTCGTACACTTTGTATGCTCTGCGGAGAGTTCCCTCGTATGTGAAGCCGCATTTGCTGATGACCCTCTGACTTCGTTTATTGTTTTCTCCTGTCCTGATGCTGAGGATATCCAGCTTCAGAAATTCAAAAGCGTATTCTATGAGCCGGCGGGCTGCTTCCGTCATGATGCCTCGGCCCCAGAAGTCTTCGGACAGGGAGTACCCCAGTTCCTTGCTTCTGACGTTGGGGCGGAGGTAATCTTCCTCGAAGCCGATGCTGCCGATCAGCCGGCCGGACTGCTTATCTACGATAGCCCAGCACATATTGGTAAGAAACAGTTCTGTAATGATCTCCTTTGATTCCGTTTCGCTGGCATGAGGCTTCCAGCCCGCATGAGGACCAACGTTCGGATTTTTCGCATAAGTATAAAGCGCACCTGCATCTTTCTTTTCCCACATTCTCAGGATAAGGCGCTCCGTTTCAAGAGTCGGCACCTTGACTTTTCTCATCTCGCAACCTCCTGCCAGATCTTGCCGCGGCCGCAGCGCGGCTTTCATCATTCATCAGATTTCACATATCAGAGCATCTCTGTCTCAATAAGCCTCTGCTCATCACTTCATTCACCCCTTAAGGACTTTTGAAATCAGCTCATACCGGTTGCTGACCTCTGCCTTCTGAAAAGTATTGTTCAGATGCCGCTTCACTGTATACTCTGAAATACATAACTTTTCAGCAATGTCAGGGTTGCTCATACCCGAGCAGACCAGCTCCATCACCTCTGTCTCACGGGGAGTAAGACCCTTTTCGGCAGCGAAAGCGGCAAGCTGCTCACTCCTGTCCTTTTCATTCTGTACAGAAAAAATCTCCAGAGGATCTTTCCTGAAGAAAAAATATATAATCGCAACTGCCAGCAGGCAGTATACTATAAACAGCGGATCTATTATCATGATACTGAGGAAATCCTGCAGTCTCATGTCAACTGTACTGTAATCAAAAATTATGATCCACATCATATAGAGAACAAGCATGCTGCTGAAAAACAGCGTTCCGTTCCTGCCGTTTCCTTCCTGCGCGCCTCCTGCCGCAGGGATCAGCTGCAGCAGAGCAATCACGATAACACATACTGCATATCCGCCGTTGAGCACCAGCAGAATGTTACGCCAGAGGCCCGACTCAACTACGAACAGATCCAGCTCGTAATTATAGCTGCTGGCAAACATCACTATAGCTTCAGCACATATTCCGTATACAGCTGTTATCACTGCGGCGTTTCTCACGCTGAAAACTCTGAGCTTTCCTGTAAACTCTCCTATAACATATATCCAGCTGACTATGAAAATAAAATACAGCACATCTGATATAAAGCCGTCAAGCATTATCCAGCCTGCTCCGGATTCACTGATCTGCAGGTAGTACTTCATAAACGCTGCCAGCATACAGCAGAGCATCAGGATGCTCATGGTCCGCAGACCTTTATTGAGTGATGACGGCTTTCGGGCAGCCAGAATCAGTGCCAGCAGTGCCACTGTTCCCATAAGCAGAATCATTATTATCGTGCCTATCATCATAACAGGTTCTATCATAAGCCTCTCCCTCAGATACTTATCACTTCTGCAGCGTATTCACAGCAGTTTTATTCAGCAGATCAGGTATACCGGTTTTATCACCAGCTAAAATAATAAGCTGATGTGTTCCACCAGCTTATTATATATTCATATTAAGGCGTTGTCAAAGAATCTGCCGTCTGTCTGCATCCGCAGTAAGTTTCATCTGCTCTGCTGTGATTTATTCTTCTTCCTGTGCACCCTGCTCATATACGATTTTACCATCAAATATCGTTGCTGCAGGAGTCACGTTGGAAACATCCTCGATATCGGATTCAAAAATATTCATATCCAGCAGTACCAGATCAGCTTTCTTTCCTTTTTCTATTGTGCCGATTTCTTCATCCATGTACATGGAGTATGCTCCGCCATATGTAGCTGCCCTGACGATTTCATCCAGATCCATGCGTTCATCATATGGCTTGAGAGGTCCGATCAGATATTCTTTATCCACATTGGTCTTGGTTGTTCTGGTCAGATCCATTCCTTCATACCACAGATCAAATATCTTCTGTGGCAGAGTTCTTGTCACTGCACTGTAGAACAGCCATCCCATGTCAGGTTCAGTAACAAAGAAGTCGCTGTGTACTCCAACATTGACGCCAGCTTCCACGAAGCTCTTCTCAGGATACATGCTGTCGGCTCTTTCCTGTCCTACATAAGGAGTGTAAAGATCCCAGTAATAGTCATCCATTACTGCCCAGTATGGCGCTATCATGGCACTGATGTTCAGCTCTGCCATTCTCTGGATGTCTTCATCGTTTACAAACTGTACGTGAACGAAGGTATGCCTGTTATCGCTGTTTCCATTATTCTCTCTTACCTTTTCCATCACATCAAGAGTATATGTTGCTGCAGCATCACCGATCTGGTGAACATGTATCTGGTATCCCTCTTTATCTATTTTCGTAAAAAGAGTTTCCATAAGCTCATCGTCCCATACCTTCATGCCCTGCCAGTCAGCTTCTCCTGATTCATAAGGTTCTGACATATATGCAGTCTGTTCTTCAAGCACCTGATCTGCGAAGAACTTGAAGCCGATTACCTGGAAATAATCGGTTGTAAAGCCTTCTGACAGTTCAATACCTTTATCTATAAGTGCCAGCAGTTCTTCCTCATTTCCCATTTCAGGAGCCATATGCCATGCACATCGTACACGTACTGTCAGATCGCCGGCTTCAGCCATTTCCTGATATGCCATATAATAATTTTCGTTATCGAGAGGAATCATACCGTCATATACTGTTGTCACTCCTCTTTCGTTGAGCCAGCCCTGCAGCCAGGTTATTGCTTCCTTGTATTCATCCTTGGTGTATTCAGGCTTAAGGTCATCTACCAGATTCATAGCTGACTCCTGCAGAAGTCCCGATGGTTCACCGGTTTTCGGATCTCTCTGGATTATTCCTCCGTCAGGATCCTCAGTATCTTTGGTTATCTCTGCCATTTCCAGAGCCTTTGAATTAACCCATACCGAATGTCCGTCGGCTGATGTCAGGATTACCGGTTTATCCGGTACTATCTTATCCAGTGTTTCTTTTCTCGGTCCTACAGAATCGAACAGCGATCTCATATATCCCGATCCTGTGTACACTTCATTATCCGGATGCTCATTCACGAAATCTTCTATTACTTTGCAGTAGTCATCGATCGTAACCACTTCCTGAAGACCTATCTCGAAATAATACGACATGGCACTCTGAGCCGGATGCATATGTCCGTCAACCATAGACGGAATTACCGTATTGCCTTCCATGTCGATTATTTTACTGTCGCTGTCTTCATATTCAGCTGTTCCGGCTTCATCACCAACATATTCAATGATGCCATCCTGAATAACGACAGCTTCGGCTTCGGGATTATCTTCATTCACTGTGTATACCGAGGCATTTTTGATAATAATATTGGATGGCTCACTCGCCCCTCCGCATGCTGCCAGCGAGAGCACAAGCCCGAGCGCCATGATGACAGCTGCTGTTTTCCTAATCGCTCTTCTCATAATTCTCCTGAGTGTATCACAGATACACCATCTCTCCTTTCTCTTTTTCTAGTTAACTGAATTTTCAGCTTATTTTACGGTCATTATAAGAACAGCGTATAAAAAAGAAAATAGCACACCAGTGCTATTTTCTGATAATTATGTGAATTTCGTTATTCTGTCGTACTCAGTATCTCTTTGTTCTTCTCCACCTGACTTACTTTCATTCTTGATACGTCCTCAGGATCCACTTTTTCCTTGAGGGCCAGAATAGTCGGTCCCAGATATACTGTTTTGAGTATCTCTCCATCAAGGGATATCTTGCTGAATTCTGTGAAGTTCTCGCCCTTGATATAATAATCTTCTCCGATCTGAACCACTTCATTTATTCTGATATCCTTGACGCCCATCTTCAGATCCGTCGGTTCAAAAGGATTCTCACCGCCATAGATGTACTGCTCTCCATAAAGCATATCATATGCGAGGGCCTTGAGATCTGAACGATATGTTTTACTGTCACTGTAATTCTGGTGATACTTGTTCATCATACCTGCTGATATATCAAGTCTGTCAAGGACTTCAGCAGTTATATTGTAGGCATAGAGATCCATGTCCTTCTTTTTCATGCCGAAGTTATCCCATATGATATACTCTGTCTGATACAGTGAACCGTTCTTCATCCTGTTCTCAGTCATATCAAGCGCCGGCAGATGATCTCCATACATTATAAGAACAACATCCTCATCGTAGTTCTCCAGGGTGTCAGTAAGCTCTTTGACAAAAAGATCCATCTCGTACACCTGATTGGCATAGTACTCATAGCCCCACTTTTCTTCTTCGCTCTGTGCATTCGTAACAGTGATAACAGGGTTCTCTATAACCTGCTCGTCAGGATATCTGCCGTGACCCTGAACTGAAATCGTGTAAATATAATCCTTGCCCTCTGTACTGTTGAGCGCATCCAGTATCTGCTCTGTAAGTATGCCGTCCTTTGCCCAGTTCTTCGGGGTTTTCATAACATTGTTCATGTATTCCAGACATGTGAATGTATCAAATCCCATATTGGCAAAGACCTTGTTTCTGCCGTAAAAGGCACCTCGGTGATTGTGAATGGCATGAGCTGAATATCCCAGCTGTTTCAGATCATAAGGTGTTGTTTCACAGGTTACTTCCTTGAGGATACCCTTGTAGGGATATTCGCCCGGTCCGAAGAATTTGGCGCTTATTCCTGTCATTACTTCGAATTCCACGTTGGCAGTTCCTGCTCCTACCGAAGGAACTGTCAGGTATCCGGATGAATACTCCTCCATCAGCTTCCTGTAATTAGGAACCGGATCCTTAGAGAACTCCAGGCCCTCTACGAGAGTCGGATCAATAAAGGATTCCAGCTGCAGGAATATAATATTCGGCTTGCCTTCCGGATTTATCTCATCGTCATCACCCGGAGTGTATATCCCGTCATCTCCCAGCTCGCCGTTTCTGAAGATACCTGTTATCTTCTCTTCGGAATAATCTGCAGGCTTGTCTACGCCTGTCTTCACCCAGGTAACCAGGAAACTGTACGGAACTCCGTTATCTCTGTATCCATATGCCAGATTGCCGAAGAACGTGTCGAGAACCCCTATCTTCATGCCAACCTGTACTGCACCGAAAGTCAGTGCGAATATCAGAACAATCGCCACTGATGCTTTCCTGTATCTGACCTTCTCTTTCAGTCTCGGTGTTTTGCGGTAGAGAAGGATGATGCCCAGAATGATGGCAACAGCTGCTGCTACCGCGAGAATTATCGTCTTCGTATTGAAATAATTGGTCACTATCGTCAGACCGTCTCCCAGGCTGCTCAGATCCTTGACTGTAAAAGGTGTCATTCTGTTGGAAAGAATTATACCGTTGATTACTCCCAGAATCAGCCACACCATGGACAGCAGGCTCAGCGCGAATATCCGCTTGCGGAAAAGCATCGACAGTGACAGCAGTGCGAATATCAGCATCACATTGCATATCGTTACCAGGGGATGCTGGACAAAAAATAAGGCACTGGCTATCAGAGAATGTCTTGCAAGAGTTTCAATGACCAGATACAGCCCCGCTGCGATGATTATCATAAGCACTATATAATTCTTTAAAAATCTGTTATAAAATCCTCTCAGTTTATTCATTGCTCTGTCTCCTGCTGCACGCTGCCGCTTCATTGGCGATTGCAGCAAATTCTTCCATATTCAGGGTCTCCGCTCTTCTTACCGGATCTATCCCGGCAGCGGATAATATGTTCCTGATGTCTTCCTTCCCAAAGCCCGCCATGCCGGTCAGAGAGTTCAGCAGCGTCTTTCTTCGCTGCCCGAAACCTGATCTGATACATGCGAAAAACATCTTCTCATCTGTAAGCTCCACAGGTTTCTCTTTCCTGACATGCAGATTCAGCACGGCTGAATCCACCTTAGGCCGCGGCACAAAAACTTCTTTTGGAACCGATGCTATCTGCTCCACGACACAGTAATACTGTACTGCCGCTGAAATGGCACCGTAAGTCTTGCCTCCCGGTGAAGACTTGATACGGTCGGCAACCTCCTTCTGCATCATGACAGTGATACTGTCCGCCTTCACTCCTGATTCAAGGAGACCCATTATAATAGGCGTAGTTATATAATACGGAAGATTGCCGATTATCCTGACAGCTCCCGTAAAATT
The DNA here is from genome assembly GCA_051882895.1 of Lentihominibacter sp. Classification (GTDB taxonomy): domain Bacteria; phylum Bacillota; class Clostridia; order Peptostreptococcales; family Anaerovoracaceae; genus Lentihominibacter. Next base: position 9,006 of record JBJESR010000060.1, read on the forward strand.
TCCTGCCGCCTTCTCTTCTTCGATTATTTTATTGACATCCGTCTTGAGAATGTCCTGATTTATGACCTTGACATTATCATATTCGGCCAGGGTTTCCGACAGAATAGGAATCAGCTTCCTGTCAATCTCCACAGCTACGACTCTGGCTGCCGCCTCTGCCGCTTCAGCTGTGAGGACTCCGATTCCGGGGCCGATCTCAATCACCAGATCATTCTCTCCGACACCTGCACCCTCAACGATTCTCTCAATAATACTCCTGTCCGTTATAAAATTCTGTCCGAGACTTCTGGAAAGCTGGAAATTGTAGCGTTCCCTGATGTCTGCGATAGTGGATGGTGAATATAATTTCATCTATATCTCCTCAAGTGCTCTGCAGAAATCTTCTCTGGTAATTCCGAATCTGTTCAGTCTCTGCAGGAAAGCTTTACCATTAGCATACCCTATTCCCAGCGTTTTACCCACTGCCTTCCGCCTCGCAGCGGAATCCGCCTGTCCCAGAAGTCCGGTCATGAACATGTCATCCATAGTAAAAAGATCCTCATTCATGTCGGCGGAACATTTCGCCTTGGCAAGGGCCTCCCTGATACTCTCAGGGGACGCATTCTCAATACCGATATCTCCGCCCTTCTCCGCATCGTTTCTGTCAAGAAAGGCTTCCATAGCATCGGGAAAACGCTCCAGTATCCTGCGTCTTATCTGTTCCCCTGCATGATCGGGATCAGTGAAAACGATTATGCCGTTGGTTTCATAGGCTCTGCGTATAAGCTCCCATGTATTATTATTTATACCATATCCATGTGTTTCTATTGTGATGGCGTCAACACTTTTTTTGATTGCTGCCGTATCATCACGACCTTCTACAACAATTATCTCTTTTATTTTCATCATTATTCATCCTGGCTCTCTGTGCTTTCTGTACTGCTGTCCTGCTCTGTTATCTCATCCGGAAACATGTACAGTGTCTCTCCCGGTCTGATCAGTCTCAGCTGATTTCTGGCCTGTTCTTCGAGATTTTCAGGATCGTTGATGTTGTCCAGCTCCTTCTGCAGCTCCTGTTTCTGCTGCTTCAGCTGTTCCTGTTCAGCCAGCACGTCATGCTGTTCTTTTTTTAAAGATATTATATTGGCGAGGGACAGGCTCATTGCACCGATTATTCCCACAACAATAAGGACCGTCAGAATCTTCCTTCTCCTTTTCTGTCTTCTGATGGCCATTTTTCCTGCTGTATGCTGCCTGGCATGTCTCAGCGCCTTTTCTTCCTCCCGCGCTTTCTCTTCACGTCTTTTCGCCTGGCGTTTTTTTCTCGCCTCATCCATGTCGATGACCTGGCTGTTGTTTCTGAATTCTCTGCTTCGTCTCTTTTTTCCCATGAACTGATTATACCACAGCATATTTTTTTCCACAATAAAAGCCCCGCCAAAAAACTGAGTGCCGCATGAAAAGATATTTCTCCATATGCACAGTAATACAGGAACATGGACAATGCAGCTGCCGAGGCGACCCAGAACAGCCCTTCCTCCAGCAGCCGCCCGCATATTGCTTCCGTCCTGCACTGCAGCAGTTTCTTAACCTGCCAGAGACTCTCCACCAGAATGCCGCAGCTCAGCATCACCATCACCGTTCTGGCCTGACCAGCAATAAGCTCTGTAAACTGCATCATTTCATTATTTTTGCCAGAAATCCTCTGTCGCCTTTGTCTCTGACCTTGACATACATGAGAGAGTTGATGATTCCTGCAATTTCTGCCCTGCCTGCTGCCAGATCAAGAGTCTGGATATGCAGCTTTTCCCCCTTGATGATCATAGCCCCGTCATTGAGGCTGGCTCTTATCTCCTCCTCATCAAAGCTGTCGATCTCAGAAATATCCGTAATTGATATTTTCTGTCTGTTATCAATGGTTACAACATGGTTTTCCATGAGACACCTCCTTATCAGTACAATATATTTGACAGCCTGCAGCATAGAACATGATTTATTGCAAAACCTTGTCCGAATTGTTATACTGACATTATTATGATATGGAAGGAGTGCCCCTCTTGAAAAGGACTGTCACAATAATAATGATATGTGCTTTCATGCTGGTTTCTGCAGTGCTTGCCGCCCTGTGCACCGGCATATACAGAATGGATTCGGCTGTCGATGCATCCCGGGAGCTTCGGGACACCTGTATGTATTTTACCGGCATCATCAGGGGCTGCGAGGATCCGTCCTCCGTCAGAACCGCATCTGTAGGCGGGGAAATACCCGCACTCGTTTTCAGATCGGGATCCGATGACGATGTCAGCGAAACATGGTATTTCGCATACGACGGACAGCTCCGCAAGGTCCGAACCGACGAGGGGGCAGCTGTTTCTCCCGAAGAAGGTACCGGGGTAATGGAGCTGCAGAGCTGCGATTTTATTTTTATCGCGGATGATCTGCTGGAAATTTCCTTTGGGATGCAAAACGGACAGACTGCATCAGTCAACATCTGTCTGCCCGGCAGGGAGGGAGATGAATAGATAATGAAGCATTTCTCACTGAAAAACTATTTACCTGATCATATTTCGCTGAAACAGCTGTCTCTCAGTCATCTCAGGATTATATTCATTTCTCTGCTGGCTGTTTTTATGGCTGTTTCCATAACAGCCTGTGCATGGCTGTATTTTCAGGCTGCAGAAAAATCCGAAAATGCTGTGGCTCTCAACAGAGCTGTTATTGAGGTCTCCTCCATCGCAGATACTCTCAAAGCTGCAGACGGCAGCCTGAGCAGAACCGCCAGACTCCTGCCCGGCCACAAAAGTGCTGTGATTTCTGATAACACCCTCACTTTATATTATGATTCGGACATGCAGGCTTCGTCTCAATCTGTTTCATCATATACAGCTCATGTAAGCAGAACGAAGGAAAACGGATGTCTTGTTTTTGAAATTACCATCTCCGGAAATCCCGGAAAAAATCAGATATACAGTCTGGAGTTCATGATACCTCAGAAGAAAGGAGGCAGCTGATGAAAAAATCTTTTCTGCCGGCGGCTCTCATGCTGACCCTTGCTGCCGCCGTGATTCTGCTGATTCTGTGCCTGACGGCTTCAGCCTGCCTGTCCGTCAGTCAGGAGCTGGAAGATGCGGAAGATGTCATGGAATACTGCGACAGCTACTATGCTGCCGAAACCACAGCTGCTGAAATCATCTCCGGATATTCCGGCACCTCCGGAAACAACAGCAGCTTCACATCAGGCCAGAGCGGCAGAATAACATACAGCAGTCCCCAGGGAGATATACTCATCTTCCGGGCCGACAGCAGCCTGTCCTTTTCGGTGCCTGTCAATGATCAGAAAGAGCTTGATGTCATAGTCAATGCGTCAGGCAGCGGCATAAGCATTCTGAAATGGTCCCTTGAAAACAGATAAAAAAATACAGAGCATACGCATCATTACGATATGCTCTGTTTTTTTATGCATTACGGCAGATAGGTTCTTGGGTTGACAGCTGACCCGTTGACATGTATTTCGAAATGGCAGTGAGGTCCTGTACTTCTGCCGGTATTGCCTGATTCGGCAATGTGCTGCCCCTGATATACCTTGTCACCGACACCCACCAGCAGCTGGCTGTTATGGGCATAATATGTCTCCATACCATTCTGATGATCAATTACAATAAGATATCCGTAGGATCCGTGATAACCGGCCTGTGTTACAGTTCCTCCGTCTGCTGCCAGAACGTCACTTCCCACTGAACATCCCAGGTCGATACCTGCATGAAGCCTTCCCCATCGCTGTCCGAATTCGGATGTCACCGTGTATCCGCCGTTCATAGGCCATATATACTTGCCTGAACCCACGGTCGGCGGTCTTTCCTTGGTTCCTACATGAATTATTTTGTTGACAGGTTCTTTGGTAACAGTTGTCACCAGCTCGGTCTCTTCGATTCTCTCACCGTTGACGGACACTATCCTCGCCGTAATCTCGCGGGATCCGTCCTTGCCCTTCTGTGTGACTTCTTTATCACCTTCATAGATATCGTCATCATCTTTTTTGATGACTTTATATTCTATCTTCTCGTCGTATGTCACCAGCTCGGTAATTTTGGCAGTAACTATCGGTGCGTTCTGCTTTATCACAAGTGTGCTGCCCACAACAAGCTTCTTAGGGTCAACCCCCGGGTTATCACTTAATATATCATTCTCGCTTAATGAATACAGTTTAGCGATGTCTGCCAGGGTATCTCCCGGAACAACCTTGTAAAGAGTCTCTTTCTTGCCACTGGTGCACAGCTTCTCTACCATTTCATCCTTTGTAGAAATATCCTGCAGGTCAGTATTACTCAGCTGAACCTTGACTTTCTCTATAAATACAGCCTCTTCTATCTCAGCACCTTCCATACCGGTCGAATATCTGTCCTTGATCTCCTGGAGCACATCTGCAGCGATCTCCTTGCTTTCCACTGCTCCGGCCTTCTTGCCGTTGACATATATGCCGTATGCTTTGACATTGAGATCTCCCATGTATGTAAGGCGCTTCAGCACTTCCTCTGAGCTGTCGATCTTGACACTTCCCAGAGCAGATACACGTTTGAAAGAGATATCATCTCTGGCATCTATGATTACCTTCATTTCTTTATCCTTGGTCAGTGCACCCTGAACAAGATCCGTTATTTCGAGCACATCCGCCTTGGACTTGACAAGTCCCAGAGTTTTACCGTTATATGAGTATTCGTATGCAGTGCAGTAATTGATCACGCCGGCTGTTCCTACTCCTGCCATGAGAACGATGGCGAATATGGTCAGAAGACCCGCCTTGTATTTTTCACAGAAATTCTTGAATCTGCGAAGCTTCCTGCCCACAAAGCTTTTCTCGTAATTCTCGAGTCTCTTTTTTGCCATCATATCGGCAAGAGCTCTGGCTTCCTCGCGTCGTTTTTCTCTCTCGTCCTTTAATGCGTTCCTTTCATCCTCGGTTTTGGCAGTTTTCTCTTTCTTGCTGGCAATTCCCAGAATATCCCGCCACGAAAAACGAGCCACACTCTTCAACGCAGTGTTTATCTTCATGTTATGAACATTCACCACTCCGCCGCCAAGCTCAGCTTCTGCTATTCTTCTGGCCTTCTCTCGCTTTTCCTTTTCTGCCTCTTCGCGCTTCTGTCTTCGCAGGCGATCCTTTTCCTTCTGCCTTGACTCCTTATCTTCTTTCTTTTTTCGGGCTTTTTCTTCTTTTTTTATTCTGTCTATTCTTGCCTTCTGTTCTTTTATCTGTCTCTCTGCCCGAGCCTTCTCGGCTTTCCTGAGGCGTTCGTGTTTCTGCTGTTCAATAAGACTGTTCAGCTTCCGCTGTTCCTCCTGAAGCAGCATCTGCTGCTGCGAAAGCTTCTGCTGCTGCTCAACAGCCATTTTCTCTGTTGTTTTCTCGGTAAGAGTCGACATTACATCCAGCACTTTATCCTGATGCTGCTGAGCCCTGAGCAGCTCAAGCTTTGCCATTTCCAGACTGCCGGCATCTGTATCCTGCTCTTTTTCATCGAAAAATTCGGCCATCTCTTCGTCGCTGGCAATATGGCTCAGCTCAGCTTTCTTGGCCAGAAGCTCTGCTTCCATATCCTCCAGAGCTTTTTTCCTGCTGATTTCTTTTGCCTTTTTCTCCGCTTCTATGGCTTCAAGTCTTTTTCTCTCAGCTTCTTCAGCCGCTATAGCTGCCTGCTTCTGGGCTTCCATCACCTTCTGCTCTTCTTCCCTGCGATGAAGCTCTCTGAGCCTGATTTCTTCTCTTTCTTTTCTGGCTTTCTCAGCATCCATTCTGGCTCTGTCGATGATTGCCTGTTTAGCGGCAATAACTTCCTCAGTTTCCTCAATATACGTGACGCCTGTTTCTCCACTGCCGGAATCACCCTGCTGCTCCGTTTCTGAAACAGGTTTATCTGCCGCTCTGAGGTTCTCGACGCTTTTCCTCAGATTCATGATCTCGTCATAGACCTTTTTGGCTTCAGCATCTTCCGCCAGGAATTCCTCTCTGCTCATAGTGTGCCTTGTTACTGTACTGTTTTCCGAGGCTTTATTGTCAGTCTGATTTTTTCCTTCGTTATCTCTCCAAAACATTGACATCTTTCTCCTGTTTCGAGCATCCCTGTATCCTTGCATTTCGGACAGCTGTAGTGAACATCCATATAATCAAGTTCAAACCCGTTGTCCGTAAGCAGGAATGCTTTTTCGGTGTTTAATGCATCCATCTTTGATTTCAGTTCCTCCATGGCTGCCTTGCGGTCCACCCTGTCAGAAATGATGATTTTTGAAATTTCGGCACCCTGTGCATTTATCCTGTCTTCGATTTCCCGGATCCTCGGAACTGCTTCGAATACTTCTCTGCGTCTCTCTTCGGCTTCTTCCTCTTCCTGCAGGCGCAGTGCCTCATAATATTTCATAATATCACCGGTCGTAAGCTCTTTTCTGTCCGGGCCTGAGCCTGATGCCCCGCCCTTCTGCTCTTCATACCAGTTTACAAGTATTTTATTGACATAGTTGATATTAGGATTCGAAATCCCGGAAGTCCTGCTGCATGCCGACAGCACCTTTTCTATAGAAAATCCCATAGTATCAAACCAGCTGTCCATGATTTTCTTCTCTTCCTCTGTGGCATTTCTGGCAAACCCCAGTGCCTGAAATACTCTCTTGTAGAGGTACTGCTTCTTCTCGAACTCGCTCAGATATTTCTCGACAGCCGCCACATCTCTTAATCCTTCACCTGCCCATTTCTTTATTACAGCTTCAATATATTTGATGCTTTTTTTCTTCTTCTGAATGCAGTATGAATATCCGTATGTGATGACTTCAGGTGTTGCCTGGAAGTCATCTATCCAGGAAATTATTTCATTCATCTCAGCTGCATTCAGTACTCTTCCTGTTGTCTGTTCAATGGCTCCGAACATATCACGGATTTCTTTATCCTCCATAAAGGAATGCAGATTATGACCCGGCGAATATCCCTTTTTACCGGTTTTGTCACCGTACAGCTGTTCCTTGAGCACCACGAACTCCACACTGTAATCAAATTTATCCTCGGGAGAATCCTTGATTTTCCTTATCACTCCCATCTTCTCCCAGTACGTCCATGCCTTGAGCACATCCTCAATCTCCAGATTAAGATGTCTGGCGATATCCTCGTTTGTCAGATCACTGTCAAGCCCGCAGTACATAAGAGCGAAAAGATATACCTTGACAAAATCTCCCGGTGCAGAAGCCATATATTCATTTATGAACATATTCTCCACATTAGTATCCAGCAGAAAATAGTCCTTGATTTTTTCTTTTCTAAAACCCATGGGTCCTCCGTATTAAAATCCCGGCATATTGTTCGTTCCTGCACTGTCAACGAATTTCGTCAGTTTGTCGAGCCATGTTATCTTGACAGTCCCTGTCGGTCCGCTTCTCTGCTTGGCTATGATGACCTCGCATTCCCCCGGCACTTCGGTATCTTCATTGTAGTACTCATCCCTGTACAGGAAAATAACTATATCGGCATCCTGTTCTATGGAGCCTGATTCTCTCAGGTCTGAAAGCATAGGTCTGTGATCGGTTCTTGTCTCAGGCGCTCTGGAAAGCTGCGAGAGCACTATGACCGGACAGTCCAGCTCACGTGCCAGCAGCTTGAGGTTTCTGGATATCACAGAAATCTCCTGTGTCCTGGAATCCGCCTTGCCTTCAGGCGTCATCAGCTGCAGATAGTCGATAACCACAAGATCAAGACCCTCTTCTGCCTTGAGGCGTCTGCATTTGCTCTTCATCTCCATAATGGTGATACCTGCTGTATCGTCAATGTGTATGTTGGCTTTTGACAGCACATCAAGGGCGATATTGATATCGTCCCAGTCACGCCTCTCAAGCCTGCCGGTTTTAAGGCTCTGCATATCCACCTTTGATTCCATGGAAAGCAGTCTCTGTCCCAGCTGTTCCTTTGACATCTCCATCGAGAATATCATCACCGACGCTCCTCCCTTTACCGCCGCATTAAGGGAAAGGGAAAGAGCAAAGGCTGTCTTGCCCATTGCCGGTCGGGCTGCCAGTATTATCAGATCGGATTTCTGCAGTCCTGATGTTTTCTCATCAAGGTATTTGAAACCCGTCGTTACCCCGGTCAGACCGCCATCAAGCTGTGAGGCTCTGTCTATTATTTCTATATTTGTGAGCAGCACATCCTTCAGATGGGTATACTGGCCCTTCTGCCTTGCCTGAGATATTTCAAATATGCCGCTTTCGGCATAGTCCAGCATCTGATTGGCATCCATGCTGTCTTCATATCCCTTTGTCACAATATCATCCGCAGTACTTATCAGTCTTCTTACTGCAGCCTTCTCTGCCACTATTCTGCCGTACTCCATGGCATTTGACGTAGTAGGAGTTCCGGACGAAAGGGATGCTATATATGCTCTGCCTCCAACCATGTTGAGGCTGTTTCTCTTCTTGAGTTCCTCGGCAACCGTCAGTGCATCGACAGGAGCATTCTTCCTGTGAAGATCCAGCATTGCCTTGTAGATTTCCTTATGGTTTTCATCGTAGAAGTCTTCTGCCCTTACTATTTCCACCACATCAAACAGCGCATCCTTTGATAGGAGGGCTGCACCCAGAACAGATCTCTCGGCTTCCACACTGTGGGGAGGAATTCTTCCTTCCATTCTTCTGTCTCCTGTCCTGCCGGCAAATCAGACGATAACGTTGATCTTGAGAACTGCCGAAACTTCAGGAAAAAGCTTGACAGTCACTTCTGAAGTTCCTGTCTGCTTTATCGGGCTGTCGAGAACTATCTTCTTCTTGTCGACTTTGATGTTCTCCTGCTTCTGGAGCGCATCTGCTATATCCTTTGATGTGATCGATCCGAAAAGCTTGCCTGATTCACCGCCCTTTGACTTGATAGTCAGAGTGATTTCGCCTATCTTCTCCGCCTGCTTCTGAGCTGCCGCCTTCTGCTCTGCTCTCTTCTCGTCCGCAATTTCCTTCTGTTTCTCAAGATTTCTTATGTTACCTTCAGTGGCTTCCTTGGCAAGGCCCTTCGGGATAAGCATATTCCTGGCATATCCGTCACTTACCTTTACCACCTCACCTGCTTTACCTGTTCCTTTAACATCTTTTAATAAAATAACTACCATAATTTTATCCTCCTAATGTGAAGTTCTCACGAAATTCTTATTTTCTTTTCTATCCTTCGTCAATCGCCTCTCTGATGAGCTGGAGAATCTCTTCAGGGGAATTCTCCACCTGCGCACCGGCAGTATTCAGATGTCCGCCGCCGCCGAATTTCTCCATGATAAGCTGTACGTTTATATCCCCCAGTGACCGGGCGCTGACAACAGTCCTGCCATGCTCGTTCTTTCCTGCCACGAAGCTGGCTTTGACACCTTTTATGGTCAGAAGCTCGTCCGCAACCTGGGAATTGACTATCTGGGAGTTCTGATTTTCTCCCGGGCATATTGACATTGCTATTCCGTTGTCATAAAAATCGGCATTGGCGATACATGCCGCTCTGACCTTGAAGTTCTTCGAATCCGACTGGAAATATCTTCTCACCTTCTCCAGGTCCGCACCGTTTCTCTTGAGCCATGATGCCGCCTCGAAGGTTCTGACTCCCGCTTTTACAGCAAACCTGTTGGTATCCACCATGATACCTGCCAGCAGTGCATCCGCCTCAAATTTTGATATCACTCTCTTCTCGCATGCGTACTGTACGACTTCTGTAACCAGTTCGCATGACGATGATGCGTAGGTTTCCATGTACGAAAGTATCGTATTGGAAATGGCATCCTCTGACCTCCTGTGGTGGTCGATGATCACCGTACGCTCGCATTTTTCCACAAGCTCGTAGGCTTCCACCAGAGATGGCCTGTGTGTATCAACAATAACCGTCAGGGCATTCTCATCTGCCAGGGACAGTGCCTTTTCTGTGGAAATGAATTCATACTCGCCGATTTCCTTGGCATCTGCCACTATATCTGCCAGTGCATCGTTATATGAGTTCAGCAGAATGTATGAATCCTTGCCTATGCTTCTGGCGACTCTGTTTATGCCCAGAGCTGCACCGAAGCTGTCCAGATCAGGATTTTTATGCCCCATAATAAATACCTTCGATGACTGGGACATGAGGGTCTTGAGGGCATGGGCTATGATCCTGGATTTTCCTTTGAAGCCCTTCTCGACACCCTGAGTCTTGCCGCCGTAGTATTCGAAATTCCTGACATTCTTGACTACCGCCTGATCTCCGCCGCGACCCAGTGCCAGATCCAGCGCTTCCTCTGCATATGAATCACACTCTGCCGGAGTTTTACCGCCGATTCCGATACCTATACTCAGGGTTACAGGAAAATCCGTCTCGGTTTCAATATTTCTGGCATCATCAAGAATAGAGAATTTATTGTTTACAAGCACCTTGAAGCTTTTGTTTGTCAGGATCATCTCATAGAGATGGTCTCTGTATCTTATAACAGCTGCATCGAGCTTCCTGCCCCAGCCTCTGATCAGCTTGTCTATCTCGGTTGAGATTTCAGACGTTCTGGTATCTCCGGCACTTGAAACCAGCTCATCATAATTATCGACATTTATTATCGCCATACACTCCTTTTCTTCATTATAAATGTCCTTCAGTGTCTCAAAGGATGTATTGTCGATGAAATAAAGTGCGATGGATGCCATATCACCCTCGCCGACGAAGCCTGCCACGACCTTGAAATTCTTGTCATTGCGCTTTATGTAAAGTGCTGTGTCCTGTTCGGCGGCGTTTATTATGTCCGGCAGTTTCAATCCTGTCAGCGCGAAAATATCTCCGTCGATAATGCCGTCGTATTTAAAAACTTCTACGATTTTCCTGCTGGCTCTTGTCACCTTGCCCTGTGAATTTATCACACACATCGGCATTGCCGAATAAAATGCCAGCAGTTTTTCCACTCTTCCAACGTACATAAAATTATCTCCCGTGTTTCTGAAGCTATCTTCCGGATCTGCCGTTCTGTATTCTTGTTTTGAGTCCCAGAAGTATATCGAGCATACCGAGAATAACAAGCATCCAGCGTCCCATATATGTCCCCCACAATACTATAATTATTATTACAGCAACTGCCTTAGGCAGTCTTTTCATATGGAAAAGCATGAACACTACAGATATGCCCTGCAGGGATATAACAAAATCAAAGATCAGATCCATGTTCACATAGAGCAGATCATCAGAAAGCATCTCAGCCGATGTCATTATCCATGATACGAGATACATGATAAGTATCCCCCATATTGCACCGCCGGGAAGCGAGAACTCCCTGAATCCGGGCATAAGTCTGACACCGGGAAATGCGTTTTTCATTGTCCTGCTCAAAAGAATATATTCAAAATACGCTACAACAGCGTTAAATGTCATAATTGATGCAGGGAGAGCCTTGAAGGTCTCCTGATAGAGCTTCGCTATCAGGTCGGTCCTTTCTCCGGCGGTCATATCCTTCATCCCCAGCATATCTATCATCGTCTCATTATCTGCCAGCACACCTGCCATTTCGTTTACTGCAGCGCTGATCTGTCCGTATACGCTTTCTCCGGAAGCAGATGCCACTATGAGCACCAGCAGCGCAGCAGCAGAGGAAGACAGTGCAGCATATAATACTATTCTGTATGGTGACTGCGTCCCTCTTTTTATCATTCCCGGCAATACTGCGAGGGGAACAAAAAGGGACATAAGAAAAATCAGCAGCAGATACATTATTTCTCCCTTCAGATTATAATCGCTACGGTTATCACTGTGTTAATCCGTAACGTTTATTCTATCATAAAAACATGGATTTGTCTTTAATATTATTGCAAAACAATGGCATTCCTGCATTATAACAAAGTCGGCTTCGCCGATTCTATCGGAGAAGTGGACTTTGTTGAAATTCCGGAAATATCGCACAGCGATATTTCCTACATTATAAAAAAGAGCGCCCTGACGGATTTGCCGCTTCGGGTCGCTCACTGTGAACAATTACTAATATTAGTCAGCTGTGTAAGGCAGAAGTGCAACGATTCTGGCTCTCTTGATTGCCTTGGTAACCTCTCTCTGATGAATAGCGCAGGTTCCTGTAATTCTCTTAGGAAGAATCTTGCCTCTTTCGGTTACGTACTTTCTCAGCTTCTCTACGTCTTTGTAATCTATAGTTTCTGTTTTATCAGCGCAGAACTGGCACACTTTTTTTCTTCTCATGCCGCCACGTCTCTTGTTGTTATCCATGATATTTTCTCCTTTCTTTTAGAATGGAATATCGTCATCCTGGATAGCCTGAAATCCTTCAGGTACGCCAGTATCATTACCGGAACCGCTCTGATAGCTGTTCTGCTGGTATCCGCCGCTGCTCTGCTGATAGCCCTGAGGCTGTCCGCCGGCACGCTCGTTCCTGTCTCCCCATTCTAAAAATTCTACTCTGTCGGCTACCACATCTGTAGTATACACTGTAGCACCGTCTTTATTGGTATAGCTGCCTGTCTGTATCCTGCCCTGGACACCTACAAGTCTGCCCTTTGCCAGAAATCTCTCACAGTTCTCAGCCTGTCTGCCGAATACTGTGACTCTCGGAAAGTCTGTTTTTTTCTCCTGACCTGATCTGACAGGTCTGTCAATAGCTACCGTGAAAGTAGCCACTGCCATCTGGCTTTCGGATATATACCTTACTTCAGGGTCTCTGGTTAATCTTCCGATCAGTACAACACTGTTCATACTGCACCCCTTTTCTTATTTCTCGTCTTTGTTTACGATCAGGTGTCTCATAACGTTGTC
>JBJESR010000061.1:0-21685 GCA_051882895.1 Lentihominibacter sp.
TTGGCAAGAGGGATAACCAGCGGAATGATAATTGCTGCCAGATCCCAGAAACATCCGGTAGCATATGCATAGATGCCGCATACGATAAATGTTACTGCAGGCAGGAAACCGCCCTTCATAACAGGCTCTGTTACTGAAATAATGTATCCTGCAAGATCCAGATCCAGATTTGCACCCTGAACTGCGAATGCCAGTACAGTCAGTATGAATATGAATCCCATGGAAATGATACCGTCATAGCATGCAGTGAGCAGCTCCATGAAGCTCATCTTGCGCTCGATGAGATACATGAGGAATGCCACTACCAGACCGGCAGCTGCGCCCATCAGCACATCGGTGCCTGCCAGCAGAGTAACTGCGATCATGACGATCAGCGGCACCAGGAAGTTCCACGGATGAGGTTTGTAGTCTTCCGGAAGCTCGTCAGCACCTGTAACTGAATTTATCAGTTCTTCGTCTGTACCCTCAGGGAAGACATTGCCTGTAGCTTTAGCTCTCTCATAATCCTTCCTGATAGGTCCGATCTTAGGAATAACTCCCAGAATCTGCAGAATAACAACGATTACTGCCAGCCATGCATAGAATGCAAAAGGCAGTCCGTGAAGGTAAGCTGTTGTCTCTGAACCGTTAACCAGTACGCCCTGATCCTTCATGAGGGCTGAGAAATATACGGCCCATGTGGAAAGCGGGATAAGCAGACATACAGGTGCTGCTACTGTGTTAACGACATATCCCAGCTGAGTTCTCGGGATTCCCAGCCTGTCTGTCATACCTTTCATTGTCGTTCCGACTGCCAGGTTGTTGAGATAATCATCCAGGAAAATAACAACTCCCAGAATAAAAGTCCCGAACATTGCCTGTTTCTCGGTTTTGATGAACCTGCCTGCCCAGTAGCCGAAATCCTGAACGGCATTTGACCGTTCAAAGAGCTTGATCAGCATTCCGAATATCGCAATAACCAGTGCAATCCATTGCATTGTCTCGTTTGTCATTGAAACGTACAGGTAATTGAAGAAGGTCTCTGCGAATCCGGTGATATTGCCGGCCAGAATGAATGCAGCCACTGTGAGACCGCATGTCATGGCAAACAGGGTACGTTTGGTAGCCACCGCTATGACCAGGATGGTCAGAACCGGCAGTACACAAATAATACCATACTCCATTTTTCGTTCTCCTTTTACTAAAAATAAATAATATAATCGGGGGGACATTCAGACATAAAATATATTCAATGCTGAATTATTATGTATCATGTCGGATATATATTACCATACCTCGACATTATTTGCCAAGAAAATATCAGCTCCCCGGATTTTGCCCGGGAAGCTGGTGTGTCGTATTATATATTTACTTACCCTTTTTTCGTGCTTTTACACATTCACTGAGCAGGTACTCAACCTGCCCGTTGATGGATCTGAAGTCATCCTCCGCCCATGCTGCGATTTCATTCCACAGTGAAGGCGACAGTCTCAGGACCATCTGCTTCTTCGTTTTCTCTTTGTCCCGGATGGCTTTTTCCTTTTTCTTTATTTCTTCCTCCATGGACTTCAGTTTCTCAAGACGCTTCTGCAGCTGCTCTTCTTTTTTATTCAAATCCTCTGTCACTTCGGTACCTCGTTCTTATATTTCCCTATCCCGGACTGCATCAATAGATGCTGCCGCTGTTGACAATGGGCTGTGCATCCTTGTCACCGCAGAGCACTACCAGCAGATTGGATACCATCGCTGCCTTTCGCTCATCGTCCAGCACGATAAGGTCATCCTTCTCCAGCTTGTCAAGAGCCATATGAACCATCCCTACCGCACCTTCGACGATCTGTTCTCTGGCGGCGATAGTTGCCGATGCCTGCTGGCGCTTGAGCATTGCAGCTGCAATTTCTTCTGCATATGCCAGATGTGTTATCCTGACTTCAAGAATCTCAATACCGGCATCTGCTGTCTTCTGCTGGAGTTCAGCCTTCATTTTCTCTGCTATTTCAAGGCTCGAGCCTCTGAGAGTCATCTCGCTGTCATCACCCTCGATGGAATCGTACGGATAAAGTCTTGCCGTATTCCTGATGGTGGAATCGCACTGGGTGGACAGGTAGTCAAAATAATTCTCGACATTGAATACAGCCTTGGTCGGGCTTGAAACCTTCCAGATGACTACAGAGCCGATTATAATCGGGTTGCCCTGAACGTCATTGACCTTCTGCTGTGCATTGTTGAGAGTCATGGTCTTGGTGGACACCTTCTTGCTTGGTGCCGCAGCTTTTTTAGCCGTACCCTTCTTCCTGCTCTCTGCCGGCTCTGCCTTCAGTTCATCTGCTACCCCTGTCGCTGTCGGGTTGAAGCCTGTGGAAAACGGATTGACAAAATGAAATCCCGCCTTCCTGATAGTTCCGTGATATTTACCGAACAACGTCAGAACCAGAGCTTCATTGGGATTTACTATTCTCAGCCCTGCAGCAAGAACAGGGAAGACAATGCATCCGATAATTCCCACCACTATCACAACTCCCATAGCTGCGCCGTAAAGAAAAGCGGCACTCAGCACACATGTAGCCACACTCGCCAGAAATCCGATGATAAGTATGAACAGCATCACCATCCCCGGCATCGGCTTCAGCTCTTTCTCTACAACATTGTTATTCACGATAGCCTTCTGTTTTTCCATAATAATCCCTCCCTGTGAAATGCGCGGCAGATGATTCTCATTGCTGCGCTGCTATGTGATATCATTTTGATATCATCATTATATCACGACATCTCCACATGTCAATCCTGATTATTATTTTAAAAAATGAACCCGGTTGATATTCTCGTGCTTTCGGTTTTCCGAAGACAATATACCCCTTGCGGGTATATTTGCAATGCTGCACAGCTAAAATGTGCACAATTCAACATAATGTGAAAATAATTGCACATTTAAAATCTCGAAAGCGTCAACCAACTGTATATTTTTGCAAAATCATGCCGCTTTCTCGGTGTATTTTCCACAATCAGAATGTTCTGCAGGTATATACCTCCTCTTAAAATGTGTCTTTTAAAAAAACTGTGTATTTCTTTATCTCATACAATTCTTTTTGCACATATTCCACGTTCACATGCTGTCAATCCTGATTATTCACTTAAACACAAAAAATCCCCGACCAGTGCCTCTAGGGCAAAGATCCGGAGATTTTTCATTCTGAAGCAGGGTCAGTTCTGAAACAGAGTCAGCTGGACGGCCACCGTTTTCCCGGCAGTTTTACCACAGCTCCGCCAGATCGTAGATCAGGCGCTCTGTCTTGCTCCATCCAAGACACGGGTCGGTGATGGATTTACCGAAGCAGCCTTCGCCGATCTTCTGTGCTCCGTCTTCAAGATAGCTCTCCACCATGAGACCCTTGACAAGACCGCGTATATCGCCGGACATCTTGCAGCTGTGGATGACGTCCTTGCAGATTCTTATCTGTTCCAGATACTTCTTGCCGGAGTTGGCATGGTTGGCATCCACGATGACAGCAGGGTTGGCGTATTCCTTTTCCTGATATGCCTCGTATAGATCCCTCAGATCCTCGTAATGATAATTGGAATGGCTTCTGCCGAACTTGTCCACATATCCTCTGAGAATAGCGTGGGCATACGGATTGCCCTTGGTGATTACCTCCCATCCTCTGAAAAGGAACGTGTGTCCCGACTGGGCTGCTGTGATGGAGTTCATCATAACCGAAATATCTCCTCCCGTAGGATTCTTCATTCCTACCGGGATACCGACGCCGCTGGCAGTCAGCCTGTGCTGCTGGTCTTCGACCGATCTTGCACCTATAGCCTCATATCCTATGATATCCGAAAGGTAACGGTGATTCTCCGAATAGAGCATCTCATCGGCACAGGTGAAGCCTGTCTCCTGAGCTGCCCTCAGATGCAGCTTCCTGATAGCGATGATACCGCCCAGCATGTCCTCTTTTTTCTCAGGGTCCGGCTGATGCAGCATGCCTTTGTAGCCAAGTCCCACCGTACGCGGTTTGTTTGTGTAGATTCTCGGCACGATAAATACCTTGTCCTTCACCTGATCCTGAACATCCCTCAGACGTCCGATGTACTCCATGACAGCATCCTCGTTGTCTGCAGAGCAGGGGCCGATGATCAGCAGAAGCTTGTCCGATTTGCCCGAAAGAATATTCTTGAGCTCTCTGTCACGGTCTGCTCTGAGCCTTGATACTTTCTCATCAATAGGGAACTCCTTCTTGATCTCAACAGGAGTAGGGAGTTTCCTCGTGAATTCCATTTCCATTAATAAGTTCCTCTTTTCCTTTTAGTTTTATTTTAATATAATGCTGATTATATTTGTTTTTTCATGTATAATTATACTACAAATTCACATAAGGAAGCATATGAAAAATGAAAATTTATATCAGTACAGATTTAGAAGGTGCTGCAGGTGTCACCACCTGGGCATCCACAAGATACGGCGGTCAAGGGTACGAGGAAGCCTGCAGCCTGATGACCGGCGAGGTTGCAGCTGCATGTGAGGCGGTACTTGAAATGGGATACGAAGCTGTTGTAAAGGATGGACATGAGGATGCAGTGAACATCGACATAAATGCTCTGCCGGAAGGCGTCCGGCTGATACGCGGCTGGATGACATCACCTGAAGGTATGATGGGCGGTCTTGACGAAAGCTTCAGCGGAGTTCTCTACATCGGCTATCATTCTCCGGCAGGGATGAACACAAGCCCTCTGACTCACACCGTGGAGTACGACTGGTTCAACTGGGTGAAGCTCAACGGCAGACTGGCATCCGAATTCTCACTGAACGCCATCTACGCCGACAGCCTTGGCGTACCGTCCCTTTTCATCTCAGGGGACAAAGGCATATGCGACCATGCATCGGAGCTTTACAGCGATATCATAACTGTACCGACAAAGGAATGCATAGGAAACGCCACCCTGAACAGACATCCTCAGGAAGTCTGCACAGATATCAGAGCGAAGGTGAAGGAGGCTCTGACCGACATACGCAAGCCTGCTTTCACGGATGGGGAAATGCTGCTGGAAATGAATTTCAAAGATCACCAGAAAGCCAGGGCGGCCGCCTTTTATCCCGGTGCGCAGCTGACGGACTGCAATACAGTCACTTACAGAGCGAAAAATGTACAGGATCTTATGATAGCTAAAATGTTTATGTTTGAAATATAGGAGATAAAGATGGGATTACCTGAAAACAGCGGTATCAAGCTTACAAACAGATATGAGAAAGGCCCCGAGAACCTGATCACTGACGTTCCGGGAGTTGCCGTCGGGCACAGAACTCTGGAGGATGACTCCAGGCATATCCATACGGGGGTTACTGCCATCCTGCCCCACAGAGGAAACCTTTTCAGAGAGAAGGTGACGGCAGGTGTTGCTGTCATCAACGGTTTCGGCAAAAGCGCCGGCCTCATCCAGGCTAAGGAACTGGGTAGCATCGAAACACCCATCATCATGACAAACACATTCAGCGTGGGTACTGCCGTAAATGCCCTGACAAAATATATGCTGGCGCGAAACGAAGACATAGGAGTCACGACATGCACCGTCAACAGCCTCGTAACGGAATGCAACGACGGCGAGCTGAACGACATCCGCGGTATGCATGTGACGGAAGAAGACGTCTTCAGTGCCCTTGAAAACGCAGCGGAAAGCTTCGAGGAGGGGCCTGTCGGCGCAGGCACCGGTATGATCTGCATGGGACTCAAGGGCGGCATCGGCTCTGCTTCAAGGCGTCTGCAGCTGGACGATGAAGTTTTCACCATCGGCGCTCTGGTGCTTTCCAATTTCGGGGAAGCAGGCAATCTGAGGATAGACGGAGACAGGATAAAACATGTCAGCGGTGAAGCCGGCGATGGGGACAAAGGCTCCGTAATCATTCTCATCGGCACGGACATACCTCTTGAAAGCAGACAGCTGGAGAGAATGGCGAAACGCTCGGCTGCCAGTCTCGGCCGCGTCGGCTCTTTCATGGGAACAGGCAGCGGTGATATCGCCATAGCCTTTTCTACAGGAAACATTATCCCTCACTACCCGGAGAAGTCTTTCATCCGGTTCATAACCGTATCCGAAAACAGAATGGATCGGATCTTTGAAGCCACAGTGGAAACCGTAGAAGAAGCCGTAATCAGCTCCCTGTATCACGGCAGAACCGTTACCGGTATCAGAAACAGAACTGCTTTAGGGCTTCAGGATATGCTCCGCAGACAGGGAAAACTTTTGTAAAGAAAGGACTTGACATAATATGCTAGGAATCATTGGAGGAATGGGCGCAGAAGCCTCTTCACTCTTTTATAATATGCTCATAGAAAAAACTCCTGCGGCAAAGGACCAGGATCATATGGATCTGATGATGTTCAGCCATGCTTCCATGCCCGACAGAACAGCCGCCATACTCTCAGGCGATGAGAAAAGAATCGAGTATGTCAGGGATCTCATAAGAAATGATATCAGGATGCTGATGTCAGCAGGCTGCGACAAGGTCGCCATCACCTGCAATACCGCCCACTATTTTGTCAATATGCTCGAAGAAAAAAAGCACGTCATACATCTCATCAGCGAAACTGTCAATGCAGTCAAAGCGAGACCTTCCCACAGAAAGGCAGCAGTTCTCGCTACCCGCGGGACAATAAAAACACGTATATATCAGGACGCGCTGGAGGCTGCCGGTATAGAGGTGTACATCCCTTCCGAAAGCGGTCAGGATAAAATAATGAGCGTGATTTATGATTACGTTAAAAAAGGCAGCCCTGCACCTGGCGAGCTGTGGAATGAAATCCACAGAGAAGCCGCAGAAAACGGCTGTGATCTCGCGATACTGGGCTGCACTGAGCTCTCCCTTGTTGCCAGAGAGCTTAACCTCGATATTTCTGAAAACGGATTCTATATCGATTCCATGGATGTGCTGGCATCAAAATGCGTGGAGCTCTACGTCCCTTCTAACTGAACAGTCTGTCTATATAGTGAATGTAGAGATCCGGCAGCACATTGAAATTATATGATTTCTCAAGTCTTTCGGTATACTTGTGCATGTCCTTGCCAGCTGCACCGATAACGACAGCAGGCACTTTGAATTCCTTGAGAGCGTCTGCCGGGAATTTATACAGCAGGTCAATGCCTATAAGGTTCTCAAACAGCGCGTCAAAATCAAGACCGTCGGCAAGCCATGTATAGCAGAGATCCGATATACCGTAATACTCACTGGTCTTTAACGTCTCACCGTATTTCTCAGCGGCATAGCTGATGAGTTCGTCGATATTCTCCAGCATTTCCGCAGTCGCCTCATCTTCCGGATCAATATTGACATCAGGGTAATAAGGCGGCAGGACCGAAACGATGATCATCGGTCTCTTGTCTTCATAAAGCTCATACAGATGCTTCATCAGCTTCAGACATGTAGCCTGCAGCTCAGGATTCTCTTTCATGTATTCATCTGCACATTCCTGCATATGTGCCCTGAGATCGCCGTCAAAGGTATTTTCAACAGCTTTGTAGATTTCTCCGTAGGTCATGACACATGGCTCCGCTTCATAATGGGCAGGTACCTTGCCTGTAAGCTCTGTGAAACCGTCCACCTTCGCTTTCATGAGAGCAACTGTATTGTCAAAGGCTCTCTGGGCAACACCCTTGAGCTTTCTCACAGTTTCCTCAGGATTCATCTTTATTGTTGCGATATTGAAATATGCGGCTGCATATAAACTCGTGGAAAGGGAATAGAATTCCTTCATGTCCTGGAGCTTAAGGCCTGCCGGAGGTGCACTGGCGATGCCGTGATTCTGCTGGCAGAACTCAGGATTGAGAGCCATTTCTCTGTATACTTCAGCAGCCAGTATGTTGGCATCCAGTCCCAGCAGAGGCTCTTCGCCGTGGGTCATTTTGCCTGTGCAGAAAAACATAGGCATTACCTTGCCGGCTCCGCCGTACTGTATGTATCTGACACCTTCCTCCTGACCGTCCAGCAGATACCCTTCGGTAAGCAGCAGGTTTCTGTATTTCAGCCCGTGCTTTTTAGCAAACTCAGTGAAGAACGGAACTGCTGCCAGCATTCCCTCTGAATTGGTCTCTTCTCCGCATACCGCCACATAGAGGATGTTGCCGTTAAGGCCTTCCTGAGCGTAATGCCTGAGCAGTTCGATGCTGAGGGCGTGACCGAACTTCATGTCGATGGTTCCGCGACCGAAATACCAGTTGCCGCTCTCCTGATCAGCTCTGACCTCATCGCTTATCGGCAGCTCGTTTATACGCTTCGTTATTTCTTCTATATCATAGGCTATGTCCTTGAGCTTGCCGAACTCCTCTATATCCACCACATCATAGTGGCCGGTCAGGATCACTGTATCAGGGTTTCCCGGACAGCATTCCAGATAGGCTGCCGCGATGACTCTGTCAAAAGGATCCCCTTCCATGGGAATCAGCATTACATTCTCCTCGTGTTCTCTGAAATACGGAATTTCCATGAGGAGCTCTTTTATCTTATATGCGCCGAGCACTTCGTCTTCGGTTCCTGAGATACTGGGTGCCGCTACAAGCTTCACCAGATTCTGGTATAATTTTTCCTTGTTTATCATAATATTCCTCCCAGATTCATTTTATATTATTAATGATGATGCAAATCTCATGCCACAAGCTGCCGCCTGAATTTCCAGCAACTTACATGATTACAGCGCCATCAGCGCGAATTTTCAAAAATAATTTTTTTACTGTCAAAATTTCTAATGGAATTTTTGTATTTTTATTCCATTGACAAATCCCGGTATATTGTCAATAATTAACTATCACTTCAGTCAAAGGGAGGATGTAAAATGAACACTATCTTTCATAATGCCAGAATATATATTGACAAGGGTCTCTTCGCCCAGGCGATTCTGATAAACGACGGTATCATCTCAGCCGTCGGCAGCAGCGATGAGATCCTGGCCATGTCGGGGCCTGATGACATAATATACGACTGCTGCGGCAGGACAATGATACCGGGTCTCAATGACAGCCACCTTCACTTCATGCAGTATGGAGAAACTCTGAATCAGGTGAACCTGGATGACGTAACCTCCATCGATGAAATCATCGGCAGATGCCGCCGCTTCATATCCGAACACCCTGACAAAGCAGCCAGAGGCATTCACGCCATCGGCTGGAACCAGGATTTCTTTGAGGATGACAGGAAAATACCCGACAGACATGATCTGGACAGAATCAGCACAGATATACCTGTCGTCCTGGAGCGAGTCTGCGGCCACATAGCTTCCACCAACACAAAACTGATCGAAAATCTGGGACTGGACGAAAACTCTCCTCAGTATCCATCGGGAGAATTTATCAGAGAGGAGTCGGGATTCCCGTCAGGAATTTTCAAAGGCGGTGCCTGTATCTACGCCAAAGAGGCTGTCCCGGATTTCACCATGGAAGAAAAAAGGCAGATTATCATCGACACGATGAAAACCGCTGCAGCCTTCGGTCTCACCAGCATCCAGAGCAACGATATAGGTGCGGATTTCTCAGACAGCAGCGAAGCCTTCGCCATGATGCGTGATATATATGACAAAGGTGAAGCTTCCGTGAGATACCATTATCAGATGTGCTTTGAGACACCGGAAAAATTCTCAGAATTTCTGGCATCGGAGGAGTTTACCGGAAATCTGTATCCCGAAGACTCCTGGCTTACAATGGGAGCTCTCAAGCTGTTCAAGGACGGCAGTCTCGGTGCCAGAACGGCATATATGAAGGACGGATATGCCGCCGACAGAAGCAACAAGGGACTCCAGTGGCTTTCCTGTGAGGAAATGGACAGGTTCTGCGCCATCGCAAGGGACGCAGGAGTTCAGGTGGTTACCCATGCCATCGGTTCTCAGGCGATAGCCGAAACTATCGAAAGCTACGAAAAAGCCTTCGTGGACGGCAGCAATAAACTCAGACACGGCATAATCCACTGCCAGATCACGGATAAGGACCTGGTTCAGCAGATTATAGATGATGATATACTCGTAATGGCTCAGCCTGTGTTTATCGACTTTGACATGAACATCGCAGAGGAGCTCTGCGGCAGCCAGCTGACCTCCACATCCTATGCCTTCGGCACCATGCTGAGAAACGGCGTACATCTGTCATACGGAACAGACTGCCCTGTGGAAACCTGCAATCCTTTTCTCAATATATACGAAGCAGTCACCAGAAAGGACAGAAACGGCAGACCCGAAAACGGATTCTACCCTGCTGAGGCCGTGGATGTTGAAACAGCAATAGATGCCTACACCATGGAAAGTGCATATGCACAGTTCGCCGAAAACAGAAAAGGACGACTGAAGCCCGGCTTCTATGCCGATCTTGTCATCCTTGACAGAGATATTTTCACTGTTGATCCTATGGAGATCAAAGACATCCATCCTGTTCTTACCATGACAGGCGGGAAAATAGTATACAGCAGCGACGATGCACCTGCAGCCGGACACTCTAGACGCTGATATCGTACTTCTGCATATTATATCTGAGCATCTGGGTCGTAAGTCCCAGTGCCTTAGCGGCATCCCTCAGGACACCATCGTGTTCCCGCAGGGATGCCTTAATATATTCCTTCATCTGCATATCCATGTATTCCTTCAGAGGCAGCCCGCTGGCGAAAAAATCCTCCGCAGCGCTCAGATCCTCGCCACATCCTGCATTCTGACGCACGAACCTTTCCTTCATATCCTCGAACCTTATCAGATCCCCCTCGGTGGCAAAATACGTTCCTTCTATGGTATTCTTCAGTTCACGGACATTGCCGGGCCAGTCGTATTTCCTGAAAAAGGCTTCAGCCCTGCTGTCAAGCCCCCGGATGTTCCTGCCCGACGGGCTTTCATTGAGCTTCCTGATAAAATACTCTGCCAGCTCCTGGATATCATTGCCGCGCTTTCTCAGAGGAGGCATTTCGAATCTTATGACTGCCAGTCTGAAATAAAGGTCCTTTCTCATGCCGTGATCCTGCAGTATATCGTCTATGTCCACATTGCAGGATGCGATGATTCTGACATCCACTGCAATTTCGTTTTCTCCTCCCACCGGTCTTATCCTTTTCTCCTCAATGGCTCTCAGTATCTTCCCCTGGGTCGCTGTCGGCATTGCATTGATTTCATCGAGAAAGAGCGTGCCTTTGTCCGCGATTTTAAAGAGACCTTCTTTTTCCTCCGCATCGGTGAAGCTGCCGCGCTTTACACCGAAAAGGATGCCTTCCAGAAGGTTTTCGGGCAAAGCTCCGCAGTTGACGTAGACAAACTCCCTGCCGCTTCTCCTGCTGGCATTATGTATTATTCTGGCTGCCATCTCCTTGCCGGTGCCTGTTTCTCCTGCCAGCAGCACCGGTGATTCCAGATCTGTGACCTTGCTGAATTTTCGTTTGAGCTCCTGCATCGCCGGCGATGAGCCTATCATGTCATCCATCTGCAGCCTGCGGGATTGTGCGGATGCGAGGGACTTTTTGACAGCGTTTTCTGCATACCGCTTGTCATAATATGCGAATTCCACTGCTCCGATAACGTCGCTGCCGTTTCTGATACAGTAGGTATCGCTGATCTGACGGATGCGTTTGCCTTCGAGGGTAACAAGCTCCTGAGGATAATCCTTGGTGGTTTTACCGTAGCGCACGGCATTCATCAGGGTGCTGTCTTCATCATAAAGATTGGAATACTGCTGCTGCGGCATTGTTCCTATCAGCTCCTCCGGTCTGAAATCATAATAGTCGGGAAGCGGCACATAGAAATACTCGATCTTTCCCATCTCATCCACCACCATAAAATCGGTGAAGTCTTTCTTTATTGCCATGAGTTCTACCTCCCGTATTTCGTCATTTTGTACTTCAGCAGCTGCTTTGATATCCCCAGCATATCTGCGGCTCTGGTGAGGCTGCCGCCGGATCTTCTGTAGGCTTCGCTGATTATCGCATATTCCGTGCTGCTGCTCAGATCTGCCAGGGTTTCAGCATTTCTGAGAACTATATTTTTCTCACCGCTGCGGTATTTGTCGACAATGTACTGAGGCAGCTCATTTACTGTGATACTATCGTTTTCGACAAAAGCAAAGGCACCTTCAATGGCGTTCCTCAGTTCTCTGACATTGCCCGGCCAGCTGTAGGATGCGAATATCCTTCTTATTTCGTCGCTCAGGGGTTCTATGTGAGTCTCCATTTTCTTATTGAAATATTCCACATAATAATCGGCGATGACGTTTACATCGTTGCCTCTTTCCCTCAGAGGCGGCAGATACATATATATGACCGCCAGCCGGTAATACAGATCCGGCTTGAGCCTGCCGCTGCTCATCAGTTCATGGGGTTCCTCGTTGGTGGCGGCTATTATTCTGACATCCACCTGCTTTTCCTTCGGGGATCCCAGCCTCCTGACAGTTCTGGATTCTACAGCCTTAAGCAGCTTGACCTGCAGCATGGGATCCAGTGAATTGATTTCATCCAGGAACAGTGTTCCTCCATCAGCCTGTTCAAAAAGTCCCGGCTTGTCCTCGGCGCCGGTGAAGCTGCCCTTTGTTGTTCCGAAAAGCAGCCCCTCGATAATGCCGCTGGGCATGGCTCCGCAGTTTATTGAAATGAATTTGTGATAGTAACGTCTGCTTCTGTTGTGAATCGCCTGCGCCACCAGCTCTTTGCCTGTTCCGGTCTCCCCGTAAATGAGTATGCTGGACTCTGTGATAGCGATACGTTCTATACGCTTTTTTATATTCTCGATAGAACTGTCCTCAGTAATTATATTCTCCAGCATGTACTTGGTATCATTTTTCCTGTATATCGGAAACTCAGCATGGCTTTCGATTTCTCTGATATGATCCCGGTCGTAGTGCAGATCCGAAAATTCTATGGCCGCCACCGGTGTATCCTCGTCGAATATGGGGTACACTGATCCTGTCTTTGTCAGCACGCTGCCTGCCGCATTCTCCACACTGACCTGAAAGTTCTCAGCCGCTATGCCATCTCTGGCGGCAATGAGCGCAGGATAATCCTCGCCTATATTATGATAAAGATTTCTGATATTGTTGCCCGTTATTTCTTCCGGCTGCAGCCCCAGAAATCTGAGATTGGCAAAGTCACCGTGAATAACGGTTCCTTCTCTGTCGATGATGAGAATATCGCTGTATTTATCCTTGTTTATCATAGCTCCTCCGGCGTAATGCTTCATGTTTACTTTACATATATGATATAAAATGTTTTACTATGTGTAAAGTTTTTTATGCAGGGCAGAACAAAAGGCGCCGCCCTTGCGGTTATCCCGTTCAGGCAGCGCCCATATGTGTCTGTGATTAAAGGTTTATACGTCGAGGTTGGCAGCTTTGGCGTCTTTGTGTTTCCTGCTGTATATGTATGAAATCACGAAGATTGTGATGTAGCATACTGCACATACCGCCATTGCCAGTCTTTCGCCCGGATCCATGATGGTTACGATGAGCATGAGCACGAAGGCTGCCACGCCGAGAATAGGAACCAGCGGATATGATGCAACCTTGAAGGACAGGTCTTCAACCTTGCCGCCTTCAGCGATGTATCTCTTCCTGAATCTGTACTGGCAGATGCAGATTACAGAGTACATGAAGATATTTCCTCCACCTATGAACCATACGATGAACAGATAAACTGTATCTTCTGCAACGAATTCCGATACGATACCGATCATTGCGAAGGCCATCGAAATTATCAGAGCGATAACAGGAACGCCCCTCTTGCTTGTCTTGGCGCAGATCTGAGGAGCCTGCTTGAATTTAGCCATTGACCAGAGGTATCTTGCACATGCGTATGTGAAGTAGTTTCCTGATGTGAGGGCTGATGTCAGCACGATGATGTTTACAATCAGTGCAGCTGCGTTAAGTCCTACATGTCTGAATGCATATACGAACGGGCTTCCCATTACTGATGCTTCTTCCCAAGGGAGGATAGCTGCAACGATAGCGATGGAGATTACTGTAGCTGCAACGAGAATAATCATTGTCAGGTTGATCATCTTAGGAATCTTCTTCTCATCCTTCAGTTCGCCGGCAGTTGATGCTACAACCTCTGTACCTGCATATGCATAGAAGGATGTCAGTATTACTGAACCCATACCAGCAAGACCTGCAGGGAACAGTCCGCCGTGATCTGTGTAGTTGCTCATTCCGATAGCTCCGCCTTCGCCTGCTCCGCCTACGATAGCTACACCTACGATTATGAAAGCGATTATCATGATGATCTTCAGAGTTGATACCCAGAATGAAATATTACCGAAAAGTTTAGCGTCCAGAATATTTACACCGAAGAGCACTACTGCAAATATCACAATCCACAGCCATGTCGGTGTGTTCGGAAGTATATCCTTCATTATGATAGCTGATGCAACAATCTGAGCTGTGATTGTCATAGCTCCGCCGATCCAGTTTACCCATCCGATGGTGAATCCCATTGCCGGCCCGCAGAATTCTGTCGCATAAGCCTGAAGGCTTCCTGCTACAGGCATAGCTGCCGAAAGTTCACCAAGACATGTAGTCATAAGCCACATGATAATTCCGCCGATAAGGTACATTACAACAGCTCCGCCAGGTCCTGCCGTTGATATTACATCTCCTGAGCTAAGGAACAGGCCTGTACCGATAGTTCCGCCAACGCCGACCATTACAGCGGCATTTGTTGACATCGTACGTTTAAGACCGGTACTTGTCGACATGACCCTTTCTATGGAAGTTTGTTTCTCACTCATTTTCTTTACCTCCTAAATAATCAAGTGAATAATAACATGTATTTAAGTTGCAATTATCATGCCATGTTCTCACACTTAATCATTCAGAGGCTGCTGAGGTTCTTTTTCCCCAAAATTTAAAGGAACCCGGACATGACTGAATCATTTCCGGGTTCCGTAAGGCTGGTTATCGCCGAATTTGTCAAATAAATTATTTTACCCGACAAAATATTATGTTGTAATCATATTTCAGACAATACTCACCTCAAAAATGAGTTTCTCCCAGCTTTCTATTATTCCGCTGCATACGCAGACCTTCCGCTCCAGCCATCGGTATTTCTCATGGCTCGTTCTGAACCTGACAACACCTTTGTAGTAGTATTCTGACGGATCCACGGGTTCACCTTTCATAAGCTTCGCTTCTATCTCTTCTTTCACATCGAAGTAGGCATTCATATCCATCAGAATATCTGCACCGTCATCAGTGCACAGCAGCATTGTTGTCTCAATATCATTGATTCCGGGCTGCGGTGTGTATGTGACACCCATGCCGACAGGTGTAACTTCACCTTTAAGCTCACTGCCGCAGAAGCTTCCCTCTCCAGTGGGAGAAACCAGTGTCTCACCGCTGCAGGTTCTGCCCATATCAATATCATCGGTCTGATAAACCGTCAGTTCGAATAACTTTTTCATACTGTCCCTCTTTTTTCTCTGCTACTATATTCTCCCTTTAATTACTTTGCCATCAAAAATTACAGCATCTATCTTCACATCTCTGATGGTATCGGCAGGCATTGCGAAAATATCACGGTCAATGACAATCATGCTGGCCAGTTTACCTTCCTGAAGACTTCCCATACGATTTTCCCAGCGCAGCTGTCTGGCTCCGCCAAGCGTGTATCCCTCAGCAAGAATCTTCATATCCAGCTTTGCATCTTCCTGAGGTCTCATACTGCCTGGGTATTTTTCAGGGTCAAGGGGAAACTCGGGATCCACTCTGGTTGCTGCTACCTGCATGCCAAAAAAAGGATATGCTCTGTGCAGCTCGTAATTGGTGACTACATCACTGGAAAATGCCACTGAAGCGCCGCTTCGTATCATTTCATTGAATCTGTACATCCTGCGCCATTTTTCTTCGCTATAATAATTCATGGCTTCTTCTCCGAAATAGCCTCCGGACCAGTGACAGCTCCAGTTGATACTGATGCCAAGCTTTGCCGGACGTTCCATATCAGCCGGATCCACAACTTCACAGTGAGCAAGCACAGGCTTGCAGACCCATGGAATACCTTCTGCCGCCGCAGTCTTCTGTGCTGCTTCAACTGCATCACAGCATACTCTGAAGCCTCTGTCTCCCACTACGTGGATATGTATGTCAAGGCCCTCACGATTAGCCATCACAAAACACTTTGCCAGTTCATCCGCTTCCATCATTATCTCACCGAAATTTCCCGGATCATTGATATGCTCATGCAGCGATGCGCTGTTGCCGCTTTCATTAGTGCCGTCCAGAAACAATTTGAGTGTGTTGATCTTGATATGCTCCGAAGTGTACTGCTGCTGATAGCTTCGAAGTTTTGCGATTTTTTCAGGCAGATCCTCATAACTCCAGAATCTTACCGATCCATCGTAATATATATTCAGCTTCCCTGCTTTATCCATATGAAAAATGGACTCGATCTGCCTGTCAGTCTCTATGAAGCCGTCGAACATTGCGGTTATGCCACTCTCAGAAAGAAAATCGAAGAATGGCTCAAGTGCCCTTTCGTTAATTTCTTCCGGCGGTCTCCATCCGATAGCATCAAACATTCTGTCTGCAAAATGAAGCCATGCCATTTCCTTGATCCAGCCTGTGGGACTGCCGTCATCGTCTCTCACGAAAATCTCCAGCTGGCTGGGATCCGGTGTATCCTTGTCAACCCCCAGAAGCTCCAGCATCCTGCTGTTTACCCAGCAAAGGTGCTCGCCGAAGTCCTGACAGAGAACAGGTCTGTCGGATACCGCCTCGTCCAGAATCTCCTTCCGCGGACCCTTCTCATCAAACATGCTCGTAGGATAGTATTCAAAATATATGAAAGGCAGCTCCTCCTTCGGATGTTCCTCAGCGTACTCCTTTACAAAACCGAGAAGCTCATCCGCATCCTCCGTCCACGGCAGTCTCACATGCCAGGCACTTCTGGCACACATCCCGGGATGGATATGGCTGTCGATTATTCCCGGCAGAATGGTCCTGCCTTCCATATCGCATATTTCTCCATCTCCATTCCAGCCGTTTCCCACATATACTATCTCTTTGCCTTCGTATGCTATGGTATCTGCTTCAGGTGCTTTTTCATTCATTGTGTATATCTTCGCATTCGTCAGCACTTTCACTTTGATTCACCGCCTTTGCCTTCTCTACAGATTCAGTTCAGGAGGCAGTTCTCTGAATCCTCTCGTTTTGATTGCCAGTACTATTATTCCTATCGCCAGCCATGAGAATCCGACTATTTTTGCCATAGCAGGCAGGCTGAACCACAGATATACGCATACGGCTGCTGCGATTACAGGGATAATAACATATTTTATTAGTGCAGCACCGCCTCTTTCTTTGTCCTTTACCCAGAATCTCATTATTACACAGATATTGGTGAATATGAATCCCAGCAGTGCCCCGAAGCTTACCAGCGACATGGCATTCATCAGGCTGTCCTGGAAAAGAATTGCAACAAGTCCTACTGCCGCTGTCAGAAGTATATTCCTTGAAGGTGTCTTGAATCTCGGATGTACATATCCGAAGAATTTCTTCGGCAGGAACCCGTCTCTTCCCATTCCGAGAAGGATTCTGGCTGTAGCTCCCTGTCCTGCAATACAGCAGCCTATGCATGCCAGCGTATTCAGTACAATGAATATGGAATTCATCCATCCGATTCCGATCTGAATATTATATTCAGTAATTGCTGTATCAGGGTTTTCGATTGCTCCCGGCTCATACGGCCAGCCACAGTTCATGAAGTATGCTACGATAATAAATTCAATTGCTGCACCCACACAGATAAGCACTACCGCTCTAGGCATGTTCTTTTCCGGATTTATTGTCTCCTCGGCATATGTGGTTACAGAGTCAAAACCTACAAACACTATGGCCATGATTCCGGCACCGGTCATTATGGTATTGATGTTAAAGGTTTCAGGGTTATAAAAAGCTTCCGGATATATCAGTGTTCCTGCTCCGCCTCCGCCGATAACGTATTTTATTATAAATATTAAAGTAACTATAACGGCTGCTATCGGTGCGATAACATTGATATTATTGATAATGGATGCCACACCGACACCAACGTAGTTGCAGACACACACGAATGCAACTGCTATTATTACCCATGCCCATACCGGAATTGCCGGGAACATGATGTTCAGATAAAGTCCGCATGACAGATAACACGTCATAGGAAGGAGAAAATAGTCAAGCATCAGTCCCCATCCTGCAATAAAACCTGTTCGTGATCCTATGGATTTGCTTACATAGCTGTAAACTGAACCTGCCACCGGGTATTTCCTGCACATTTTGGCATAGCTGAGTGCAGTAAGTGTCATTGCTATTCCTGCCACTACCAGTACCAGCGGGAAGTGCCCATCAGTAAGTACATTTATTATGCCATAATACATCAGCACGCATGCCGGACATAAATATGCAAGACCCTGACATACCAGCGTAGGCAGTTTGAGAACTCTTTTGAGTTCAGTATTCTGAGATGATATATTAGTGTTCTTATCTTCCATTTCCTTTTCCTCCTTCTGCTTTTATTGTCTTTCGTATACTATCTGGCCTTTGAATATAGTTTTTTCAACCTGTATTTTATAAATCTCTCCCTTCGGAATTTTTTCTATATCTGAATCCAGGACAACAAGTTCTGCCGACTTTCCCTCTTCTATACTACCTGTGTATGTTTCGGCCTGCATCTGATATGCACCTCTGATGCTGAGCGCCTGAACAGCCTCCTGCAGTTCAGCCGGTTTTTCATGACCAAGTACCTTGCCTTTGAAGTCTTCATAATCCGGCGCATCGGGAAATACGCTCCTTGTCATGGCACACTGAATCTCATGCATCGTATCCGGGGGCGGTGTTACAGGAAAATCCGTTCCGAATGACACCTTCACTCCTGCATCAAAAAATCTCCTCAGCGGATATGCACTTTCAGCACGTTCCTTTCCAACCATCGGCAGCATCCCTGCTATATCCGAATCGTATACCATCCACCTCGGCTGACAGTTTGCTATTATATCTGCTTCTTTCATGACCCTGACAGCCTCATCCTTAACTAGCATGAGGTGGGCTATTGTATTTCTGGGTTTAATACCCGTCAGCTGCTGCGCCCGGCAAAGACATTCCGCACTCTGACGGACAGCATTATCTCCCATAGCATGTACGTGAACATTGAAGCCGGATTCCATAGCTTTCATCGCAGTTTCAGTAAATTCCTCGTCGCTCCAGTAAAGAGGTTCATTGTAATTTTCCGGCAGTCCGTTTTCTGCGATGAATTCCTTTTCATAAGGTTCCACTAGGGAAAACATTCCTTCTGCAAACATCTTAACTGTATCTATTCTGAAATCATCCCCCACGTTGTCGCTGCCTTTTCGCGCCACATATTCAGGAAGCTGCTCCGATGCTCTGCCGGGTTCTGCCAGATACACTCCTCTGGCTCTGACTGTCAGCCTGCCTTCTTCTGCCAGCTGCTTATATGCTTCTCTTGCATTGTCGCTGTGCATACAGTCCATCACCAGCGTCACTCCGTATTTATTAGCATAATTCTGCTGATAATAAACCAGTGACTCCTTGTATTTTTCCACTGTAAAATCATATCCGGGAACATTGTCCTTTATCAGTGCCATCGCTTCGGGATCGTTGAATATCCCCTGAGGATATCCGTTTTCTTCCCTGAATATACTGCCAGCGTAGACATCCGGTGTGTTTTCATCCACTCCCGCCAGTTCAATAGCTCTGGTATTGACCCAGAGGTTATGCTGGCAGAAAGATTCCAGAATTACCGGTCTGTCACTGCAGATTTTATCGATATCATGCCTTGTCGGAACTCTGGTTCCCGCGAAATTACCTCTTACCCAACCAGTTCCCCGTATCAGATCATCATCCGGATGTGCATCAATGAAGTTTTTCAGACGATACAGATATTTTTCTATTACCTCTTCTTCTGTTTCATTATCCTGAATGTAAATACCAAACAGGTCACAGCCTGAATACGTGCTTGCCGATATGGACGGATGACAATGGGCATCGCACAGTCCGGGCAGGATTGTATTCCCTCCACAGTCAATGATCTGAGTATTGTCTCCTGCATATTCTCTGATAAGTTCAGTGGTTCCTATTTTTGTTATGACACCATCCGTTATGGCAACGGCCTCTCCTGTTATCCGTTCACCATTGTTGTTTATGGAAAAAATACTCCCGTTCACCAGAACCATATCCGCAGATTTCATTCTTTTACCTCCTTCGTGTGATTATCAGCGCGCTTTCTATTTTCAGAATACTCATTTTTTTCGTTTAATTCAATGATATTTTATTGTTGTTTTCGTGTTATTATACTTGAAAACAGCAATGAAATATCATTGCTGCGTTCTCTTTCATAAGGTAAGCTTTAAACATAACATGAATTTCAGGAAGAGGATGATATAAAATGAAAAACAACAGATGGGTCATACTGACTGCCAGTACAATTATTAATTTCTGCATAACTATCATATATGCCTGGAGCGTTTTTGCCGGACCTCTTATGGAGCTGTTCGGCTGGACCGCCGCCGCAACGGCGCTGACCTACACTATCGCCAATGCGGTCAGTCCTGTTCCCATGATAGCAGGAGGCAGAATCCTGAACAGATTCGGACCTCGCAGAACAGTAATATGCTGTGCTTTTCTTTTTGGAGGCGGACTGTTTCTTTCCGGATTCACAAAAACCGTCGGCTGGCTGTATGTAACATACGGCATCTGCTGCGGTGTGGGAATGGCGGTGATCTACATATGTACAATCTCCAATACGGTCCGTTTTTTCCCGGATAAAAAAGGCCTTGCCAGCGGCATTCTTACAGCTGGTGCCGGCATGTCATCCATCGTCGCCGCCCCTGTGGCACAGATGCTTATTAACATGAAGGATGTTCTTTTTACATTCAGGATATTCGGGCTGATATATTTTATTATCATTATCATTTGCGCTCTGTTTCTGGAAAAGGCACCTGAAGAGGGTATCAGCACAGGTGCTGCCGGAAATGGTTCATGTGCCGGCTCAGACTGCCGCCATAGCAGTAAGTCTGGTTGCCCTGGGAAATACTCTCGGGAGAATCTTCTGGGGAACTGTCTCCGACAAAATTGGCAGATATAATGTTCTCCCGGTGATTTTTATTCTGATGGCTGTTTTTCTCTTTATTTTTTCGGGTTCATCAGAGGGAGACTGGACACGATTTGTATTATCACTGATATTGATCGGTATTGCCTTCGGCGGTCTGCTGAGCATATTCCCTGCTGTCACAACAGAAATATGGGGAGCTGCCAACAGCGGTTCAAATTACGGGCTGATGTTCTGCGGCTATGCTCTCGGATCTTTTATCGGACCTCGTATTGCAGTCACCTTCAAAGATGCGGCTGAAACACCTTATGCTGCAGGACTAACCGCTGCCACCTGTATGTGTATTGTGGGTATAATGCTGTGCATTCTTCTCCGATATTCAGTCCGCCGGTTAAATATATAGAATAAGATGCCGACATGCTATTTTACTGCATAAAAAAATAATACCGATTGCGATTTCTACCATCTGCAATCGGTATTATCTAACTTCATTAAACACTTCTGGTGGACTCACCTCTTTCTTCAATTGCGAACCTTATCGCTGTCCTTCAACTGTAACTGCTAACAATTCTTTTCCAAACTATTCGAATTTTATTAATGTCTTTTCCTTTCTTGATTGTATTATAGCACTCTGCTTTTTATATTGCAAGAGTTTTTTGAAAATTTATATTATTC
>JBJESR010000062.1:0-4430 GCA_051882895.1 Lentihominibacter sp.
ATAAAAATGAAAGAGGAGATTATTATGGAAAAGAAACCAAAATCCAACAAGCTTGGACTTGGTGGTCTTGTCGCGATGATCATCGGGTCTACAATCGGCGGCGGAATCTTCACAACGGTCGGAGATATGTCGTCAAACGGCGCCTATACCGGCGCTATACTTATCGGCTGGGGTATAGCCGGCATCGGAATGTACACATTGATGATGGCATTCTTCGGACTGAACAAGTACAAACCGGAGTTAAAGAACGGCATATACAGTTATGCTCAGGCAGGCTTCGGTGAATTTATCGGATTCAGTTCAGCCTGGGGCTACTGGATGAGTGCCCTGATCTGCAATGTATCATTCATCACTCTGCTGTTCGGCGCACTTGGTTATTTCTTCCCTGTATTCGGCGAAGGAAACAATGTCATTTCAATCGTATGCGGGTCCATCGTTGTATGGCTTCTGACCGCACTTGTCTGCAAAGGCGTTAAATCAGCTGCGTTCCTTACCACAATCGGAACTATATGCAAAATCATTCCTATCCTTATTTTTATCGTTGCTATTCCTCTCATCGGAGCATTTGACACAGAAGTATTCATGGACAATTTCTGGGGCAACGGTGATATGCCGCTCGGAAACCAGATTATGGCGACAACTTCATCAACCGTATGGGCATTCATCGGTGTCGAAGGTGCTGTCGTGCTGTCAGGAAGAGCGAAGAAATCAAGCGATGTAGGCAAAGCATCCCTTATAGGTTTTGCCAGCCTCCTGGCGCTGTATGTGCTGGTTGCTGTAATGAGTATGGGTATCATGACCACTGAAGAAATGGCAGAGCTCAAAAACCCTCAGCTTGCTCAGATTTTCGAAGCTGCCGTAGGCCCATGGGGCGCCACTCTCATCAACATAGCAGTTATCCTGTCACTTACTGTAGCTCTGCTGGGCTGGACCATACTGGCTGCAGAATGTGCTTTTGAGGCTGCTAAACAGGGTGTGTTCACCAGAGCCTTTGCCAGAGTGAACAAAAACGATGCACCTGCCGTTGCCACTATCATCACCAACGGCCTGGTACAGTTCTTCCTCCTTGTTATTCTGTTCAACGAATCCTCATACCTGGCATTTTACACGATCGGCTCATCAATGATCATGCTGCCGTATCTGCTCAGTGCCCTTTATTATGAAAAGGTCACAAGAACCGGCGAAGGTATGCACGGAGTTTCAAGGGGCGAGCATATAAAGGGACGTGTTTTCGCTATCATCGGAAGCATCTACGGTATCTGGATGATCGTATCATCAGGCCTGGTGCAGTTCCTCATAACGACTATTCTTTATGGCGTGGGCATACTGGTCTATGTCAAAGGACGAAAAGAAAAAGGTCTGCCTGCTTTCAGACCATTCGAAAGAAATATTGCAATCGTTATCGTAATACTTGGAGTACTGTCTGTCGTATTAATGGCAACAGGTACTATCAATCCATTCTAATATACACCATCGCTTTTTAAGCGTTAAAAGGCTGCCGCATCAGCGGCAGCCTTTTGTATTTGTATCAGATTGCTGGAATGCTGGAATGCCTGTGGAGTGCATGGCATCCTGTCTATTTTTTTAAAGTTGTGAAATTGGAGGTTCTCTTGTC
This sequence comes from Lentihominibacter sp., assembly GCA_051882895.1. Lineage (GTDB taxonomy): Bacteria > Bacillota > Clostridia > Peptostreptococcales > Anaerovoracaceae > Lentihominibacter. The sequence goes on from JBJESR010000062.1 coordinate 1,616, forward strand.
GAGAGGAATGTACTCCTGCACTGGCTGCACTGAGCTGTAGGCCGGGCGCATCAGTTTGCCTCCCGCGACGAGTTCTTCAATTCTGTGGGCACACCATCCCGAAAGCCTTGCCGTTGCAAACAGCGGAGTTGCAATAGTCGTAGGTATGTTCAGGGCATCATATACGAAGCCCGAATAAAGATCCACGTTGGCAGGCATAGGTTTATCAACTCCGGTAATCTCAGCCTTGAGCTGCGGAACCCTTTTCTCAATGTAATCGCAGAGGAGGAAATCATCCACGAGGTTCTTGCTGTCAGCCAGCTTCTTGGCCATTGACTTGAGCACCTTCGCTCTCGGATCCGACAGCGTGTAGATAGCATGTCCCATACCATATATGAGGCCTGTTCTGTCCCCCGCCTGCTTTTTGAGAAGCTTGACAAGGTAGTCATCCAGCTTGCCTCTGTTGTTGAAATCCGGAACATGTTCCTTGATATCCGCCATCATGTTGATTACTGCTATATTGGCACCTCCGTGTTTCGGGCCTTTGAGTGATCCGATGGCAGCGGAAATTGCCGAATATGTATCTGTACCTGTGGAAGATACCAGGTGAGTGGTGAAGGCTGAATTGTTTCCTCCGCCGTGTTCTGCATGCAGTATCATAGAAATATCCAGCAGTCGTGCTTCAATTTCTGTATATTCACCGTTCGGTCTTATCATTCGAAGGATATTCTCCGATGTCGAAAGCTCCGGTACAGGCGTGTGCAGATGCAGACTCATGTTATCATAAAACGAACACTTTGCCTGGTAGGCATAAGCTATGAGAGCAGGGAAGTATCCAATAAGCTCTATTGACTGACGGATCACATTTGATACGGATGTATCGTCAGGGTTGCTGTCATAGCAGTATAGTGCCAGAACACTTCTCGCCAGTTTGTTCATTATGTTGTTTGACGGCGCTGTCAGGATCATGTCCCTCGCGAACCCCTGCGGAAGCTCACGACGTGAGCCCAGAACCTTTCTGAATGATTCAAGCTCCGTTTTGCTTGGCAGTGAACCGAAGATAAGCAGGAACGTGATTTCTTCGAAACCGAATCTGCCTTCTCTGATGCAGTTGTTTACAAGATCCTCAATGCTGTATCCCCTGTAATACAGCTTGCCTTCGATAGGAACCTTGTTTCCGTCATCGTCCACATCATATCCTCGTACTTCGCCGATTTTTGTGAGACCGACCACGACCCCTGTGCCGTTTGAATTTCTCAGACCCCTTTTAACATTGTTCTTTATATATAAATCAGGATCGATTTTATCATTATCCGTAACGATGTTAGCACTATTGTCGAGAAAATCCTGAACAAGAGCAGCTTTTACCTGAGTCTTGACTTCTTCCTTAACAGCTGACTTTACTGTCTTTTTCAGGGTGCTTCTTTTTGGCATAATTTTTGAGAGCATATATTGCCTCCCTTCTTTGATTTTTTGATAGATAGATGTTATTATTATAACATATGTTCCATATAAAGTAAATTACAAAACAGGAGAGAGAATAATGGGCTTAAGATTCAATACAGTTATATTTGACATGGACGGAACCCTGCTGGATACACTTGACGACCTGGCTGATGCGACAAATCATGCACTGGCGGCCGGAGGCTATCCGCAGCGCAGCATTGAGGAAGTAAGGAAATTTGTAGGCAATGGTGTTGGAATGCTGATAAAACGTGCGCTTCCTGAGGATGCCGGAGAAAGTGAATATGAGAAAACTCTGGCTGCTTTCAAAGAATATTATGCTGTGCACTGCAACGATAAGACAAGCGTATACGAAGGTGTGAATGAGCTGTTAGATAAGCTTAAAGCAGATGGTGCTTTTGTTGCGGTTGTTTCCAACAAGCTTGACAGTGCCGTTCAGGAGCTTGGCAAGCTGTATTTCCCGGACAATGTTGATTTTTTTATCGGAGAAAGAGACGGGCTGCGAAGAAAGCCTGAATCAGATATGATCGATGTGGTTCTGGAAGCTTCCGGGAGAGGTCCTGCTGATGCTGTATATATCGGAGATTCGGAAGTCGATATAAAAACTGCTGCCAATGCCGGCCTCAAGGGAATCTCAGTGTCATGGGGATTCAGAGATCCTGACTTCCAGCGGGAAATGGGCGCCGAAATAGTTGCTGATACGCCTCAGCAGGTCTACCAGGTGCTGACCAGTTCCTTTGCAGCAGCGTTTTTCAGACTTTATGACAGGAAATTATGTTCAGGAGAGATAACCTTCAGTGAGATCGGGATGAAAAAGGACGATTTCACAAGGCTGTGCATTGATGAGGGCTATGTTCTGCCTTATCAGGAAATACAGAAAATTTCAGACAGGATGCATCTCACTCAGTTCGAGAAAGAACTGCTGATGTCCTTCGCAGAAAAAGAGTAGATTTTCGGCGCGGCGACCGATGTGGCAGCTGTCCTGATGACTGAGATGGCAACCAAGGCGCCGGCCAGGACTGGCATTTCCCAATGATTGCCCTAAAATTTTCCATTTTAGTCGCTTCAGCACATAGTATTCACTGAGAATTTTCGAAAACAGCAAATTCAGATCCCTATTTCGAAAGAACAAGTGTCAGAATGGAAAAATTCAGGAGCTTATTCTCAATTAGAAGCATATTTATAATAAAATTAATGTAAATTTGCAGATGTTCGTTTCGAAAATGGTGCTTCCTGAGCCCTGTTTCGAAATGAACTCCTTCAATTTCTGGAAATTCGCCGAAAGTTTTTCGAAACAGCATGTAAAAATGTCGGATTTCGAAAATTCTCAGTGATCCAAGCTAATTTACCATAAAACCGGCCCGGATCTTTG
>JBJESR010000063.1:0-21589 GCA_051882895.1 Lentihominibacter sp.
TGGTGACTGTGATCCATGTGTGTTTATCCATTATTCCAATGTGAACATACGTGAGGCCAGCCTGCTGGATGCTTTGCAATCACCTGTTTTCAAGGCGTATCATGATGGCCAGCCTTTTAACGGCAATCATCTGAGACCATGTCCGATGCTGGAGAATCCGGATAAGCTCAGAGAAATTGTCAGGGTGAGCGGCGCCCGTTCGACAGACCTGCAGTCACCCGAATCGGCTGAGCATCTGTGCGCCAAGTGCGATGAATATGCGAGAAACTGGAAACCTGCAGCTGATGATTTGTGGTATAATTATGGTGTAAAAGCATAAATACAGAAGGAGAATAAAGATGCTGCACATAGGATGCCACTTATCATCAGTTAAAGGTTTTGAACATATGGGAAAAGAAGCCCTGGGTATAAAGGCTGACACGTTCCAGTTTTTCACCAGAAACCCGAGGGGCGGCAAAGCCAAGGATATCGATCCGGAGGATGTGAAGAGATTTCTGACGCTGGCGGAGCAGAATCATTTCGTTAAACTGGTGGCTCATGCCCCGTATACTCTAAACCCATGCTCGGCTGCAGAAAAAGTACGCAACTTCGCTTTCATGGCAATGGAAGATGACATGAAGAGAATGGAATACATTCCGGGAAACTATTACAATTTCCATCCGGGAAGCCATGTGGGCCAGGGTGTTGAGAAAGGCATAGAGCTTATTACAGAACTGCTTAACAGAATCATAACGCCTCAGCAGTCCACCATCATCCTGCTGGAAACAATGGCCGGCAAGGGCAGTGAGATAGGAGGAAGGTTCGAGGAGCTCAGGGCGATAATCGATGGCGTTGAGATCAGCGATAAGATCGGAGTCTGTATGGATACGTGCCATATCAGCGATGCCGGATATGACATAATCAATGACCTTGACGGAGTCCTCGAGGAGTTTGATCGTATAGTTGGACTGGAAAGGCTGCACGCTCTCCATATAAATGACAGTCTTAATCCGGCAGGGTCACATAAGGACAGACATGCGAAGATCGGAGAGGGCCACCTGGGGCTTGATGCCATAACGAGGTTTATAAATCATCCTGAATTAAAAGGGCTTCCATGTATTCTGGAAACCCCTAATGAACTGGATGGCTATGCCCGGGAGATCGAAATGCTGCGGGCAGGATATGAAGCCTGATAAAGACTACCAGGTCTGATTCAGACTGGGCGTCACGGCTGCAGCCGCGTATAGGCACGGTCAAAGGTGATCACCACATAAAACTTCTCGTCTGCAGCTCTGGCAGCTTCAGCGGCGATTTCTGTGATTTCCTTCTCCGACAGCCTGCATCCGGCAGACAGCACAACGTCGAATATAATATTTGTATGAGTAGGACCGGGAACGATCCTGAAATCGTGGATGTTATCCACTCCATCCAGGGGCTGGAGAGCATCCGCGATTATTTTTTTCATTTTAGTTATCAGAGGGTCATCCGTTTTTACAGGATCCATGTGGACTACGAATTCCACCCGGAGGGTCTCTTTGACTGTTTTCTCGATGTTGTCGATCATATCATGGCTTTCCATCAGATCTCCGTCGGCATCCACCTCGATATGCATGGATGCGAATATTTTGCCGGGACCGTAATTGTGTACCATGAGATCGTGAATGCCCAGCACACCGGGTTCCTTTTTCACTATTTCAGTGATGGAATTGACCAGCTCATGATCCGGCGCTTCACCCAGCAGCGGGCTGGTGGTTTCTCTGACCAGCTGTATGCCGGACCATATGATAAATAGTGCCACAAGACAGCCCATGTAACCGTCTGTCTGAATTCCTGTGAACTTGCCGACAATAACGCTGATCAGCACTACGGATGTTGAGATCACATCGTTTCTGCTGTCGGCAGCAGTAGCCATCAGAGTTACTGATCTGATTTTTCTGCCGATGCTTCTGTTGAACAGCGACTGCCACAGCTTGATAAGTATGGCGGCAACAAGGATGATGATGGTCAGGTAGCTGAATTCCAGCGGATCAGGGTGCAGAATCTTGTCGATGGAAGTTCTGAGGAGCTGAAGCCCGATAACGATGATCACGATGGAGATAAACAGTCCGGTCAGATACTCGATCCGGGCATGACCGTAGGGATGATCCTCGTCTTCAGGCTGAGATGCCAGCTTGAAGCCTACCAGAGTGATAATTGACGATGATGCGTCGGCCAGATTGTTTATTCCGTCGGCAATGATGGCGATACTTCGCGATACGAGACCGATGAGTATTTTCATTATGCAGAGTATGAGGTTTGAAATAATCCCCACAATTCCGGCGAATTTGCCGTAGCGTTCTCGTACCTTGGGATCGTCTGTGTTCTCATGGTCTTTAACAAAGATTCTGATAAGAAGTTTTCCCATGATGCACCTGCCTATGCATGTTCCTCTTCCATTGCAGCAGTTACAGCTCTGGCAAGCTGATCGGAGCATGATGTGCTCTTGAAACCGCATGTGATTCCGGACAGTGTGTTTTTGAGCTGCTGTGCCGGCATGCCTTCCACCAGAGCTGATATTGCCTTGAGATTGCCATTGCAGCCGCCGTGGAAACGTACATTTCTTACGATGTCCCCATCAAGCTCGAATTCAATGCTTGATGAGCATGTTCCCTTTGTCGAATAATTGTATTTCATGTCAAAAAACCTCCAATTTATGTATTTTAATGTAATTTTTTTCAATTAAATTTACTTTTGCACGATGACTATGGTACAATAAAACCAAAAAAAATACAATAGAAAGGGAAATAATAATGGCAGCGTCAAAACAGAAAAAACCAGGAACAAAGAAGAACAGACTCCCTGTGATTGTAATCATCGTAGCTATCATAGCGGTGATCGGAGGAGTAGGTGTTTTTGCTGTCGGGGGTGATGTGGTCGGCAGGCTGATCGGCAATGAGCCTGCGGTGCAGTATGTGAACCCTCTGACAGGTCAGATATCGGATGAAGAGTACCCGGCAAGACCGCTGGTGGTATCCATCGACAATGTGGGAGATGCGGTGCCGCAGTCATGGCTGTCAAAAACAGATCTTGTATACGAGTTCCCTGTGGAAGGACAGCAGACAAGGCTTCAGGCTGTGTTTTACGGGCAGTTTCCGGAAGAGTTCGGACCGATACGAAGTACAAGACCATATTTCGTTGATCTGACCAGAGAGTACAAAGGGGTTTTTCTTGCTCACGGCTGGAGCCCTCAGGCCAGAGAGTATCTGCTTAGTGATGTTGTGCCTTATATAAATGCGATGAACAGCGACTGTCAGTTCTACAGAGTGGATGACAAGACTGCGCCGCATAATTCATATATCAAATGGCAGGAGGTAAAGGACAAGATCGACGAAAGCGGCTGGTGGAGCGAGAAACAGGAAATCAGGCCGTTTGCCTTCCTCAGCGGAGGACAGCAGAATGAAGGTGAAGCGGCAGCCGAGATATCCTTCGCATATTCTGCTATCAGCTATTCCTTCAGATACGACTCCGAAACAAATAAATACACCCGGTTCCTTTCAGGCGAGGAACATATCGACAAGGAAACCGGTGAACCTCTGACGGCATATAATATCCTCGTGCAGAAGGTGACCAGCAGCGTGCTGGACGCTAAAGGACGTCTGCAGATAGATATGTGTGCGGGAGGAGATGCAGTGCTCTTTACAAACGGAGTTGCCGTAAAGGGTACGTGGTCCAGAGAAGATCTTGACTCAAGGACTATATTTACCGATACAGAGGGCAATGAATTCAGACTTACACCGGGCAATTCGTGGGTCGAGGTAGTGGATCAGAACTGCGATCTGGATTATAAATAGAGACAATTGTTCCGGCAGGGATTGTAAGCTTCAGTAACAGGAGGCTATTATGAAAGGCAGAATATGCTCTGTGCTGCTGCCGGTCATGGCGGTGTTTTCGGTACTGTTGACGGCAGCATGTTCTTTTAGTGTCAGCAGTGATGAAAAGGATAATATTACAGTATATTTATGGGACAGCAGGCTGCTGGACAGCTACGCTCCATACATCCAGTCCCATTTTCCTGAAGATGATATAGAATTTGCAGTAGGGAATAACGATCTGGAGTTTTATCAGTTTCTCAAGGATAACGGCAGACTTCCGGATATCATTACCAACAGGAGATTCTCGCTGCACGATGCCAAAGGGCTGCAGGATCAGCTGATGGATCTGTCGGGAACCGAGGCTGCGGCAGTGTATTATGATGCATATCTGGATGATTACAGAAACGGTGACGGAACTGTAAACTGGCTGCCTTTGTGCGGGGAAGTGGACGGAATCATAGCCAACAGTGAACTTTTCAGCAGGTATGATATTCCGCTGCCGACGGATTACAGCAGCTTTGTTTCGGCATGCCGTGAGTTTGAGAAGCATGGTGTTCGCGGGTTTATATCGGATTTCACATATGATTATACATGTCTTGAGCTTCTGCAGGGGATATCAATACCGGAGCTGGTTTCCTTTGAAGGTAAGATGTGGAGGACCTCCTATGAGAATCCGGATGAGGTGGATGCAGGGCTTGACGATAAAGTGTGGCCCGAAGTTTTCAGCAATATGGCAGAGTTTATAGCAGATGCAGGTCTGACATACGAGGATGCACAGACCGGATACGACGAAGTTTATGAAATGTTCTGCCGTGGAGAAGCTGCTATGATCCGCGGTACCGGAGAGATTGCGATAGATTATGATGATGAGGATAACGGTGTGGAATGTGTCATGCTTCCTTATTACGGGCAGGAGGGAGACAGCTGGCTGCTGACATATCCATCGTTTCAGGTGGCGCTTAACAAGGACCTTGAGGAGGATCCTGAACGTATGGAGCTGGCAGCATCAATACTGGATCTGATGATTTCCGAAGAAGGACAGAATGCGCTTGCGGAGAAACATGATGTTATACCTTACACCAAGGATGTGGATCTGGAGCTTTCCGGGATACTGAGTAATCTTGATCCGTATATCAGGGCAAATCATCTGTATATAAGGCTGGCTTCAAATGAGTTCTTTGAAGCTTCCAGAGATGTTGTCCAGAAAATGATAACCGGAGAGTATAATGCGAAGACGGCATATGAGGAATTCAACCGCAAGATAAGAGGCAATGACAGAGAAGAGCCTTCAGAAGCTGCTTCCTTCGATAAAGCTTATGAGTATGATTTCAGTCCCGACGGAGGGAATCCTGCATCATCGGCAGTTGCCAACTCTCTGCGTAAGATGCTGCATGCGGATGTTCTGATTTCGCCGTACTACAATTTCACAGGACCTGTCATAGATACAGATTACAGTGAGAAAATGCTGGGATATATGATAATGCCCAATAATTGTCGTTCATATGTGGGAGATATGACCGGCAGAGAGGTGAAAAAGCTGGTGGAAGCTGCAGTTTCAGGAACCGAAAACGGACTCGAGCCTCTTAACATGACCTGCCTTCCTGTATTCAGCGGTATATCGGTGGAAGTGCAGGAAAGCGGCAGCAGGGAATTCGAGGTTTCTGATATTACAGCTGGCGGCAGCGGGTTGAAGGACGACGAGGTCTATACTGTTGCATATATTGACGCCGAAAAGTATTATAACCAGATGATTCAGGATGTTTTCGGCAGTGAGGGCGCCGGAATGCTCCGCCTGCAGGAGGAGAACGTGAGAAATGCCTGGGTGAGATATATCAGTGAGGGAAACGGAATAGAGGAGCCATCTGAATATATAAATCTCCGGTGAATGAGGATTATGGCAGAAAGGGGGACGCTGCTGTGATGAACAGAAAAAACGGTATTGTTGCAGCTGTGTGTATCGTGCTTATTTTAAGTGCGTGCATGTTTTATGTGCAGCTTGTACAGAGAAGCATATACAAGGAGAGCTCAGTGCATCTGCAGGAGCTGTACGGTCAGGTCAATGAAACTTTCACATCTCTGGTAGAGAGGAACTGGAATCTTCTCAGGGACTGGGAGCCATATATCAGAGATCAGATTGCCCGGGGCAATGATAAAAATGTGGAGAATTATATAGATAACGGCAGGAACAGCTGGGGATTCACGGAGTTTTATTTCATAAATTCCGATGGAAGCTGTATGAATTCTCAGGGTACATATGGATATCTGAACTTCGGCAGTGGATTTGTTACGCTGATAAGGGATCAGGAGAATGTTGTTCTGGATGCTACATTTCCTTCCCGTGAACCCTTTACGGTATTCGCTGTCCCCGTTGAAAAAGGTGAATATAAAGGATTTACCTATTCTGCCATAGCTGTCGGATATGAGAAAAAGAGGATGGAGGATATTCTCAGCATAAATGCCTTTGATAATACAGCAAACTGTCAGATAGTATATCCGGACGGGCGTGTCATTTTCGCAGTCAGCTCAGAGGTGGATCATCCATATAACTATTTCAGCTATCTTGAAGATAACGCACAGTTCGAGAATACGGGGACGGCGCAGATAAAAGACAACCTGGCACAGGGAAAGAGCGGTACTGCCAGATACAGTCTCAAGGGAATGAAATACTATCTGGTATATGAGCCTGTCGGGTTTCAGGACTGGATTCTGCTGGGGATAACTCCCGCCAGCGTAGTGAACTACAGTATAAATCAGGTGCAGTGGTTCACTATCATGATAATAGGCTTCATCTTTATCATGCTTATTCTGATGGCGGTTTATTATATCCTGCAGCACAGCAGAAGCAAGATAAAGGAGAAGGATGAGGAACTGAGATACAGGCAGCAGATGTTCAATATGCTTGTCAATAATACTTCCGAGATATTTGTCATGATATCCGCTTCGGATGATTATTCGGTTGAATATATCAGTCCTAATATGGAAAAGCTGCTGGGTATACCGGAGGATGAACTGTACAGTGATATTCACAGGCTGAATCAGGAGATACCCGGCTATGACTGGGACGAGCTCAGGAAGGAACTGGACAGGCTGCCTCTCAATGAGACACTGCATCAGTCGCATCAGCGGCTCAATGAGAAGACCGGGGAGGTCCGATGGTACAATGAGACCTTGTATTATCTGACAATAGACGGACAGGAGAAACTGCTGCTTGTCATGACGGATCAGACTGAAGAGAGAAAACGACGCAGTCAGCTGGAGCAGGCCCTTGACCTTGCCAGAAGTGCTACCCAGGCCAAAAGCGATTTCCTCGCGAACATGTCCCATGATATCAGAACTCCGATGAATGCAGTGATCGGATTTGCAGGACTTCTGGAGCGAAACGCCGACAATCCGTCCAAGGTGCGCGACTATATAACTAAAATAACAGCATCAGGCCAGCATATGCAGAGTCTGATAAATGATATTCTGGATATGAGCAGGATCGAAAACGGCAAGATGACGCTGAATGAGAATGTTTTCAGCCTGGATGAGCTGCTGGAGGAAGTGGATGCGGTGATACAGCCGCAGGTGATGGCCAGACAGCAGATATTCGCTATATCTTCAGATGAGATCACACAGGATGTGTATATCGGCGACAGTGCCAGAATAAGGCAGATATTGCTTAATCTGCTTACGAATGCGGTTAAATACACTCCTGAAAGAGGGCGTATCCGGCTGAGTGTAAGTGAAACGGACAGGCTGACTGATGATTTCGTGGGACTTTGTTTCAAGGTCAGCGATACAGGAATAGGCATCAGTGAAGAATACATAGATAAAATATTCGATCCGTTTTCAAGAGAAAGAAACAGTACTGTCAGCGGTATCCAGGGAACAGGGCTGGGAATGTCCATAACCAGAAGTCTTGTGGAGCTCATGGGCGGAAGTATTTCTGCAGAAAGCAGACTCGGCGAAGGATCTGTATTCACTGTCAGTCTCCACCTCAGATGCGGTCAGGCTCCGGATATCAGCCAGGATGAAAATGGGGAAAGCAGCGATTCTCTTGAAGGAATGAACATACTCATAGCTGAAGATACCCCAATGAATATGGACATAATTCTGGATCTGCTGGAAATGTACGGAGCCCGATGCATAACAGCAGTAAACGGCAGGGAAGCATTGGAGAAGTTTGAAGCTTCTTCCCCGGGAGATATCCATATTGTTCTGATGGATATACAGATGCCGGTCATGAACGGTTATGAAGCATCAGAGAGGATAAGAAACTGCAGTCATCCGGATGCTCATATAATTCCGATAATAGCAATGACCGCAAATGCGTTTGCCGATGACATACAGAAATGTCTGGATGCCGGAATGGACGCGCATATCGCGAAGCCTCTGAATATAGTAAAGCTGAATAAAATGATACATGAGTATGTCAGTCTGTTTATGATACGTCGGAATGATCCGGAGCTGCGTCCGTAAGGATGCAGCTTTTAGTGGTTAAAGACAGTAAAAAATATAGAATATACATTCTAAACCCTGAGAATAAGTCGCTCCAACGGAAAGAGCGTTTAATGAATAATGTATACAAGGAAAAACAAGTTGCAAAATTCAGACATATAAGTTATAGTGAGAGTGGTATCTTGCATACTGATATTTATTTAACAATACATCCAAAATACTATAAGGAGGAAGCATAAATGAATAAGCTTGAACAACTCCGCGAAAAGAAAGAACGATTAGCGCAAGGCGGAGGACAGAAAAGAATTGAAGCACAGCATGCCAAGGGCAAGCTCACTGCCAGAGAAAGACTTGAAATTCTTTTTGACAAGGACAGCTTTGTTGAAATCGATGTTTTCGTAAAACACAGATGCCAGAACTTCGGTATGAACGAAAAAGATTTACCAAGCGACGGTGTTGTAACAGGCTATGGACAGATCGATGGCAGACTCGTATTTGCTTTTGCGCAGGACTTTACAGTCAGCGGCGGTTCTCTGGGAGAATATCACGCAGAGAAGATTGTGAAGGTTCAGGGCATGGCTCTCAAGATGGGAGCTCCTATCGTAGGTCTTCAGGATTCCGGCGGCGCAAGAGTAGAAGAAGGTGTTGCAGCACTTTCGGGATTTGGTAAGATATTCCATAATAACACTATATCATCAGGTGTTATTCCGCAGATATCTGTTATCATGGGACCTTGTGCAGGCGGTGCAGTTTACTCACCTGCCATCACAGACTATGTTTTCATGGTTGACAAGACAAGTCAGATGTTCATCACAGGACCTGAAGTTATCAAAACTGTAACAGGTGAAGTAGTGACAGCTGAACAGCTGGGCGGAGCTATGACACACAATACGATAAGCGGTGTTGCTCACTTTATTGGCTCCAATGATGAAGAAACTCTCAAGATGGTTAGAGAGCTGCTGAGCTATCTGCCTTCAAACAATATGGAAACAGCACCTGTATATGAATGCACTGATGATATAAACAGGATGATACCTGAACTCAATGACATCATACCTGATAATCCGAATAAAGCGTATAACATGTATGATATCATCACAAGAATTGCAGATGACGGCAAGATTTTTGATGTAATGCCGCATTATGCCAAGAACATGATCACATGCTACATAAGACTTGACGGTGCGACAGTCGGTGTCATCGCCAACCAGCCGGCTGTAGGTGCAGGATGTCTCGATATAGATGCTTCCGATAAAGCAGCAAGATTCATCAGAAGATGCGATGCATTCAACATCCCTCTTCTCACAATAGAAGACGTTCCGGGATTCCTTCCTGGCACAGGACAGGAGTACGGCGGAATAATCAGACACGGAGCAAAGATGCTTTATGCTTACTGTGAAGCCACAGTGCCTAAGGTGACGCTGATTCTGAGAAAGGCTTACGGCGGAGCTTATATCGGCATGTGCAACAAGGAGCTGGGTTCCGACATGGTAATGGCATGGCCATCAGCACAGATTGCAGTAATGGGAGCTTCAGGTGCGGTAAACATCATTTCATCCGTCAAGAAAGAGATCAAAGCAGCCGATGATCCTGACGCTGTAAGAGCAGAGAAAATCGCTGAATATGAAGATAAATTCAACAATCCATATGTTGCTGCAGAGCTCGGCTATGTTGATGACATTATCGAACCTGCCACTTCAAGACAGAGAATCATCAGCGCACTGGATATGTTGAGCACAAAGAGAGAATCATTACCTGCGAAGAAGCACGGTAACATTCCATTATAGGAGGTGGCATAATGAGCTTAATGGAGAAATTCGCAAATCCTGAATTGTTTGAATCCCTGAGCTTCGGAGATAAAATGCTGGGCTCCACCATTACGCTGATAATGGGACTGGGAATTACTGTAGTGGTTCTCGTTCTGTTATGGGGATTCGTGGCAATAATGGGTAAGGCTATGAAGATTGCTTCCGGGAAAGGAGACAAGGCGCCGGCAAAGGCAGAAGCCGCCGCCACACCCTCAGCAGCCGCAGCACCGGTAGCACCGGCTGCAGGCACTGATGATGCCGTGATAGCTGCAGTTATTGCAGCAGCTGTGGCAGCATATCAGAGCAGCGGCGGAACAGGAAATCTTGTTGTCAGGAAGATCAGCAGAATATCGGGAGAAACCACTCCGTGGTCCCTGGCAGCTAAGGAAGACTGCATCGAAAGCAGGAAATTCTAATTTATCTGAATCGGAAAATCGAAAAACTATCGAAAGGAAATGAGAGAGATGAAAAAATATAACATTACTGTTAACGGAACAACTTATGCAGTTGAAGTTGAAGAAGTTGGCGGCGGTGCGGCAGCACCTGCAGCTCCTGCCCCTGCGGCAGCTCCAGCTCCGGCACCAGCCCCTGCGGCTCCGGCACCTGCACCAGCTCCAGCACCTGCAGCAGGCGGCGCAAACACCGTAACAGCTCCAATGCCTGGAACAGTTCTTGATGTCAAAGTAACTCCGGGTCAGGCTGTAAATCAGGGAGATGTTCTCGTAATTCTCGAAGCTATGAAGATGGAAAACGAAATCATGGCACCTGCAGCAGGAACAGTTGATACAGTACCTGCAGCCAAGGGAGCTTCTGTAAACGCAGGAGATGTTCTCGTAACTCTTAAATAAATAAAAGTATTTTGGATATTGATATATTTGTGTTACAATAGAGGCGGTTTATTATAAACCGCCTTTAACATTTAAAAAACTTGCAGAGCGGAGGCAGAACCATGCTACTGGCATTTGATGTAGGAAACACCAACATAGTACTAGGCGTATTCAGAGACGGCAAAATGATCACCAACTGGAGACTTGAAACCGATAACGGCAAAAGTGCCGATGAATACGGGATGATAATCGGACAGCTTTTCGAGTACGAAGGCCTCGATAAGAATGAAGTGAAGGATGTAATAATATCGACGGTGGTGCCGTCAGTGCTCTACACACTGCAGCACCTTTCCATGAAATATTTCAACAAGAAAGCGATAGTGATTGGACCTGGAATAAAGACAGGGCTTGTAGTAAAATACGACAACCCGAAGCAGGTCGGTTCAGACAGAATAGTAAACGCCGTGGCAGCCCACGCTAAATACGGCGGACCGCTCATCATCATAGATTTCGGTACAGCAACGACCTTCTGTGCCATTTCCGAGAAAGCGGAATACATCGGAGGAACCATCGCACCGGGACTGAAGATATCTTCAGAAGCGCTTTGCGAGAAAACCGCCAAACTCCCTAAAGTCGAGCTGGAGGAACCGGGACATGTTATCTGCAGAAATACCATCAACAGCATGCAGTCCGGACTCGTCTACGGTCACATGGGAATGGTGGACTATATTGTCAGGAAGATGAAAAAGGAACTTCAGGAATATTCGGGCAGCGACAAGGAGGTCAAGGTCATTGCCACAGGCGGTCTGGCATCCATGATAGATTCGGGGATAGACTGTATCGACCACGTTGATAAAATGCTCACTCTGGAAGGCCTTGAGCTCATCTACAGAAAAAATAAGAAAGTGAAGAAACACGATTTCGATGAAAATAAAGAACATTGAGTTAAAAAACCCTTTTGTTCTCGCCCCGCTGGCGGGCATAACCGATAAATCCATGAGGACTCTCTGCGCTGAGCAGGGGGCTTCTCTGGTATATACGGAAATGGTCAGCGGCAAGGGACTGTGGTATGGCGACAGGAAAACGGGCAGTCTGCTTGCTATCGGTGAAAATGAAGGCCCCGTGGCGTTCCAGCTGTTCGGCAGCGAGCCGGAGATAATGGAATTTGCTGCAAAGGAACTGCGGGAGCGGGAAAATGTTCTCCTGGATCTGAACGTGGGCTGTCCTGTGCCCAAGATTGTAAAAAACGGTGAGGGTTCGGCACTTCTTAAAAAGCCGGATGTGCTGTTCGATGTTGTATCGGCCATGGTTAAGGCTGCCGGCAAGCCTGTAACTGCTAAAATCAGAATGGGCTTTGCCCGGGGAGAAAATCTGGCGGTGGAGACTGCCAGAGCCCTTGAAGCGGCAGGTGCGGCAGCAGTCACGGTACATGGCAGGACTCGTGAACAGTATTACGATGGGAAAGCTGACTGGCAGGTGATTGCCGACGTGAAGAAGGCTGTGAGAATTCCTGTTATCGGAAACGGCGATGTGAATACAGGCGAGGATGCCGTGGCAATGATGGAACAGACCGGCTGCGACGGAGTTATGATTGCCCGGGGAGCTCTGGGGAACCCGTGGATTTTCAGAGATGCGCAGGCCTTATGGAAAGGTGAGGAAAAACCGCCGGCTCCGTCAAAAGAAGAACGGATTCTGATGCTCATACGTCACCTTGATATGGTGGCCGAGGATAAGGGTGAGCGTATCGCCGTCAGGGAAATGCGAAAGCATGTCGGCTGGTACGTCAAAGGTATGCATGGAGCATCCGCCATCAAACGGGAGATAAATCAGATAGATGAAATAGACATAATGCGTGAAGCGATACGAAGTATAATAAAATGAATATAAAGAAGATCATGGGGAGACCTTGAACCTGGTCTTCTTTTTTTGTGGTAACAACTGTTTCAAAATAATGCTCTGTCTCCAGATATCAGTCCTTTGCCCCGAACCCGGCAAAAATCACCAATACTATATTGACAAATAATATTATACGATGTATAGTATTATTCAGAAGATAACATATTGCGGTTCATGAGACAGCACCGGCAGACACCTGCAGCAGTCTGTTGTGGGTAAATCCGGTGATTGTGTCTGTGAATCGGATACTGATACGGGAGTTAATAAAGAAAAGGAGGAGTAGATGGCATTTAAGATTGAATCCAGCCTGCTCGATGCATGTGCCCTTTCCATACTGAACAGGGGAGACACATATGGGTATGAAATCACTCAGTCGATGAAGCAGGCGATAAAAATATCGGAATCCACCCTTTATCCTGTGCTCAGAAGGCTGCAGAAGGAGAACTGCTGCAGGACCTATGACGAGCCTTATCAGGGCAGGAACAGAAGGTATTATTCAATAACCGATGCAGGGCGTGAGAAACTGCGGGAATACCAGAGAGACTGGGAAGAGTACAGGACAGCTATTGATGGGTTCCTGAATCAGGAAGCAGGAGGTGCAGCAGATGAACAGAAGTGAATTTATCCGGATTCTTCGCAAAGAACTGGACAGGCTGCCGCAGGATGAGATAGATGCTGCGGTGGAGTATTATGAAGAATATTTTGATGAGGCAGGCCCCGACAAGGAGGCGGAGATAATAAAAGAACTGGGAAATCCCAGGAAGATAGCCAATCAGATCAGGTCGGAATACGAAGTGAGAAAACTTGACGAGGAAGAAACATCCACCACCAGGAAGGGACTTTCGGCCATATGGTGGGTGATAATAGGAATATGCTCGGCACCTGTTTCGATACCGGTGGCGATTGTGCTGGTGGCACTGGCGGTTGCCGGATTTGCCGTTGCTGTCGCGATAGTGATTTCTGTTTTTGCAGCAATCATAGGAGCTGTAGTCGGTGCCGCAGGAATGATCGTTCTGGGGGCGATAGCGATTCCGGCAGCATTTTCGACGGCAGTGCTGTTTATCGGCGGAGGTCTGCTGGGGCTGGCTGTTTCTGCAGCTGCAGGCGCACTGGCGGTGATAGGGCTCAGGAAAGCTGTGGCGGCCATGGTGAGAGCTATCAGGAAACGTAATGATCGAAAAGGCACGGAAAGGAAGTGTGAGGAATGAGCAGGGGTTTAAAACGATTCTTTATTGTCTGTGCAGCAGTTGCCGCAGCCGGACTGATACTTACGGCTGCAGGTTTTGCACTTGGCGGTGTCAGGGCTGTGGACAGAGTTGCTGATAAGTACGACTGGATAAGCGGCAGTCCGGGGGAAATGAAATATGAAGATGTCAGAGAGGCTGCCGGGTTTGATTCTCTCAGAATCAGAGGTGATATGGATGTCCGCATCAGAAGCGGAGCGCGGGATTCAGTAAGGATAGGATACGGTGAGAATATGAAAGCGCCGGAGGTTCAGTTTTCTGATGGGACTCTTGTCGTTGATGGGACAGACAGGCACAAAGGCATTACCATAAATCTCACCAGTGAAAGCTGTGCGCCGGTCATTGAGATCGTCTGCAGCAGCGGCAGAGCTCTGAACTCAATCGATATCGAAACAGAGAACGGCGATGTCGAGATTTCAGGTATCCACGCCGGCAGTATCGTGGTGGATTCGGAGTACGGAGAACTTTGCATGGATACAGTGAACTTTGACAGAGGTGAGTTCGATATAGAAAACGGAGATATTGTGTGCAGCGACATAGTAAGCGGAGGCATTATCATAGAAAATGAATATGGTGACTGCAGCCTTTCCGGTGCAATTTCGGGAACAAACGAAATCAGTGTGGAAAACGGAAACCTGCAGATAGATACTTCCCTGTCCCAGAATAAGTACAGAACTTCCGCGAGGACTGAGAACGGCTGTCTGAGCATCGGCGATTTCTACAAGGATGATTACGAATGCAGCTTTGAAGGCGGCTCGGGTCCGAATAAGCTTAAGCTGTCTTCAGAATATGGAGATGTGAAAGTGAACTTCGATTGCGGCAAGCCGGCTTCCGGAACCGGTGAATCCGGCGCCGGTACCAGTCAGGGATCGGCTTCCGGATCTGAAGGTCACAACGGCAACGAGCATCAGTATCATGACAGCGATCATTGATGACTGTATCTGTCAAACCTGAAAAAATAGCGGTATCAGCACAGAAATGCTGGTACCGCGTTTTTGTTATACAGCTGTGGAATTTCATCAGCCCCACAGTTCTTCGTCGCTTGGAACATAGTTGTCCGGCATGTAGCGGGCGATTCTGGAAACGTTCATCAGATGCTTGTAATCGAGATTTTCGGAGATGCTGTTATGTCCCCAGGATCCGCATCCGAGGGTGTTGGTAGGAGCCAGCCCGTTGTAGAAGCTGCCGCCTGCGCTGCTGGCGCATACCTGATTGATGACAAATCTGGAAACGCACAGCTCATTTCCTACATATTCGATATGCTCCTCCGAATCGGAGTGGAAAGATACGCTGTGACCTTTGCCTTCTTTTTCGAGGTTTTCTCTGGCTATCTGAACGCCGTCAGCCAGAGTGTCATATTTATAGGCAGCGATGACAGGTGCCATTTTTTCACCTCCGAGAGGATCCGTAAGTCCTGTGCCTTCTGCTTCGACAACTATTATTCTGGTGTCTTCAGGAATATCTATGCCTGCAAGCTCTGCCACTTTCTGGCACGACTGTCCGACAGAATGTCTGTTTGGCTTACCGTCCTGGAAAAGCGCACCGCGTACCTTTTCCAGCTCATCCTTGTCCCGTACTATGTAGCCGCCGTTGGCTTCAAATTCCTTCATGATCGCATCAAAATCCTTCTCGGGGCATATCACAGACTGCTCGCCGGAGCAGATGATTCCGTAATCGAAGGTTCTGCCTGTGATGATTTTAGGCACTGCTTCCTTGTAATCGTAATCCTCGTCAATGATGCACTGAACATTTCCGGCACCTACACCAAGAGCCGGTCTGCCGGAACTGTATGCTGCATTGACCATGCCGCCGCCTCCTGTTGCCACTACGACATCAGCGGATGAAATGAGATTTCTGGTATTTTCTCTGGAATGCTCGTCAAGTATCTGAACAAGGTTTTCGGGCATTCCCAGCTTTGCCAGCTCAGCATTTATCATTTCTACTGTTCTGGTGCTGCATTTTATTGATTTGTGATGCGGAGTGATGATGATGGCGTTGCC
Source organism: Lentihominibacter sp. (assembly GCA_051882895.1). GTDB lineage: Bacteria > Bacillota > Clostridia > Peptostreptococcales > Anaerovoracaceae > Lentihominibacter. Next base: position 16,046 of record JBJESR010000063.1, read on the forward strand.
GCACTTGAGGGCGAACATGGTGTTGCTCATCGGTGTAACTATAGGATTTGTACACGGCGTGATGGCAGCTACCACTCCGACCGGTTTGGCTATTCTTGTGATTCCCGTAGCTTCATCAGTGTCCAGAATGCCTCGGGATTTTTTGCCTCTGAGGTTGTTCCATACTATTTTTGATTTCTGCCTGTTCTTGGCTATCTTGTCCGGAACATTGCCCATGCCTGTCTCTTCGACTGCAATTTCAGCAAGATATTCAGCGTTGTCATACACTACCTTGCCGACAGCCTTGACAGCTGCATCGACCTCCTCCTGTGACATCTTTTCAAAAACAGCCTGGGCTTTTCTCGCCCTTTCGATATATCCGTCTATATAAGCTCTGCTGTCTGTTTCCATAAATACCTCCTGAAAGCATGAGATTCCTGTGCCCGCATCCGGATGCAGCACCGTGCAGTCTTGTGCAGTATAGCGTGGCATGGTGCGGGGAAACGGGGTGTAATATTTTATTCTACAGTAATTATATAATGTGCGTATCCGGCTTTCAAGTGATGGTTAGAGGAAATTTGGCTGTCGTAATCAGGCGACCGGGATCCTGAGAACTTTCGAAAACCGCTATTTTTACATGTCGTTTTGAAAGGTTTTCAATAAATTTCCCAAAATTTGAAGCATCTTGTTTCGAAACAGGATTCTTAAAACGGCATTTTCGAAATTAATAGCCAATAATTTACAATAATAAAAATATAAGTAAACCTTAAACTGCGAAATAAATCCTAAATATTTCCATTTCAAAACTCCTGCTTTCGAAATGCGGTTCCTGATTTACCTGTTTCGAAAATTCTCAGTGAACACATCGCATCGCACCGGACCGACAACGACATAAACGACATAAATGAAAAATTTTAGTGAAATCATTAAAAAAGGTACCATTTCATGATTAATGAAATGGTACCATCGCTATTTCCTGAATATATGCATCTAGATATGTATTTTGCACACTGACTGGATATCCAGCTTGATGTCCCTGAGAGCTTCGTTCACATTGTTGAGATCAAGGCATCCGATGACATCCGAATATTTCAGCAGAGTTTCAAGTTCAATGATGTGATGATATAAATCCGTGAGAGCCAGCATGCCGGCAAGACCCTTTATCGAGTGGCACAGGCTGGCGGCATCGGTATAGTTTTCGTGATCCACCAGCTCCTGCAGCCGGGCATAAAGGTCGGCGTTGTTGCTGATGAAATTTCTCAGGTGCTTGACAAACAGCCTTTCGCTGTTGCCCATATTCGATATAGCTTTAGGAACATCGCATATGTGACTTTCTACAGTGCTCATAACATCATCTCCTTTGCGGTTTTCATCAAGTGAAAGCGGAAACATCGCAGCATTCTTGATATATGGAGATATTGCAGTATAAAAATCAGAATAAGTGAAGGGCTTGTACAATGTGAAACAGAAAAGCTCTGAGGCATCATGACCCAGTTCATTTTTGCTTGAAGCCGTCACAGCTATGACAGGTGTACTGATTCCGAGCTCGCGGATTCTTGATGCTGCTTCGATACCATCCATCTGAGGCAGATTGAGGTCCATCAGGATCAGGGAATAGTGGTCTGCAGAAGCACTGCGGCACATTTCAACCGCTTCGGTTCCATTGTAGGCGTGTTCGCACCTGACGTTGATGTCCTTGAGGAATGTTTCGATTATTTCATGATTCTCGGAGGTATCTTCAACAATGAGAACCGTATTGCTGCTTTCATAATTATTAAACATTTAATCCCCTCCTTTAACGGTGAAATTGGGTAAAGTCCCCCTTTTTTTTGTATAATAAATTGTAACTTGTGAAGCTATGGATTTCCACAGTAAATGTGCGACGGCGTCTGCCATAAAACGACAAAAAGTCTAAAATGCTGTTGTGATAAAAAAGAGAAATTGATAGAATAAAGAAAACACAGGAGGAACCCTGCAATGACAGTGATAATAATAAAAATCGCGGCAGCAGTGCTGACAGGGCTTGCAGCAGGATGCGGCGCGATATATATTTTTAATAAAATGCCTGCAGGATGGCTGTCTGACTACGGACAGACACCATCCCGGGAGCTGACAGATCCATATATCCAGAGGATCAAAGGCTTCCCATGGCGGTGGATATACTCGGCCGGCTTCGTATGCCTGCTGGTAAGACTGCTTTTTGTCGACGTGCAGCTGGCGGCGGCAGGACTTTTCGCATGCTGGGCACTGCTGATCATCGGGCTGGCAGACCTGAAATACATGATAATACCGGATCAGTTTGTAATAACGCTGGCAGCGACAGCCTTCGGATTTATCCCGTATCATACAAGCCTCTGGGATCCGCTTCTGGGCGCCCTGATCGGCGGAGGCGTGATGCTCATGACCGGAGTGCTGGGAGGAGCCGCTTTCAGCAGAGAAGTCCTGGGCTTCGGAGACGTCAAGCTGTTCGCTTCCCTGGGGCTTGCTCTTGGTATAAAAGGCACGGTGGTCGTGCTTATAGGCTCCAGCATATGCAGCGGTATCGCAGCGGCAGCAGGCCTGGCATCCGGCAGATACAAAAAGGACGATGCAAGACCTCTGGGGCCGTATATATGCGCATGGGGTGCGTTTTACATATTCATACTGTGGCCGTTTCTGATGAAACCATGAAGATTAGTGAAGATTGTCTGTTTTGTGTGGCGTAAGACAGAACAGCTGTGGTATAATGATTCCACTATGGAAAAGAACATTCTGCTGACAATTGCATATGACGGCTCGGGATTTTACGGATGGCAGCGACAGCCGGACAGACCGACGGTTCAGGGGATGCTGGAGAAGCTTCTGTCAAAGCTTATGAAGAGCGATGTGATACTTAACGGGACAAGCAGGACAGATGCAGGGGTGCATGCCCTGGGGCAGTGCGCTTCCTTCAGAGCAGATGTCAGGATACCGGTGGAGAGGCTTGCCATGGTCATGAACAACACCCTGGCATCCTATGAGAAAGGCCCCTTTGCCCTGTCGCCTGTCAGAATTATTTCGGCAGAGGAGAAGCCTGATGATTTTCATGCACGCTTTGATTCCAGAGGCAAGAAATACATTTACAGGCTGAATACAGGTGAAATCAATGTGTTCCGCAGAAACTACGTTTATCATGTGGGGGAGCCTCTTGATCTGGAAGCAATGAGAAGGGCTGCGGAGTATATAACCGGCACTCACGATTTCAAATGCTTTGAAGCATCGGGAAGTGACATCAGAGAAAATACAGTCAGAACAGTGCACAGCCTTGAAATTCTGGAGGACGATATCTCGGGAGATATACAGATACACGTTTCAGGAGATGGTTTTTTATATAATATGGTAAGAATAATAACAGGAACCCTTGTGGATGCAGGGCGCGGCAGGATATCTCCTGACAGCCTTGAGGATATTATTCTGTCACGGGACAGAGGGCAGGCAGGGCATACTGCACCGCCTTACGGTCTTTATCTGGCAGAGGTGTACTATTAAACATACTGATGATTTCGGTAATTGAGGAGTAGGATATGGACAACAGACCAAGCTGGGATGAATATTTCATGGAGATGGCCGTGCTGACAGCAAGACGGTCAACATGCCTGAGGAGGCAGGTGGGTGCTGTCATAGTCAAGGACAGGCATATTGTTGCCACAGGCTATAACGGTGCACCGAGAGGACTGCAGCACTGCGGAGACAGAGAAGGCGGATGCCTTCGCCAGCAGCTGGGCATTCCGTCGGGAGAGAAGCACGAACTCTGCAGAGCTCTGCATGCTGAACAGAACGCTATAATCCAGGCGGCAACTCTGGGACAGAGCATCGAAGGAGCGACTATTTACATCACGCATCAGCCATGTGTCATATGTGCCAAGATGATAATAAATGCGGGAATCCGCAGGATAGTGGTCAAAGAAGGCTATCCGGATGAGCTTTCTGTAGAAATTCTCAGGGAAGCCGGTCTTGGTATAATAATGTTAGGAGAAAAATAGTGACAGCAACAAGTATGGATTTATGGGGCCCGTTTCTTGTGGCCTTCGCAATATCGATTGCAGTGACACCGTTTGCCATATGGGCAGCACCTAAAATAGGTGCCATGGATATTCCTAAAGATGAGAGAAGGGTACACAGCAAGGCAATGCCGAGATTCGGAGGCATTGCGATATATCTGGGCAGTGCCGTAACAATGGTGATCTTCATCGGAGACAAGACGGGTATACCTGGTGCTCTGGTAGGCTGTACGCTGATATATATTCTGGGACTTATTGATGACCTTAAGGAGCTTAAGGCTGTGTACAAGCTGGCAGGGCAGATCGTCTGCGCATCAGCGGCATTCGCCTTCGGGCTACGCATACACTTCATAACAAACTATTTCGGTGAAGGCAACATGATGTTCGGTGACGCTCTGTGCTATATAGTCACTGTAATATGGCTCGTATCCATAACCAATGCGCTGAATCTGATAGACGGTCTTGACGGGCTGGCTGCCGGGGTTGCGGCGATATCAGCTCTGTGCATAGGCTACGTCGCATATATACACGGACAGTATGTTCCGACTATAGCCATGATGATAATAGCCGGGGCGGCACTGGGATTTCTGCCTTACAATTTCCACCCGGCTAAAATATTCATGGGAGACAGCGGATCTGAGCTGCTGGGATTCGCGATAGCGGCATTTTCAATACTGGGTACGGTAAAGAGTGCTACCATCGTGGTGATGATTATTCCGGCCCTTGTGCTGGGACTGCCTATATTTGACACTGTATTTGCCATAATAAGGCGTGTCATAAGGAAACAGCCCATCGGAGTCGGTGATAAAGAGCACCTTCATCACAGGATTATGAAGGCAGGCTTCGGACAGAGGAGAGCTGTCATGCTGCTGTACTGTATCAGCGGTATCATGGGTATCGTGGCAACTCTGTACAGCAGAGGCAACCAGATGGTGGAAACTCTGGGTCTCAGTGCAGTCGCCATCATGCTGGTATATGTGCTGCTTTCAGATACGGGTAACAGAAACATCAGTCTCAAGGCACAGAAAATCAAAGACAGGAAAGAGGATAAGGATAAATGACATCTGCAGGAGATTTGAATTCGGTAAGAAACCGTGATGTTCTCAGAATGATGGCAAAGGTTGCACTGCCCATAGCGCTTCAGAGTCTTATCGGCTCAAGCCTCAGCCTGATAGACAACCTCATGGTGGGAAGGCTGGGAGAACTGGACCTGAATGCAGTGGGAGTATCTGTCCAGATATTCACAATATACTGGATGATGATGTTCGGATTCTGCAGTGGCGCAGCCACATATATTTCACAGTTCTATGGTGTCAGAGATATCAGAAATATAAAAAGAACTGCAGGCTTTACCATTACGGTCGCTATGAGCGCAGGTCTGCTGTTTTTTATTGCAGCAATGGCTTTCCCTCAGTATATTCTCAGGATATTCACAAGATTCCCAGAGGTGATAGAGGCGGGAACAAGCTATGTCAGGATAGGTGCGCCGATATTTCTCATGCTGGCGATAACACAGCCTTTCACAGTGGCTCTCAGAGCGACGCAG
>JBJESR010000064.1:0-4427 GCA_051882895.1 Lentihominibacter sp.
GATACTTGGAATCTCTCATTATCTCAATCTTGACAAAATCACCGCAGCCCAGTTCTCTGGCAAGTCGCGCGATTCTTACTGCCTCGTCTGCTGTTCTTGCTCCCGATGTGTTTGGAAGCAGGGTAACCCCGTCAGGAATGTAATCGAGTATGTTTTCATGCTCTTTAGTATTGGCCCTGCGAACTGCCAGTGTGATAATCTGGGCACCTGCATCCTTAACAGCTGCTTCGATCAGGTTAAGTGAATATTTACCTGATCCCAGTATGAATCTGGAATCGAATTCATGACCGCCTATTACAAGTTTATCATTCTGCATTTTAATTCCTTCTTTCTGTATTTATTATCGGGAAAATACCGGCTGTGATATTTTCGGAATATCAGTTTTCAAGTCCTGCCAGAATACGCAGGACGATATGAGCCTGATGGGCAGCACACAGCATCACCCGCGGTGCCATGAGAGCTGCTCCGTCATCAATATCGCTGACTTCATCTCCGCACAGGTAGAATCTGTCTGTAATTTTTCTCGTTCTTATGTCATTGGCAGGACCCAGGCCGGCCATACCGGAAGCTGCAACAAGATATTTATCAGGGAGAGCTTCCAGAACGCAGTTTGTAAGCATAGCTTTGGCTTCTGCATCGTCAAAGGCTTCGCAGATAATATCTGCGTCTGACAGAATCTCTGCTATGTTGTTTTCAGTCAGTCTGACTGTATTGGTGATGAGTTCAGTATATGGTGCTGTTTCTCTGAGATTGGCAGCGAGAGCTTCAGTTTTGGTGACTCCCAGCTGAGATGCTTTATACTGCTGCCTGTTGAGATTTGTTATATCAACCTTGTCAAAATCTGAAAGTATCAGTCTGCCTATGCCGGCACGGGCAAGGGAAATCGCAATATTTGAACCAAGTCCTCCCAGTCCGCAGACTGCAACTGTGGCCGAACTGAATTTTTCCTGAAGACTGATACCGTTTCTAGATGCCAGAGCATCCTGCATTTCCTGTCTTGTAGGTATCTCTGACAAATCAGCCACCTCCCACGAAGCTTACAACTTCTATAATATCTCCATCCTCAAGAACAGTTTCATCATATCGCGCTTTCGGCAATATCTGACCGTTTCTTTCTATGGCAATACGTCTGCGGTCATAGTCTGTCCCGTCAAGATATGCTGATACAGTTATTCCTGCAGCATCATATTCTTTTCCATTGATTTTAACCATTTTTTCCTCCACACTGTGTTATACCTAACTAAAAAGGGAAACTGCCTGACCGGCAACTTCCCGTAGTTTTTTAAACTCTGTGTTCCCTACGTTGGCATTATCCAAATCAGGTTAATGGGTCGAAGGTCACACCTTCCTCTCAGCCTGTTTGAACCAGAAAGTTCGCAAGCTCCCCGATGCTTCGTTTAAATCAATTTTACGCTTAATGGCATATATTTTCAAGGTTTATTATAATATTTTTTCCGACAATCCCAGCTGCCTGATTCTTCTGTACAAAGTGGACTCGCTTATTCCAAGCTGCTTTGCAGCCTGACGTTTGCCTTCAAGGTTCCAGCCGGTCTGGTTCAGGCATTCTCTGAGTATCTTTCTCTCAGCTGAATCCAGCTGTCCTTTGAGGCTTAAACACATCGGTGCCGTGCCGGATCCTGATTTCGCGGAATCCATTTTCATGATGAGCTTCTCAGGAAGACTGCCGGCAGTGATTGTGTCGGTCTGCTCCATATTTATCGCATATTCTATGACGTTTTCCACTTCTCTGATATTCCCCGGCCATGAATATGAAAGCAGTATATCCATCGCATCCGCTTCGATGCCTGTGACGGCTTTACCCATTGCCATGCTGAATTTCATGATGATGTGCTGTACCAGCATGCTGATATCCTCAGGGCGTTCTCTGAGAGGAGGTATATACAGCGGAATAACGTTCAGCCTGAAATAGAGATCTTCTCTGAACTGATTCTGGCGGATCATTTCTTCAAGATCTTTATTTGTTGCTGCAATAATGCGCACATCCACATCTACCGGCCTGACGGCTCCTACAGGATCCACCTGACGGTTCTGAAGACAGGAAAGCAGCTTCACCTGAAGATGCAGCGGCATATCACCGATTTCATCAAGGAAGAGGGTACCTTTGTCGGCGAGCTGAAATTTTCCCAGCTTGCCGTTTTTTTCGGCTCCGGTAAAAGCTCCTCGTTCATAGCCGAAAAGTTCACTTTCCAGTAATGTCTCCGGGATAGCTGCACAATTTACAGAGACAAAAGGCTTGCTGCAGCGAGGGCTTTCCTTGTGTATAGCTCTTGCCAGAAGACCTTTTCCTGTGCCGCTTTCACCTGTGATGAGCACTGTGGAATTGCTTGATGCCACCTGCAGGGCGCGCTTTTTGATTTTTTCCATTGCTGTGCTTCTGCTGATTATGCTGTCAAAGGAAGCATGCACGCTCTGGGATTCCAGCAGAGAGGAGACTGTATTCTGAAGAGTGATGTTGTTCTGAGATACTATGTATTTGCCGGCGATAAGCTCCGCCATGCTCTGTAAAAATGTACGCAGTGCCAGCGTCTTGTGTATCATGATGCTTCGCTGGTCTTCTGTAAAGGCTATAAGACCTATGAGACCCAGAACCTTGCCGTCGGTTCTGATAGGACAGCATATTTCTGCCAGCTCATTTTCTCTGGCATCATAGAATCTGTCATTCTCCGGATTGAAATTGATGTATTCCCGGCCGCTTTTGAGACAGTCGGCATAAACCAGCCCGCACTCAAGATCTCCGTCTTCCTCATAGCTTCCGATTTTTTCTCTGTAACGGCCTGTTCCTCCGATTATCATCAGGTTTTCATCTATTATTTCCGTTTCCAGATCAAGGGCAGCGGTGATGGCTGTCGCTACCTGCTGGACAGTATCCTTAATGAGCAAAAGTGACATAGTGTACCTCCTTATATATTTAATAATACCAATTGTTTGCAAAACTGACAATAATAATTATCATATCTGACAAGAAAAAGACCGACATGAATCAGGAATGTTGAAAAACATTGGTTTTCAATTCTGGCATGATGTTTGCTTTATATATAGACAGCACATTAAAATAAATGGAGGAAATATAATGATTACAGATAAAAAAAGCCCTTACAGATTAGTTACTGTTGAAGAACTGGCAAAACTGAGAGAAAGAGAAGATAAAATCTTTATGGAAAGAACCCCTAAAAGCAAAGAAGCTTTTGACAAGGCTCATGAAAATCTTCTTGACGGAGTACCTATGCCATGGATGGCTGACTGGGGAACAAAGCATCCTATATTTCTTGAAAAAGCTAAGGATGCCAGATGCTGGGATATCGACGGCAACGAATATATCGATTTCTGCTTAGGTGACACCGGCGCAATGTTCGGCCACTCACCGGATGCGACAGCAAAGACAATAGCCGAAAGAGGAGCAATGGGAATCACTACCATGATGCCTACTCTTGATTGTCTGGAAATCGGTAAAGAGCTGAGCAAGAGATTCGGTCTTCCTACATGGCAGGTTGCAATGACTGCTACAGAAGCAAACAGATACGTCATCAGAAACGCAAGAACCCTGACAGGCAGACCTAAAATTCTGGTTATGCAGGAATGCTATCACGGAAGTCTTGACGAAACTCTGCCTCATATCGGAGAAGACGGCAAGCTGTGTCTGAGATCGGAATTCGATTCCAACCCGGGACTGCCGAAGGACCAGCTGACAAGAGTTGTAGAGTTCAATGACGTTGAGGCTCTGGAAAGAGAGCTTGCATATGAAGATGTAGCTGCTGTACTGCTTGAGCCGGTTATGACCAACTGCGGCATGGTGCTGCCGGCAGAAGGGTATCTTGATGCGGTAAGAGAGCTCTGTGACAAATACGGTTCATATATGATTATCGATGAAACTCACACATTGTCCAATGGTTACGGCGGATATACAAGAGCCTACAATCTTAAACCGGATTTTGTAACTCTGGGCAAGTCAATTGCAGGAGGAGTTCCTATCGCAGTATATGGTTTCACTAAGGAAATCACAGATAAAATCGGTGAAATGTACGGTAACGGCGGTGTTTCGGATCCTATGGGCATCGGCGGAACTCTGGCAGCAAACCAGTTCGCGATTGCCTGCATGAGGACTCAGCTGACAGAAGTGGCAACGGAAGAAGCCTTCGAAAAGATGTTCAGAGGACTTGACAGGCTGGCAGACGGTCTCGAAGAAGTGCTCAAAAAGCACAATGTGCCTTGGAGTCTTACAAGATCAGGTGCACGATGCGAGCTGCAGTTTATGCCTACTTCACCGGTAAACGGAACAGATGCCAAGAATAATTTTGACTGGGATCTGATGTACTATACACATCTGTATCTCCATAACAGAGGCATTGTGATCACACCATTCCACAATATGATGCTGGTATCACCTGTAACAAGCGATGAAGACATTG
>JBJESR010000065.1:0-4395 GCA_051882895.1 Lentihominibacter sp.
TACTGCAACACTTTCTCAGCTGCTCTGATACCGTTCTCCTCGCCCAGTTTGATATCCAGCACTACAATATTAGATTCCTGCGGATGATCGGCTACATAGAACTCCAGAGCATCTTTCTCATTAAAGATTTCGATCTCTTTAATCTTGTTTCCCGCAATTTTTATAATGTCTTTCTTAAGAGCATGCGTGAAAACATCGTCATCATCACATATCAAAATCTTCCACATTTTATTCTCTCCCCAAAACAAGAATAAGTATTTTCATTTTAGCACAATTTGTTTTATTATGTTAGTCAATGTAACAATTGGTTCTCAAAATGTAACATTTGGCTAAAATAATTTTTCATTATATATGTTATCCAGTCCATATCGTCTTACTCTGGCTTCAATCTCACCTTTTTCAATGGAATACAGCTTCCTTTCTTTCATCCTGCTGAAGTATTCCGCCCCTGCAAATGTATATCTGGTCATAAGCCCTTCCTCCGAATCCAGGCTTGCATTGGCATAAGATATCAGGTCTCCTACTGCAAGACCTACAGGCAGCTCAAGAGGTTTCATGCCTTTAAGATATCTGGCCGCATTGTGCCCCGCCAGGCTGCCTGTCGAAATGGCTTCTGTATGGCCGACAAAGAGTCCGGACTTCTCTCCGCCGCAGAACAGATTGCTTATCTTTACCACTTTCATGGCGTTATTTCTCTCTGCCACCGACAGATAACGTATCGAGTTTCCTTTACCGCCTGCATACGGATCCACATATCGGGCATTCTCAAATCCCGGAATCTGTCTCAGGGTATCCAGATCAAAAAACGGAGTCATAATTTTAGCATATCCGGTATCAAGAAGTATGATGTTTTCTGCATACTCATCGAGAGCATACTGTTTGCAGACCTTCATGTCGAGTTTCTCTTTTTTTACTGCTTTTTTCGGCAACGGTACGACAGCAACACCGGTTTCATTGAGCTGATGCTGCAGTTCCTCTGACAGGGACTGTTTTTCCAGTTTGCCGCTGCCGCTGAATGCTCCGAATGCTCCATCTTTTCTCCTGCCCATGATATCTGTGCTCCCGGCCTTGGCGCTTATGCTCACCCTAGGACCGAATGCAGGGCATCTGAGAATGCACATGCAGCATCCGTTGCCATATGTAAGGCAGTTGCCCATAGGTCCGGTGGAGCCGGTGGTTTCTATGAATACATCCCCTTCTATACTTTCTCCGCCGGCCAGAAGAATTTTTTCTATCGATACTTCATCCTCATCAGATTTAAGCCAGCGTTCTTTCTTTTTCGTTATTACATCCACAGCTCTGGCCATCAGCCGTACATCTATTCCTTTTTCCCTCAGAAGACGTCTCACTTCAGGCTCAACCTTTGTCACATCATACAGGCTTGCGTGTCTGTGTCCCGGGAAATCGATATTCACATGACGGGAGCATTTATCTGTAATCCCGAAAAGTTCTGATGCTCCCAGCGCTATGTTCTCTTCGGCCGCTGTAAACCGTCCGTTATTCCTCATGATACCGCCGACATTGCCGAGGCCGAGGAGCAGATCAGTTTTCTCTATGAGTGTAACATCCGCTCCGGCTTTTCTGGCGGAAAGAGCTGCGGCACACCCGGACCAGCCGCCACCGATAACTACTGCTTTATACAAAAAATCCCCTCCCTAACTATATCTCATTTCAAGATATGTTCAGAAGAAAGGATTTGTTAAAACCTGCTTAAAGTATCAGTTCCCCGATAATGTTTCCCATTCGCATCGGTTTTCATTTCTGACAGGAAATATGATATGCTTCGCCGCCCCGAATTCAGCTACACCGTCTGCAGCGGCATCAATAACGCCCTTTACATCCTTAATTTCCTTCTCTGTCATATCATATTCCAGGTCCACTATATTGCTTTTTATTCTGCCTCTGTAGATTACCCCGGTTTTGTCTATCACCGCACATTCAAGCGCTGCATTCCTGATATTGAGCTCGCCTGCCAGCAGGTTCTGAACCAGAGCAGCTTTGCCGCCCTCTGCTGCAACAGCCAGTCCTCTGTCAATACCATATTTATATCTTGCATATGAATTCTCCTTAGAAACCATCTCAGTATCAAAGAACGCTTTATCAAAATCGCTGCTCACCTTTCCGCTGTAGAGGATCTCATACGAGGCCTCATCCTTCTCTGTTCTGCAGAATACTGCAATATAGCTTTCATGATTTGTCACTACCAGACTTCCGTCCTCGCCCCAGGCGTATGTCATTTTTTCTGATGCCGGAAACACTTCATCCGGTCCCTCGCAGGTCCATGTATCTGCATCAATCAGCTCCACGAAATAATCCCCGTCTTTGACTGAAAAAACAGCTAAAGACCTGTGATCGCCTGATAAACTCATTTCCACATATTCAGCATCTTCATCCAATGCATAAACCATTGAAAGCTGATCAGCCAGAGGCTTCGGATCCGGTACTGTCCAGCTTCTCCTGCCTTTCGTTACAGTTGCAGAGGATGCTGCTTCTATGGGCAGTTCATATATTCCGTATCCATCAGCGATCCGGGAAACATCTACAGATGTACCCTTGGCTGTCCTGTTGCTGACGATGAAAAGCATTCTGTTTTTCAGGTTATACCCGGAGTCTTCTGAAAGATCCGGATGTGACCATTCCCTGCCATCCATGGTATTTTCCTCCTGGATAACTATTATGGGATCAAATTCATAAAAATCTTCACCCGCACCCGAAGGTTTTCTGATATCTGTCTTATAGCCCAGAGAGGTTTCGTAATCATAATTCTCCACTCCGGAAATCTTGTACTGCTGATACTCATTATCTATAACCGGTATCTTAAAAAAACTGTTTAATGCTGTATACAGCTCCACATCGGCATCATAGGATGTTCCATTTTCAGCCGAAAGCATGTTTCTCTCATCATAAACCTTTAATCCGGTCAGTGCATTATCGGAATTATATATCTTATTTCCAAACTGGAACCGGAAGCTTACAGGATAATAATCCAGATAATCCTTTAGCCTTATTTTTCCCTTTTCCTCCGAGCCGGTCTTCTTTACCTTCTGCTGGATTTTATTGTAAAAGGCATGAAGCTGCTTTTCCTGCAATCCTTCCAGTCTGTCATATTCCAGCTGTGTATAGTAAGGCACCACTGACCACCCTGTAAAACGTATGTCATCATAAATCAGATTATCAGCCGTTTTAGCCATTTCACCTCTTCTAAAGGATGATTCCGTCCTGCTCGTACTGTAATCGTAGCTGCTTACCCAGTGAAGATCGTCCGCAGAATCAGATCTGAAACCTGCCGTCAGCCCATCTGCCGCATCTCTGTTTCCCTCGACAGTTTCTTCTGTCAGCACGGCTTCACCAATACGGCTGTCCACGAAAATACAGCCATAGACAATCATCCCGACTGAGAGAACTATTATCGCCATGAATATAATAACAGATTTTCTCATAATAAATGACTCTCCTTCTAACCTTATCATTTCCCCTCAGCATTATCTCATCTGATCTACAGCCTTTCTGATACGGTCTGCTCTGTAGTCATATTTTTCCTTTACCAGCTCAATCAATGATCTGCCGGACGCTTCTATTTCGGCCACGCTCAGATCATCTATGATCTCACTTTTTCTTATGAGAATCGCCCTGTCGATATAATCGGCAATTTCCTCAATCAGATGAGTTGAGATGATTACCGTCTCATCTTTATCCAGAACGCTTACCAGAACTTCATAAAAGTCCTCTCTGTTAAACACATCGTTGCCGGCAAAAGGTTCATCCATGAATATGTATTCTGCCCCCTGGCTGATGGCCAGCGTCACTTCAAACTGATTCTGCTGGCCCAGACTGAATTCGCTGATTCTCTTCCTGGTCGGCAGTTCAAAGAATTCCATCAGTGCATCATACCTTTTTTCGTTGAACATCGGGAACTGAACTTTGTAAAACCATTTGTGGTCATCTGCTGTAATTGATGGAAAGAAAGAATGATCTCCTGTCGCAAAGGACAGTCTGGATATGTTGCGTCTGTCAATCTTCTCCCCGTCCAGTGTGATTTCTCCCTCAAAGGTCAGGAAACCCATTATGCATTTCATCAAAGTTGTTTTGCCGGCGCCATTAGCCCCGAAGAGACCGATGATCTGACCCCTGGGGATCTGAATACTGCAATCTGAAAGTGCAATCTTATCCTTATATTTCTTGGACACATTTCTAACATCAATCATTTAACGCCCTCCTGAAATGGTAAAAGATGTGACAGGTAATCCGGATGAAGTGCAATATCCGGCGTAACGAAAGCATACAGGCATAAATCAAGCACGGTCTGCACTATCATTATCAGTACAATGAAAAGTGCCTGCATCAGAGGTGCTCCCCAGATAGTCCTCATATATTCTCTGCTGTCAGGCAGTCTCT
>JBJESR010000066.1:0-4364 GCA_051882895.1 Lentihominibacter sp.
TTGTCGCTGATTACCATGCCGACTCTTGTCTTTCTTCTGTTTCTCTCAACTGCCATAATACATCCTCCTTTCCGTTAGCCCTGAACCTTCGCGAGTTCTTTTTCTCTGATAATGGTTTTTACCCTTGCGATATCTCTCTTTGTCTCACGCATCTTTATAGGGTTTTCAAGCTGTCCTGTCACGTGCTGGAATCTGAGGTTGAAAAGGTCCTTTTTCATTTTCAGGAGCTCTGCATTCAGTTCAGCTTCTGTCATTTCTCTCATTTTCTTTAATTCCATTATTCTTCACCACCCTTTTCTGCTTCTTTTTCTTTGATGGCAAATTTACATTTAACCGGCAGCTTGTGTCCGGCAAGTCTCATAGCTTCTCTTGCCTGAGCTTCTGTAACACCTTCGATTTCGAACATTACTCTGCCTGGTTTTACTACTGCTACCCAGTACTCAGGAGCACCTTTACCGGAACCCATACGTACTTCAGCAGGTTTCTTTGTTACTGATTTATGAGGGAAGATTTTGATGTAAACCTTACCGCCTCTCTTTACAGATCTTGTCATAGCGATTCTGGCTGCTTCGATCTGGTTTGAAGTTATCCATCCACATTCAGTGGCAACAAGACCATAATCACCGTAAGTGATAGTATTTCCTTTTGTAGCCTTGCCCTTCATTCTGCCTCTGTGGACTCTTCTACGTTTAACGCGCTTTGGCATTAACATGACGCGTGTCCTCCTTTCACCAATGTCTATTCTTCAGTTGCTGCAGCTGCTTCTGCATCTACTGAAACCTGTGCTTCTTCAACTTGTGCTGCCTGAGCTTCTACAGCCGGATCAACCTTAGGAGTTTTTCTTACTCTAGGGTTTACTGCTTTAGGTGCTTCAGCTCTGTCATTTCTTCTGTCGTCTCTTCTAGGTCTTCTGTCACCATCTCTTCTAGGTCTTCTGTCGCCTTTCTTTCTGTCTCTTCTGTTTTCCTTTTCTTCAGGAACTGCGCTCTTGAGACCCTTGTCGAGGATTTCGCCGTGGTTGATCCAAACCTTTACACCAAGCTTACCGTAAGTTGTATCAGCTTCTGCAAAGCCATAATCGATATTAGCTCTTAATGTGTGGAGAGGCACGTTACCTTCACTGTATTTTTCGGATCTGGCAATTTCAGCTCCGCCGAGTCTTCCTGATGTGAGAACCTTGATACCTTTAGCTCCAGCTTTCATTGTTCTGCCGATAGCCTGTTTCATAGCTCTTCTGAAGGAAACTCTTCTTTCGAGAGCCTGAGCGATGCTTTCTGCTGTGAGCTGTGCATCCAGTTCTGCTCTTCTGACTTCTTTGATATCGATGATGATATTCTTTCCAGTCATCTTTTCCAGTTCGCCCTTAAGGTCGTCGATTCCTGTTCCGGATCTTCCGATTACCATACCAGGCTTAGCTGTCAGTACGATAACTTTTAATTTATTCTCTGCGGCTCTTTCAAGTAATACCTTTGAAACGCCTGCAGCGTATAATTTTTTCTTAACGAATTCTCTTACTTTGTTGTCTTCAACAAGGTAATCTGCAAACTTTGATTTGTCAGCATACCATTTAGAATCCCAATCTTTTATTACGCCTACTCTCAGTCCATGAGGACTTACTTTCTGACCCATTAATTGAACCTCCTATCCTTAATTTCTTTCTCTAAGAGTAACGCCTACATGGCTGCTTCTCTTTAAGATTATCGATGCTCTACCCTGTGATCCAGCTCTCCATCTCTTCATAGTAGGTCCCTGGTTAGCATATACTTCAGCGACATAAAGATTGTCTGTGTTCATTTCCTTGACATCTGCATTGGCAGCTGCGGACTTAACAACCTTCTCTACGATTTCAGCTCCCTTTCCAGGAGTGAACTTCAGAATATTCAATGCCTCATTTAAGTCTTTTCCTCTTACTAAATCAGTAACAGGCTTCAGCTTGATAGGAGACATTCTTACGTATTTTGCAATTGCTTTTGCTTCCATTTCTAATTATCTCCTTTTCTTACTTTGATTTCTTATCTGCGGCATGGCCTCTGTAGGTTCTTGTAGGAGCAAATTCTCCCAGTCTGTGTCCTACCATATCTTCTGTAATATATACAGGAACGTGTTTTCTTCCGTCATGCACAGCAATCGTATGTCCCACCATCTGCGGGAATATAGTGGATGGTCTTGACCATGTTCTGATGACTTTCTTCTCGTTAGCTGCATTCATTTCTTCGATAGCTCTGAGCAGCTTGGCGTTTACGAAAGGTCCCTTTTTAAGTGATCTTCCCATTATCTTTGCTCCTTCCTATTATTTTTCGTTTCTTCTCTTCACGATATATTTATCAGATGCCTTTTTCTTCTTTCTTGTCTTGTATCCGAGAGCAGGCTTACCCCAAGGAGTAACCGGGCTGACTCTACCGATTCCGGCCTTACCTTCACCACCGCCGTGAGGGTGATCGTTAGGGTTCATTACGGAACCTCTTACTGTAGGTCTGATACCCATGTGTCTTTTTCTTCCTGCTTTACCGATCTGAATGTTCTGGTGATCGAGGTTTCCAACTTCGCCGATAGTAGCTCTGCAGTCGATTCTCACTTTTCTCACTTCGCCGGAAGGAAGTCTTACCTGTGCATACTGACCTTCCTTAGCCATGAGCTGAGCTCCGTTTCCTGCTGATCTTACCATCTGTCCGCCTTTGCCCGGCTTCAGTTCCACGTTGTGGATAACTGTACCAACCGGAATGTTTGCCAGCGGAAGCGCGTTTCCGATCTTGATATCTGCATCAGCACCTGATACGATGACATCGCCTACTGCGAGCTTGTTAGGAGCGATGATGTATCTCTTCTCGCCATCTGCATAATTGATCAGTGCGATATTGGCACTTCTGTTAGGATCATATTCGATAGTGGCAACTGTTCCTGGAATACCATCTTTGTTTCTCTTGAAGTCAATGATTCTGTACTTCGGTCTGTATCCGCCGCCTCTGTGTCTTACAGTGATCTTACCTCTGGCATTTCTTCCTGAGTGCTTTTTAAGAGTTACTGTGAGTGACTTCTCCGGTGTAGTGCAAGTGATTTCCTCAAATGTGGAAACCGTCATTCCTCTTAAACCAGGAGTGGTCGGATTGTATTTTTTAATTCCCATTTATGTCTACCTCCTGTATTACAGACTCTGGAAGAATTCGATTTCCTTACTCTTTTCAGTAAGTGTTACGATTGCCTTCTTTGTTGCGGCAGTCATACCAACGTATCTTCCCATTCTCTTCTGCTTTCCTACAACGTTCATGATGTTTACTTTTGCAACTTCCACATCGAAGATTTCTTCAACCGCATGTTTAACTTCAGTTTTGTTAGCGTCTACTGCAACCTTGAATGTGTATTTCTTAGCCTGAGCGTCTTCCATACTCTGTTCTGAAATAACAGGCTTAATTATTACATCGTAAGGCGTTTTCATTATGAGTACACCTCCTCAATCTTTTCTACAGCTTCTTTAGTCACGATGAAGTTTGTGTGATTGATGATCTCATAAACGTTCATAGTTGATACTAATGCTGTTCTTACTCCCGGAATGTTAGCTGCTGATCTGACGATGTTCTCGTCCTTTTCAGCTGTTACGATTAATGCCTTTTTGCCGGCTTTGATGTTTTCGAGCATTTTCACCATTTCTTTTGTCTTCGGTGCTTCGAATCTGATTTCATCAACTACGATGATTTCGTTTTCTGCAACCTTTGATGAAAGTGCTGATAACATTGCAAGTCTTCTGAGCTTCTTAGGCAGTGTATATCTGTAGCTTCTTGGCTTTGGTGCGAATACGATTCCGCCACCTACCTGTGAAGGGTCTGTTGAGCTTCCCTGTCTGTGACGGCCTGTTCCCTTCTGTCTGAATGGCTTTCTGCCGCCTCCTCTGACTTCAGCTCTGGTCTTAGCGGACTGTGTGCCCTGTCTTTTGTTGGCTAAAATATTTTTAACTACTGCATGTACTGCATTCTGGTTAGGCTCGATACCGAAAATCTCGTCTTTCAGTTCGATTGTTCCGGCTTCCTGCCCTGCCATATTCAGCATTGTCACTTTTGACATTTTACTTCCTCCTTCCTGAAGTCATCCTTATTTGTTCTGACCTTTTACTGCATACTGGATGCGAACGAGGCCACCTTTGTTTCCCGGAACCGCACCTTTGATCAGCATAAGGTTCTTATCTTCTATAACTTTTACCAGTTCAACGTTCTGAACTGTAACTGTTTCACGACCTGTTCTTCCAGGGCCTTTATTGCCTTTGAATACTCTTGAAGGATAAGTACCTGCAGCAAGTGCTCCGGCAAGTCTCTTGTGTTTTGAACCGTGGCTCATAGGGCCTCTGTGGTGTCCGTGTCTCTTGATGTTACCCT
>JBJESR010000067.1:0-21191 GCA_051882895.1 Lentihominibacter sp.
AGAGTTACTATGAGCAAAAAAATTATTACAACTATTATGTCCCTGATTTTGGTTATCGGATTATGCTCCTGCGGAGGACCTACACCAACGGAAACAGTAGATTCATTTTTAACTGCCGTTAAGTCCAGTGATGCTGAAACCATAAAAACTGTATATTCTGGCGAGTCTTTTGATTTCAGCGGAAAAATATCAAATCCTGAAGACGACGATGAAGAGCTTAATAAAATAACTACAGAAGTGCTAGTCCCTAAGATGTTAGATTTTGACTATGAACTCAGCAACGAAAAGATTGATGGCGATAAAGCTACGGTTGATGTAGCCTTTACAACTTATAACTTCGGAAACGCCCTTACCTCTTTTATGACAGATTATTTTTCTCAAGCTCTGGCACTAGCTTTTAGTGATACATCGGAAGAACAAATGAATAAAATTGCTGCAACTTTATATAAGAAAAGTATAGAGAACATGGATAAAAATTATGCCGGTAAAGCTACTATATCATTATCAAAAAATGATGGAGCCTGGATTATTGATGAATTTGACGATGAAGGCGAATTTTATAATGCTTTCCTCGGCGGAGCAATAGACTCTTGGGAAGATTTCGAAGAAGCTTATGATTTTGAAGAATAAATCAACAAATTATTATACTTATGATTGAATAATTATTCACGGCAAAGAGGCTATAAGAGGATACAGAAGATACAGAGGGAAACAACAATAAAATTTATGAATAAAAATTCACAAAATTGTGTTGACAAAAGCTTGCCTTGGGCATACTATAATAGTAATCCTTATTAATTGGATTGCAACGTAAACAAGCTCTAGGTGGTAGGCTTCCCATGATACGGGAGTTAGTCGATACCTAGGGCTTTACTCGTTTTTGAGGAGGTACATATGAAAAAAACAGCAATATTCGTTGATGGAGGATTTTACAGAAAGCGCGCATCTAAACTATGGGGCAAAAAAACACCTGAAAAACGTGCTGCTGAATTATATGCTTATTGTCAAGCACACATGAAACGAGAACAGAAACACGATACCGATCGCAGGCTTTATAGGATATTCTACTATGACTGCCCTCCTCTTGGCAAAACAGTATATCACCCACTAAAACAACAAGGTGTTGATTTTAAACATAGTGAGACATTTTCATGGACTTTGGATTTCTTCGAGCAATTAAAACAGCAAAGAAAAGTCGCATTAAGGCTTGGGCAGCTTTCAGATGGTCGAGCAGGATACGATATTGATCCAAAAAAATTAAAAGATCTTTGTTCTGGTAAAATAAATGTTTCTGACTTAACCGAAAGTGACTTCAGTGTTACCTTTGAACAAAAAGGTGTGGATATGATGGTTGGTGTGGATATTGCCTCCGTAACGTTTAAACATCAAGTCGACCAAATAATACTTATTGCTGGAGATAGCGATTTTGTCCCAGCATCAAAGCTTGCAAGGCGGGAAGGTATAGATTTCATACTTGACCCAATGTGGGCAACTATAAGAGACGATTTATTTGAACATATAGACGGAATACATTCCAACTGGAAAAAGCGTGACAAGGATAACGATAAAGAATAATTATAAAAAAGACCCCACCGAAGTGAGGTCCCGGGCTTGCATGATACAAGCCGAAATTCGCAACTTCATTGTATCATTGCGTCCCGGGATTTTCAAGCCCCGGGATTTTTATACCCAAAATTCAGTAATATTTAAGAAAGGAATGATACAATGGCTAAAAAGAAAGGCAACGGAGAAGGTTCTATTTTCCGTTATGACAATGGATGGCGAGGTCAGCTGACACTCGATGGCAAACGTATCTCTGTAACCGGCAGAACAAAAGCAGAAGTAGTACAGGCACTTGCTGAAGCGAGAACCGACTACAGCAGAAGTATTCTGAGATGTTCCATCAAAAATTAGATAAGGATTACAAAGACAAAACATATTCTCAACTACCTTTCTGCCAAATTCAAAAAATGTCTGCAGTTTGCTGTCGAGGAAAATCTATTGGCAAAGAATCCTCATGAAGGTGTTGAACTGCATAAACTCAGGCCACCTAAAAAGGTTGATGCATATAGTATGGAGGATCATGAAAAAATTGTTGGCTTCACCAGAAACAATGGCCCTCATTACTGGCTTTATTATCTGCTAATCAGCACCGGTATGAGATTTGGAGAAGCCGTGACACTCACATGGAATGATGTTAATTTAAAGAAAAAGACTATAAGGATAAATAAAACCTCCGTCGAGCTGCATGGATCACCGATTATACAAGAACATACAAAAACCGCTTCAGGCACCCGTACTATCGCTATTCCAGACAGCGTTGTAAGCTTCCTGAGGGAAGTTAAGAAGAGTCAGGACAAAGATCTGAATATTAGAAATCTGGTTCTGCCGAACACCCGGTATGGAATATACACATCTGCAAATATGAGACGGCGCTGGCAGAAAGTATGTGCTATACTGGATATACCTTACCAGGGCGTACATTCCCTGCGACATACATGGGCAACAAGGGCTCTGGAACAAGAAATAGATGTGAAGACCGTATCTTATATGCTTGGCCATAAGAACGTAATTACTACTATGAACATCTATCAGGACGTATTATCTCGGCATAAAGAGGCTGCCGTAAACAAACTTAATGACCTGTTTTAAAAGTTGCACACAAATTGCACACAAACCTCTGAATCCATTGAAAACACTGTGTTTATGTAATCCATTTCCTGTTTAACGTATAGAAAATGAAAAACCCTTGAAAATCAGCGCAACCGTTGAAATTCAAGGGTTTTTGAGTTTTTTTGTTTCTTCGCCCGGATCAGCTGCCTGTAAAGCTGAATGCACCATTAGGAAGCACTGTACAGAAACCGCTGGAATCCACCGAAAGTGAACGTGTCCAGTATGTATAACCTCTGCCGAGTGCTTTTTCACTGTTTGAACTGCCATCAGGCACTATGCCGTTAAACAGCGGATACATATTGCCCTCTCCTTTCAGAGATTTTAAAACTCCGTATTCAATATCCGGAACCGCCGTAAAACGGGATTCAAAACCATAAACACCGGCAAGCTCCATCTGCGATGGAACTGCAAGTTTATCGTACGTCGTCACAATGCTCAGACTGCCATCATCAGATTTTGCCGCAGTAAGCCTTTTTACCGATTTCATACTGCTTTTAAGAGATGCATCTGTTATATCTGCGTTTATCCCTGAGTTCATTGCCGCTCTGAGATCTGAACCTTCCCATCCTCCGATGTTTGTCTCTAAAGCATTCATAGGTGCCGTTCCTGCGGCCTCATACGTCATGAATGATATCCCTACTGTCCTGCCTTCAGCATCCGTATCGGTTCCAAAGCCTGTTATCATTGCATGAACCTTCTTCCCCTGGTACGTAAAACTTCCGGTATGCTCATACGATGACAGCCTTCCGTCGCTTATATCTTTCTTGGTTTCATCAAAACATTCACCAAGGATTTCTGAAGCTTTTCCGGACAACGATATATCCTCAATTTCAGACCAGCTGTAATCACTTAAATGTTTATGCTCCCATTTTGCATACAGTGTAGTATCAGAAATCACCTCTGACTTATCGGTACTGAATTCCTGAAGCTTGTTTTCATCAGTAAACCACCCGCCGAATTTGTAATAATCCTTATAAGTAGTATACAGGGACACGTCGTTAGTCGATTCAGAAAGAGTGTCATATTTCCACACCTTCATGTCCTGCAGACTGCTGCCTCCATCAACTTCAAAATGTACCGTACACCATTCTGCCGGTGCAACCTGAATCTCGACGATAGCTGAATACTCTATACCGCTTTCACTATATGTGACAGTAAGGGTATAATATCCTGCCACCTTCGGTGTTCTGTCAAATATATTACCGTCAATATCTGTTACCGAATAATCTGTAGCCTCAAGTTTCACTTCAGAACCATCATCATATACGGCATACACCTCAAGATAATCATTAAAATCATCAACAGGCATATTGCCTTCCAGTACTTTCCCTGCATACTCTGCTGTAAGGGCTGTATACAGTTTCTGTTTCTTCACAATATTGGCTCTGGTTCCGGTATCGGAATAATCATTCCATTCACTTTTATCATTTATAAATGTCGCGGCACCGATGGTCGTGCCATCCAACAGATCAAATCTTACCGATTCACCATAAATTCTGCCGTTTATCAGGCTGTCCGCTTCTATTTCTCTGAATTCATATCTTATGACCTTGTCTTCAGTAAGATCATATATACCGGCTGGTATATCTGAAAAAGTTGTTGAAATACTCACATATCCATCTGCTGCCGTGTGTGCATCCACATAGCTTTCAGGGAACGTGACTGTCCTGTTGTATTCATGTTCAGTGCCTGCTGCATCTGTACCTTTGAGATTGAATGTAAAAGAAGGGATTCCATGTTCATAATGTATATCTGAGGCAAGAATTCTCTTTGTTGCAATTACATAAGTTGTCTGTATTCTGTCTACAGCTTTTAACCTCTGAACCGTTCCTCCTGAAAAAGCATTTACTGTAAAGCGTACTTTTTCTTCACTCAGTCCATAACTTAAAGGGGCTTCCTTTTCCAGAAAATAATAGCTCCCCCACTCAAGCCCGGACACTCTTATGACACCGGTGCCATCAGGTGAACCGTCACCATCATTGTCAATGCCTGTCCTCAGACCCTCTTTTATAAGGATTCCATCATTTCTATACAGATCATATACCGCACAGCCTTCAATAATATCTCCGCTTTCATCAACTTTTCGAAGTTCCACTGTACCCTTCTTTCTGTCATTTTTCATATGTATCTCATAATCTGTAGTTACAGCATCAGAAATAATATCATAACCTATCACTATAGTTCTGACCTCATCCGATACTTCATAGCCTCTGGGAGCCTTTATTTCTTTAAGATAATATGTATCCCATTCAAGGTTATCAAAAATAATGTATCCTCTTTCATCAGACTTTTCCACAAGCATCTTTCCATTTTTATCCACAGCTGCATTCTTGCAGGCTTCATCATAAAACAGTCCGAATTCTGCATTTTCCACAGGATTGCCATCTTCATCAGATTTCTTTATAAATACTGAACCATATTTCTGTCTGTTAACATCCTTAATAGTTATACTTCCATTTCCTGTCGATTTCAGCGTGAATTCAAGAGTTTCCTCCTCAGTTCTCTCAATGTACCCTGCAGGTACACTTGTTTCACGAAAACGGTAATTTCCCGGACACACGTCATATACTTCTATCACACCATCAGAGTCAGTCGTATATACACCAGTCAGAATTTCTTCTGTTCCGTTCATATAATACAATTCATATTCAGCGCCCTGAACAGGATTATCTGTCAATGTGCCGTCAGCCAGCATTTCCGTTTTTTCAAGCCTTATCTTAAATGGCCGGTTCTCAAATTCTATTTCTCCTGAATCCATTAATTTACCGTCCAGAACAACACCTTCACCTGTCACCGTAAACTTTCTTGCAGGGTTTTCATATCCTTCAAGCGGAAATGCATTGACATATTTATCTGCCTCAAAGCCTGTCTCCTCAACAACATATTCGCCCGGCGGAAGTTCCTCGACATTCAGTATCCCGTTTTCATCAGTAGTTCCGGAAATGGGTTCGATATCACATTCATATTCAGTTCCGGAATATTTTGTACCTGAAATCGTGAATTCAATACCTTCAATCATACCATCCTCCGATACTTTCTTTATTTTTACAGACTCACTTATTCCTTTATTTTCAAAAGAAACCACGGAACACGACTTAGCTCCTGCGAGGATTGTAATCCGCTGTGGCTCCGGATGGTAATATCTGCATTCCTGCTCATCAGTCATCACTTCTGTTATCTCATACGTTCCTTCAGGCAGATTCTCAATTATTATCAGCCCTTCATCATCTGTCACAGCTTTTCTGACTTCTCCGGTCACAGTATTTTTCACAGTGAACTCCCAACCTTTTAAAGAACCGTTATCATCCGTCTGCTTTGATATTATCAGCCCAGGGTTTTCTGTCTTTTTCTTATTAATAAAACTGTTAGATGAAGTTCCAAGTGTATTGCTTCCTGACCCGATTGTTACTGTCTTTGATCTGGTAACTGATCTGTATCCCTTCTCGTACTGAGATGTACTTAGGACTTCTTTCAGGGTGTATTTCCCGATTAATACATCTTTGAATTCCACCTGGCCTTTATCATCCGATACACTGGTATATTTAAGCCTGCTGTCGTTATTATTTGTCAGAACAAACTTGAATCCTTTTTTCACAGCATCTTCATCAGAGTCATCTGTAAACACTTTATTAAACGACAGACTTCCATACTCAGGTTTATCTGTCACAGTAAGTGTCTTTGTACTTCCAGGTGTAACAGACACTTTATACCATTTACTGCTGATTTTGAAAAATTCATTTGTTTTCGTTTCCCTGACATAATATGTTCTCGCCTCAAACCCGTCTGCCGGAAGTTTTATTTTATCCGTCACTCCGCTTTTATCGCATGTCAGTACACCGTAGCATTTACTTTTTGTGCTTTCGCTTGAATACACTTTGTATTGTATATCCTTGAAACTGTATTTCCCTGTTCTTGCCGTATCCTTATCCGACGATTTTTTTACAATTTTAAGATATCCTCCCGGAGCATAATACCATGCAATAAACTCCTGGCTGCCATCAGTAGGATCACAGTTGTATGCAACGAAATTATCCGGTATCCCGTTTTCCTGTGCATATGCCCTGGCTTTACTTATCATGGTTTTTGATTTTGAAGCCGACTGATGATATGCAGTACCATATGTTGCATAATGGAAAGCTCTTGCCAGATCACACCCTTCGGCACCACTTGTCCACCCTCTGATCCTGCCGTAATAGTATGCAAGATAAAATCTGTCGTCTGTTCTTTTCAGTTTTGTTACCACGGCTCTCGCAGACGGCGAACTTGCAGGCCCGCCATGTCTGCAGAGTCCTGTCAGATTATATTCTCCTATTGTCAATCTGAATTTTGATGAAATATCTCCATCACCTGATATAAAAATCCTTGTAAACTTATATGATTCTGCTGCTTCTGCCTCCATGACAGCACTATGAAAAGGGCTGAAGGTCATGAATAGTACTGCCGCCATGAAAAACACCAGTATCCTCTGCAGCAAGCTATACTCTCTGTTTATCATTCCTCTCTCCTTTCCCGTTTTCATATGCCAAACGACAAATGATAACTGTTATGTCCCGCAGGAACTGCTTCCCACTGAGCATAGAGTGTTACACTGGTTTCAACAGGAAAAGCTTCAGACACAGCAGCTTCATCTTCAAAGGCTTTTCCGCTGCCATCAATTTCTGTATTCCACTGGCTGAATATGTATCCCTCTCTCGTGTAAAGATTCATATCAAGTTTTTCTCCCGCCTCATAGGTTACCGTCTGGTTTTCCATCGTGCCTGCTCCGCCGTTGGCATCAAAAGTTATCGCTGTTCTGTTAGGTGTGAATTTTATATCGACCGAATGCCAGTCTCTGTAATATTGTCCATCGGTAGTTCTCGTTATATTGCCGCATCCCTGCAGTGCAACAGCCCATACTGATGAGATAAACGTATCAGCATCATGCGTTCCGCATGTAAATCGTGAATATGTCCCATCTGAATTTCTGATATAAGGTCTGATAGTCCACTGATCATTATTACTGTCCTTATTAATAACTGTACTGCTGTGTTTATACCCTCTGGGACATAAAATTTTAGAATTGATTCTCGTGAAACAGTATATTTCCTGAACAGATCCACTTATCGGGTCTGTTCTTGATGTCACAGGGGTTGACGTTATCTGTATGAATTCCGGATCAGAGCTGCTGACTGCATACTTAGAAGCATTACGGGTCAGTTCGGTATACAGCGCAGCCGCACCCGTCACTTCAGTCTGAGCCTCTGTGGATATTTTCACCGATTTATAACATGAATTGTTTTTATAAAAATGCACATAAAAATATCCATTCTTATATCCGTATCTTCCGGATTTGGTTTCAGAACTGTATCCGCCCGGAGTTGATGCCGCCGCATATGTAAAAACCATAGAACATATCAGTACCGCAATCAGAATGATCGCAATTATTATCATAACTACAGGATTTCTTATATTGTCAGTTATTTCTCTTTTCACTCATACCACCACTTTCCGCTTCATTTGTTATACTTTCTCTCATTGCAATGATATGTATTCAGAATTTCTGCCATATCTCTCTGTATCCTGCAATATCGGAAGCCTCACAGGCCTCTGAATAAACAAGTATATCAAATGGTTTTATTTCATCTGCCGGAATATTCTCATCAACTGTTATGCTGGTAAACAAGCTTTCAGTTGTCTCATCAGCCTTCAGCTTGTCGCGATAATAGTAATACCCATCGTCAGAATCGTAATCAAAATCAATTGTATTCCAGTCAACATTGCAGTATTTTCCCATATCTTCATCTGAGAATACCGCTTTTACTCTGACATAACAATCTGATGGCCCTGTATTTGTGATTTTGACATCCTTTGTGAATGAGCACCCCGGATCTATTTCATCCGGCGGTTCATATTTTTCTTCAATTTGAGTATTACATGCTCCTACTTTAAATGAATTCCCTGCGCTGTCAGAAGAAGTCAGATAAGCAAGTACACTGCCGCATGAACCGATCAGAAACAAAAGTACAAATATCACTACAAAATACCTGAAATATCTTTTCCTCACAGTATTTCTCCTTCCTTTACGTTCAACAGTATCCATGCTATCAGGATAGGAGCAGGAGTCGCACCTGCTGTCAGTCTTTCCCTATCATGTCAGAGAGAGGTCAATGCTCCTCTCTCTGTTTTGATCAGCTTGAATTAACATATTTATGTTCTGTACCTAGTTTGCAATTCCGTCATCATAAGGCGATACTGCACCTCCGTTGCTTACGGTCTGATTATTCAGGATTTTCCATACAGCTTCAGGAGCTTTGACATCATTATCAGTCAGATCCGTTGTCTGAATGCCATATGCTTCAATCGGCATTTCCAGTGTGGCATTTTCCATGCCTTGTCCTTCTATCACATTAATGAGCTTAACCTGACTGAAAAGGGATGGTGCAGTGGTGCTCCCAGGCGCCAAGGCTACACATTCCTGTGCCACACCATACGCATAAACATATGTCATATAATCTGTTCCGCCAATATTCTCAACTGCACTGCTGCCTACCTGTACCCATCCCGGATTCACACTGTAGGTAAACAGTTCCTGACTTGCACTTCCTATTCTTTCTCCCGTTGTTATATTTGCTGTAGCAACGTTTGCCATCGGTACCCTTACCTTCAGAAATACATAGGCTTCATTCTCTCCTATATTTTTTATCTGCGGATCTTTCGCAAACACCTGATTAGGCTTGACTTTCTCCGGTGGATTTTCTTCATCCCAGCTTGGTTCCTGAAGGTCTATATCAATTTCACCTACTGTCCATATATTCGATGCTTTATCAGAGCTGGTAAAATAGGCAGATACCGATCCTATTACCAGGATCAGTACTATTGCTGCTGCTATAATAAAATTCTTTCTCATGTTTTTAGTCATTTTTTCTTCCTCCTGATTATTTATGATTTAACTGCTTCCTTTTCTCATCATGGTCTGTCTCTGATGCTCCTCATAATTCAGTCCCTCCATTCTTTAAAAAAGAGTGACCATAACTGATCACTCTTCTCTTTTATCCTTATTCACTTTTCGCTGATATCATGCAGGATGCCAGCATAATACATGTACATACCGTTACACAGATTATAATTCCTCTACCGGTACTCAGTGCTTTTACAGCATATCCTGCATATGGTACAGTAAATACCGTTGTTCCCACTATCATATCTTCCGTCACAATTCCGGGATCACATGTCCTGTTGGCGTCACCTTTTGTTATGTATCCCTCATTCCTTATTTCTGCAACTCTGTGAGTTATAAATGCCCCGCCCTTTTCAAACGCAACGATATCGCCTGTTTCAGGCTCCGTTTTATTTTTCTCTATGAGTACCAGGCTCCCGGTATGTATAGCAGGCTCCATCGAACCGCTTATCACTACTGCAGGTTTTATCTGCAGAACAGTGCACAGCCCTGCTGCTGTTATGACAGCTGCTGCCATGACAAAAATTACATCTCTGATAATCACGACTGTTTTTTTCATTTTCTTTTCACCTTTTTTCGCGTGGTAAGACTATATAATATTCCTCCTGCAGACAATGCTGCAAGTACAATTATTATAATAATATCAGTTCCGTCACCTGTCGTGACGCCACTGCCTTTATCAGCTTCCTCCACTCTGAATTTCCATATAACCTTGTCAGCAAGAACAGAATAATAGTTTCCAGAATCCTCCGGGAGCATCACTTCAAAATCAAATCTGCCGTCACAGCCTGCTTTGACTTCTGTCAGAGCTTTGTATTCATTCAGTTCTGCTGAAACAAGATCTCCCTCATACACATTTTCCCCACCGCACTTTATTCTGAGCCGCATTTTCTCAAGAAGGTCATCATTCACAGCTTGTGTTTTAAAATATATCAGTATATCATTTTCAGATCTGTTCTGCATCCTGAGAGTGTCTTTATATATATCGCCCGCCATAAAACAGTCAAATCCGGCAAAAAGATCTGTATATTCACTCTCCAGACCTGTTGAAGATCCGTATCGGAAATAGAGATTGTCATCCTTTTTTTCTGTCGCTATACCATATACGATATTATCTTCCTCCTTCGCCCGTTCTATTTCAATATTTCCCCACGGTGCCTGAGAGTCAAAATCCGGTTCAAAATTATTATCCTGTATTACATCCGCAGTAACATAAAACTTAAATCCGGATGCATTGTCCTGCGTCCATTCGGCGGGTATATGAAATCCCTCAAACAAATCGGAAGTTTCATTCGTCTTCATTACTTCAGTATTATAAAAGTATTCGCCTCTCTGAATCCATTCTCTGCCTACATCATATACGTCATCTATCGTCAGCGGTCTTGTAATTTCTTTATCCATTTTCAATTCCACCTTCACCCTGACATAGCCGTCTGATCGCAGATTTGTCACTCTGGGAATGTAACTTACATCCTGATTCGGCATCACCACACCCGGATCAATTAGCTTCTCTCCATGTTCCGTTTTCTCATACTGCTCTATCTTTATGTCTACGCTCCCGGTCTTAAGCTCATTCTGAAAAGATATTTCATATACTTTTGCTGCATATACTGCTGTGCATGTTATCACAGCAATTGAAATGCAAATTGCTATGACTGCTCTCCTGTATGGTTTCATATTTCACGTCACCCCATCTCATATCTGCTAAAACTTTAACTGCGATGATACTATAATAATGCATATTGTTTTTCGCTACAGTATATATTTTACATTATTTATATTTTTATCCATTTACTATATTTCCCCCAGCTCCTTTGCAACACGCCATATGAATCTCTGTACCCATTTCTTCATAGTCTGCTCGCATACACAGTCAAAATCCCTGTATTTACCATTGCTTATTATATGAGCCATAACATCTTTGACATATATTTCGGGTATCGCTTTCTCCGCATTCTCTATCGCATTGATGTAATTATCGAAATTGCACAAAGACACCGCCTTTTCTTCGGTAACGCTCTGCTTCTCCCATTTCAGCTCCTTCAGTTCAATTTCTCCATTCTGGACAGCCTTAAAGAAAGGATAATCTGCAATGAGATACCACATCCTCCTGTAAGTATTGTCCCGCAGCGTATACTCGCCCATCTTCCCGCTTTTTAACTGATAAAATGATTTCATTAGTATTTCTCCTTTCCCATTTTATTCTTAATTTACTATTTTTTTACATTTTATATTATATGGGAATTTTTGTCAATGATGAGAACAAAAAAAATACGGCGTTCTTATGAACACCGTATTATCCTGAAATCTTATTTACAGATCATAATACATATCAAATTCCATTGGCGTAGGCATCTGAGCATGTTTACCTGTTTCCTGTCTCTTGTTCTGCAGCCATATCTCTATGAGCTTTTCCGGGAACACACCGGCTTCTGTCAGGAATCCATGATCCTTCTCCAGTTCATCAAGAGCCTCATCAAGAGTTTTCGGCAGGCTCTTTATTCTCTTCTTATCTTCATCACTCAATGTATAAAGATTAAAATCATAAGGGCCATACCCTTCAGCAACAGGATCAATCCTGTTAATGATTCCGTCTATTCCAGCCATAAGAATTGCGGCAAACGCGTAATATGGATTGCACGTTCCATCCGGATTTCTGATTTCAAATCTCTTTTTATCAGGATCCTTGGCATAAGCAGGAATTCTTATTACTGAGCTTCTGTTGGCTGTCGCAAAACCTATGGTTACCGGAGCTTCATATCCCGGTACAAGCCTTTTGAATGAGTTTGTACTTGGATTTGTAAAAGCACACAAAGCCTTGATATGCTTGAGTATTCCTCCCATAAAATGCATTGCCGTTTCCGAAAGCTGTGAATATCCGTCAGGATCATAGAAAAGCGGCTTACCGTCTTTGAAAAGATGCATGTGAACATGCATGCCGTTTCCTGCTTCATCATAAACAGGCTTCGGCATAAAGGTTGCGGTCCTTCCCTCCGCAATGGCTTCATTCTTGATGAGATATTTTGTCATCATTGTTTTATCGGCCATCTCTGTGACTCCGCCGAATTCCACTTCTATTTCAAGCTGTCCCGGACCTCCCACTTCATGATGATGGTATTTCACTTTAATCCCCTGCTCTTCCATGAGCATTGCCACTCTGCTTCTGAAATCATACAGAATATCCTGCGGAGGTGCCATATGATAACCTCCCTTATGGGCCATCTTGTATCCCAGATTATATTCTCTATCTCCTGTATTCCACTCAGCCTGCTGAGTATCTATGCAGAAACCCGACTCGTTGGGATCTGTCGAAAAGCTGACATGATCAAAAACATGGAATTCATACTCCGGTCCTATTCTCAGTTCATCTGCAATGCCTGTACTTCTCAGATATTCCTCCGCATGCTTGGCAACATTTCTCGGATCCTGATCGAATCTGTAGTTTTCAGGCACTCCGATAACATAAACATCTCCTATCATTGCCAAGGTAGGTATCTCCATAAATGGATCCATATAGGCTGATGCAATATCCGGTATAAACACCATATCGCTCTTTTCTACCGGTGCAAATCCATAATTGCTGCCATCAAAACCGATTCCGTTCCGCAGAACATCCTCGTTGAATCTCTCTGCCGGGATGGTCAGATGTCTCCATCTTCCATTAAGATCAACCATCATGAAATCTACCATTCTGATCCTGTTGTCTCTGATAAAACACTTCACATCTTCAAATGACTTAAACATATTCTTCTCCTTTTAATCGCTTATTAGCTGAGTCTGCTGATTAAAAGTATATAACTGCTAAGATACGAATGTCAATATTTTCAGATTATTTTCTCATATACGCATTCTCCCTTTATATAGGTCTGCTGTACAGAAACTTTATCAAGATCATCCGGATCTATCTCCAATATGTCTTTGTCAAGAACAATGAAATCAGCTCTGTATCCAGCTTTGAGCTGTCCGGTTTTACTGAATCCCGCAGCTTCGGCGCTGCATCTGGTATACAGCTTTACCGCTGTTTCAATATCAACAGCCTCATCGGCCCCGCAATCTGTTCCGTCATATGATTTCCGGGTTACTGCGAATTTGAGGCACGGCATCGGATCAGACGGTTCTGACCACGCTGTTGCCGGAGCATCTGTAGAAAAGGCAAGCTTCACTCCCCTGTCAAGCATGTGCTTTACAGGGTATGCCCTGCAGAGTCTCTCCTTGCCAAGGTTTTTAATATAGCTCTCTATCTCGGCGTATAAGAAATCCGGCTGAGTGACAAACATGATATCACTATGTGCAGCTTTTTCAATCGACTCTTCCAGAGGCTCAGTGATATGCTCCACCCTTGCAAAAGGAACTCCCTCATACGTCCATGGTATCTCTTCATATAACCTGTCTACGGCACGCTTTATCGCCCGTGCTCCCATCGCATGTACAGACAGCTGACATCCGGTTTTTCTGCAGAACTCTATTGCACTGTCCATAAGCTCATCTGAATATACCGGCATGCCGTATTCGTCATTGCTTCCCTCGTACGGCTCGTCCATCCATGCTGTTCTTCCTGAAACACTTCCGTCACCTATCAGCTTCAGACCGGCGATTCTTATCTGTGCATCAGACCGGCTTCTATCAGCATCAATAACAAATTCCGGATCATCCCTGAAATAATCCCAGATATAATAAACAGCAGTCTGCTGCCTGAAACCGTCTGCTGCAGCTCTGAGCAGGCAATTATAATGGTCCTTACCTTCAAGGGATCCCATGTCGGTCACCGCAGTGATACCCTGGGAAGCCAGAAGCTTTCCTGTATTCACCAGACACGCTGCCATCTCATCATCCGTCAGCTCCGGCATTATTTCAGACACAAGATTCCTGGCATTTTCTCTGAGGATTCCTGTAGGTTCTCCATCCTTATCACGCTCTATCATGCCGCCCTGAGGATCCGGTGTGTCTCTGTCAATTCCGGCCATCTGAAGAGCCCTGCTGTTGACACACCTTATATGCTCACATGTCCTTATTATACATACCGGAGCATCTGAACACGCAGCATCCAGATCATATCTGTCCGGGAGCCTGTTATCAGCTATCTTCCCTTCGTCATATCCCCACCCGGTTATCCATTCACCAGCCTTCTGTCTGCTCCTTACCGATCTGATTGAAGCAACAAGGTCATCTATGGATGAAACAGCAGGCGGCAGACATGATATCTGCAGACTCTGTTCGGCAAGCATACCTACATGCATGTGGGCATCTACAAAACCCGGCAGTACTCTCTTCTCCTGAAGATCAGTCACCGGCAGATCAGTATAAGGCATTTCATCGTTTTTTCCTATCCACCTGATCAGACCATCTTCTACTATCATTGCCTCAGCATAAGGACAACCGTCATCAGATGTGAATATCTTCCCGTTTACAAAAGCTTTTATTTCAGACATATCAGAATCTCCTTTTGAATTCCTTCAATCGAAAAAAGCGCTTATGAAAGCGCTTTTTAATTTAAACTTTCTTGACAAATTTAGTAGCACAATGGGGACAGGTTATCGAAATTCTGCCTGCTCCCTTCGGCACCCTGAGTTTCTCCCCGCATCCAGGGCAGTGAAGGATTTTATGAGTCTTGTCTCTTCCTGCAGAGAAACCTCCTCCACCTGAAAATCTGCCTCTGAATTTTGAAGTCAGCTGGAGAAATTTCTGGTTTTCTCTGTATCTTGCGTTAATATTACGGGAGAACATTCTGCAGTATACATAGATCAGTGCCAGCACCGCCAGAAAATACAGAATGCGGCCATGAATAAACCAGTCTGCCACAATAAGAACTACAGAAACAATCAGCAGAAACTTATTGAAATTATCCATACCGTACCTTCCGCGCATAATACCGGCAAGCCACATACTAAATCTGTTCATCGAATACCTCCTGTGCTGCTTCAACAGATTTCATCGCATCGCTGCAGTAATAATCCGCACCTATCTGTGCTGCGTAGTCAGCAGTAAGAACAGCCCCGCCAACCATCACTCTGCAGTCAGGTGCAGCCTCTTTCACTGAAGCAATGGTTTCTTCCATACTTTTGAGTGTAGTTGTCATAAGTGCACTCAGACCTACAAGCTTAATATTTTTCTCTTTTACGACATCAACAATCTTCTCTGCAGGAACATCACGCCCGAGATCTATCATTTTATAGCCGTAATTCTCCATTATCACTTTGACGATATTTTTCCCGATGTCATGGATATCTCCTTTAACAGTCGCAATAACCACTTCGCCAAGTGAAACAGTTTCTTTATCACTTGCCGCAAGTCTCTCCTTGATCACATCAAAACCTGCCTGCGCCGCCATTGCTGCCTGAAGCATCTGAGGCAGGAAAATTGTTCCTTTTTCGAAACCTCGTCCGACTTTATCAAGGGCAGGAATGAGATAATCGTTTACAACACCCATTTCATCACAGGTTTCCAGTAAAGCACTAACTGCATTGACTGTATCGCCTTTCATGCCTTTCTCTATGCAATAGAATATATCATGAACTGTACCGCCCTTATCTGAAGATTCTGTTAAGCCTCTGTCTTTTTTCTGTGAAATTATTGATGTCCCGACTTCTGCATCTGCATATCTTTCAATGTATTTCACAGCATTCCTGTCGACGTTTTTAAGTACATTATACGCAAAAATGGACGCCATCATATCTTCAACGTTGGGATTGATTATAGGAAGATCAAGTCCGTTTTCCATGGCAAGTGTCAGGAAAGTCCTGTTGACCACAGGCCTTGCCGGAAGACCAAAACTTATGTTGGATACACCAAGTGCCGTTTTGAGACCCAGTTTTTCCTTTACCATCCTGACGGCACGCAGGGTTTCATCCGCCTCTTTCTGCTGCGCAGAGGCAGTCAGAGTCAGACAGTCGATAATAACATTCTCCTCTGATATACCGTAGCTCTTGGCTTTTTCAAGTATTCTGCGTGCTATTTCAAATCGTTCCTCAGCGGTCGGAGGTATACCATTTTCATCGAGAGTCAGACCGACAACGGCCGCTCCGTATTTCTTAACCGCAGGCAGTATCGCATCCAGCACCTTTTCTTCACCGTTTACGGAATTTACTATCGCTTTACCGTTATAAACTCTGAGGGCGGCTTCTATTGCCTCAGGATTTGATGAATCTATCTGGAGAGGAAGCCCTGTTATCGACTGCAGCTGTTTGACAACACGCGGCAGCATCTTCACATCATCCAGAGATGGAACTCCGACATTGACATCCAGTATTTCTGCACCGGCATCTATCTGTTCTATCGCCTGGGAAAGGATATAATCAAAATCCTCATCGAGGAGTGCCTGTTTCAGACGTTTCTTTCCCGTCGGATTTATCCTTTCACCGATTACCGTCACATGATCCACCGTCACAACATTACTCCCGCTGCATACCTTGAGCTGTTTCTCAGCCGTGCTGCGTGTTTCAGTCATCACAAAGCTTTCTCTGTAATCAGCAAGTCCTCTGATATATTCAGGATCTGTGCCGCAGCATCCACCTATCATATTTATGCCTTCATCAAGATACCCTGCAAGGGTTTCAACAAACTGTTCACAGGTAATATCATAAGCACCAGTTGTCGGATCAGGCAGACCTGCATTAGGCTTGGCAAATACGGGAATATCCGTCAGCCTCCTGAGTTCCTTTGCCATAGGAAGAATCTGTGCAGGCCCCAGCGAACAGTTTATACCCATAGCATCTACTCCGAGACCTTCAAGAGTTACTGCCATAGCCTCAAGACTTACGCCTGTAAACGTTCTGCCGTTTTCCTCAAAAGACATCGACACTATCACAGGAAGCTCTGAATTTTCCTTTACTGCCAGCACGGCGGCCTTCACCTCATAAAGATCTGTCATTGTCTCTATCACAGCCAGATCCGCACCGTATTTCACGGCAGCGCTGACCACTTCACCAAAAGCGTCATAAGCCTCTTCAAATGCCAGAGTTCCCATAGGTTCCAGCAGTTCGCCGAGAGGTCCAAGACCGAGAGCCACCATCACTTCTTTACCTTCTTCAGCTGCTTCTGCTTTAGCTGCATTGGCTGCATCCATCGCTGTCTTCACAGCTTCATCCAATGTGACATCCAGCTCGTCCATTTTATATCTGTTGATCCCGAAGGTTGCGGCATATATTATATCCGCACCGGCATCTATATACTGTTTATGTATATCCCGAAGTATTTCAGGATGCTCCTGACCGAAATGTGTCGTCGTTTCATCTGAACTCATTCCGGCCTTTTGCAGCATAGTGCCCATCGCACCGTCCAGGATATATATTTTCTCGTTAAAATCAATCGCCACAGAACTTTCCCTCTTTTCTTAGTGTACATTTATCTCTCAGTACGCACTCCCCGCAGGTAGCAAGTTTTCCTGCAACAGGATGGTCTGCCAGACCGATAAGAGCCGTTACTGATTTTCTCGGTATCATCAGACTGTTCGCAGTAACTGTCAGTCCTATTCTTCTGGAAGCATCCAGATATCTTATTATCCTTCCCTGTTCAGAAACCGGATAATCCCCGTACCCCGGACTGAATCTGAAGGTAGCATAAGCTTCCTCTGTCTCCTGTTTAATCAGTTCCTCATATTCATCACATAACTGCTCAACAAGCACAGAAGCGCCGCAGTCAAGAATTACTGTCATAGCCATATCCTTTACCTGTGTCTTCCTCAGCAGATTGTCGACTCCCAACCCCAGGGTCATGCCCATGATCGCGACCCTGCTGCATCCTTCCAGATGCTTCTCTATGGAAAAGCCGCACGTTATGACTTCGTTTTTTTCCATAATCCTGTAAACAGCCTTTGGAGCAGCTTCCCGAAGCAGCATCTGTTCGGCCTCGTCAAACTTTGCTGTCAGATCAGCATCAGCCTTCCCTTTGACATGCAGTGCAGCAAGCCATTTATCTCTTGAAATCGGTCTCTTAATCTCTATATTCATACTATACTACAAAAGATCCTTGATGTCTTCATAAACCCTGCGGGCCACTTCAGGATTGTTCATAATATAAAGATGGATTCCATCAACTCCATTTGTAATAAGATCTCTTATCTGATTGACAGCATATTCGATTCCTGCATCAAAGAGCCCTTCAGGATCATTTTCATACAGTCCTATCATTTTAGTGAATTCGTGGGGCAGGCTTGCTCCGCTCAATGCAACAGTTCTTTCAATCTGTCTTGAATTCACTATAGGCATTATGCCTGCTGAAATCGGAACCTTGATGCCCATCATCCTTGCTTTGCCTACAAACTCATAAAACAGCTGGTTGTCAAAGAAGAGCTGTGTTATGAGCGCTTTAACACCAGCACCGATCTTATACTTAAGGTTATTGATATCCTCGTCAAGAGATCTGCTTTCATAATGACCTTCAGGATAGCATGCACCCAGAATTTCTATATCATCATTGCACTTCCTCTGTATTTCTATTGCAAGTTCATTGGCATGTTCAAAATCTTTCTTGATTTCCTGATCAGGAACAATATCTCCTCTGAGTGCCAGCACATTTCTGATGTCCGCCGCCTGGAATCTTCCGATCATTTCCTTGACATCCTCCCTTGTGGAGTTGACACAGGTAAGGTGTGCTGCCGTCTCTATCCCGTACTTTTTCTTGATATTCGATGCGATTTCACATGTCGAGTTATCTGCCATATTGCCGCCTGCGCCGTAAGTGACACTGATAAAGTCAGGATTGCATTCCGCCAGCTTGGCTACGGTATCATAAATTGTATCAATGTTCGCTTTTTTCTTAGGCGGAAATATTTCCAGGGAAAAAACAGGTTTCTTTTGTTCAAATAATTCAGGTATTTTCATTTGCTATGCTCTCTTTCTCAAATTAAAGTGGTACTTTTAAATAGTAATTATATCACAAAAAAAACAATAAAAAAACCTTCTTTATAATAAAACCTATAAAGAAGGTATGTTTTTTATGCTAAAGCTTCAGAGGAATACCGTTAACATATGAAATACTTTTTCCTGCACGTTTGATTGTCTGATATCCGCCTTTGACCATAGCTATTCTTTCCAGACCGAATCCAATTCCTACCCATGGTTCAAAGATTCCCCAGTTGGCATCAAGGGGATGCGGCCCATATGCTCCCGATGCGATTTCAATCCCGTCAACTT
Source organism: Lentihominibacter sp. (assembly GCA_051882895.1). Lineage (GTDB taxonomy): Bacteria > Bacillota > Clostridia > Peptostreptococcales > Anaerovoracaceae > Lentihominibacter. The sequence continues at coordinate 19,741 of JBJESR010000067.1, forward strand.
CAATATCGAGAGTTTCTATGTACACTCCGGAGCTTTCTCTCACCAGCTCATAATTATCAATGTCCAGAGCCTTCATAGCACCTCTTGCCAGAGCCTCCAGCCTGTCCATCTGCTCTCCGTCCCTGACACTGTCCAGTTCTACAAAATTAAGCATTGTGAACTCATTCATATGCTGTGCTCCCTGAGACTCTTTCCTGAAACATGAACCTGCCTCGAAAATCCTGACAGGCTTTCTGGTGATCCTGTACATATCTCTCATGACTTCATAAAGATTAGGAGCAAGCATAGGGCGCAGGCATTTTCTGCCGTCAAGCCAGAAAATCTGTTCTCTCAGATGATTATCATTGTCAATATTCATCTTCTTCACTTTATCAGCACCTATTATAATCGGCGTCGCCACCCTCGTGAACCCTTCATCCTTTGTCAGCCAGTCTTCCAGTATATCTTCGACACGGAGAGTCAGAGGAATATGCTCTTCTTCAATAAGTCTGTTCAGTTTCTCTTTGTTGTCTCTGATAAACTGTTTCTCTGTCATTTTAAAGCACTTGTTTCTCTCTTCGATCGTTTCAAATTCTCTGTTCACAATTGTGCTGTCAGCATTCAGTTCGATCAGTCGCTGTTTCTGTGCTGCTGAATATGTTTCCATATTATTATTCCTCTTCACCCGCAGGCATCATTTCTGCCAGATGCTCCATCTGCAGAATTCTCAATTCTTCTCTTTCACTTGCTTCCAGTCCAGCCGCTTTCTGTCTGGCATCAAGTTCATTCATTCTGTCTATTCTTTCTTTTTCCATTACACAAACTCCTTTTCTGATTGAAACACCTTTTCAGATATTTTAGCAACCGGATTTTTACGAGTCAACATTTTATCAGATAATTCAGGCACCAGGGACAAATATTGTTCTTTTTTTAACACAATATGTTAACACTGCATTTATATTATCTAAGCACTGACATACCCCAGCACAGTTCCCGCAGTAAACACCTGACCTTCCTTAATACACTGCTTTACCAGGATACCATCGCATGGAGCTTCAAACTCTATTACACGCTTGTCCACTTCACCTTCACACACGGTTTCCCCGGCTTTAACCTCATCACCTTCATCCTTAAGCCATGACAGGACTCCCTTTTTTGAATCAAGTGATATCGGTCTGTTCATGCATTCACATGTTCTGCCCGGTTCTTTTCTCGGCATCATTTCATGAGGTACGATAATGGCCTGCCCATCATTCTTGTCAGTACTCTGTGATTCATAAAACGGACACTCACTCTCAATGCATTCCGCATTTCTGTCATGATAACTGCAGCTTAATGAATCATCAGCAGCAAGACCAGTACCGCATCTGTCATTTATGTAAGGCACACCTTCGTTCACCGCCAGAAATGCTGTCCGTTTGCAGCATCTCGGACCTGGGTATGAAGCTATTTTCTGAAGGCATTTTCCAGTG
>JBJESR010000068.1:0-4336 GCA_051882895.1 Lentihominibacter sp.
CATATTTCCCAGCGGTATTCTGAAAAAAGCACCCAGCACCTTTACAACTATACCTGCGACAGCAAGCACTGCCGCACCTTTAACTAATGATTTTTTTGCCATAACTAAAGCCTTTCAAGAATTTTCTCAGTTGCCTTCTCAACTTCATAAATAGTTTTTTCCATATCTATCGCAGAGTATATGCCGTTTTCATACAGCACCTTGCCGTCGACCATCGTCATGATAACATCTCTGCCTGAACTAGAATACACTATATTATTGATGAGATTGTGAACAGGATGCATATTGGGCCCGGAAATATCAAGAACTATCAGATCCGCTTTATTGCCCTCTTTTAGAGCACCGCAGTCATGTCTCCCCTGAGCCGCAGCACCGCCGGCAGTGGCTGCTCTCAGAGCTTCCTTCGGTGTGAGCAATGTCGGATCTTTAAAGAAGACTTTATTGCCGATTGCGAGAGTCTTCATCTCCTCAATAAAATCAAGGCTGTTGTTGCTTGCAACACTATCTGTTCCTATAGCCAGATTTACTCCTTTTTCTATCACCTTTGATGCATTGCATACACCGCTGGCAAGCTTCATATTACTTACAGGGTTAGTCGCAACAGTTACTCCTTTCGCCCTGAAAATATCAAGATCCTCATCTTCTGCATATACACAGTGAGCAGCCAGTGCAGGAACGTCGAACAGCCCCATTTTTTCCATATATGCTGCAGGTGTCAATCCATGACGCTGTTTACATTCTTCATGCTCCAGCTTTGTTTCAGACAAATGTACATGCATTATCACATCGCCTGCTGCTCTGGCACATTCAGCAAGAGCTTTCGCAGTTTCAGGATTCGAGGTGTACTCGCCATGAAGACTCATATCCACTTTAATTCTGCCTCCGGCAGTATTGTGATATTTTTCATAAAACTCTTTGTTTTCCTTCATGCTTATCAGGCTTTGAGGATCTTCTCCCATTATATTGGTTATAGATCTGGAAATATTGCTTTTCGCACCGCATTCTGCAACTGCTTCAGCCATATCTTCACAGAAATAATACATATCACTGGTTGAAACAATCCCGAATTTCAGTGATTCTGCCATTGCCAGCATGGTGCCCCAGTAAACAGCGTTGCTGTCCAGTTTATCTTCAAACGGAAATATTTTCTTGGTAAGCCAGTCCTGAAGGGCCATATTTTCGCCATAACCCCTCATCAGCGTCATCGGTGAATGAGCATGTGCATTGAAAAATCCGCTCATCAGCAGTTTTCCTCTGCCGTCATACTCTCTGTCACATGGTTCAGCCGGCGGTTTATCACCAATGTATGCTATCCTGTCACCCTTTACAAATACGTACCGTTCCTTTTCAACATCAAGATTCTCATTCAGTACAGTAATATTTTTAAATAACATTTTTTATTCCTTTCTTGTTACATGAGCGGTGCAATAAGCTTGAGCACTCTGCCGCATACTTTACCGATAAAGCTGTATTCGCGACAGTCCTGAAGTGTTATTTTATGGCACTTGGCCAGTGTGTTCTGATAATCCTCCTCTATATCCTGTATTACCGGATTACGCCATATATATGCGGCACATTCAAAGTGAAGATAAAGGCTCCTGTAATCCAGATTTATCGTTCCCACCACAGCTTTCTCATCATCACTGGTAAATACCTTGGCATGTACAAAGCCCGGTGTATATTCATATATCTCCACGCCTTCCTCTATCAGCTCCCTATAATGAGTCCGTGCAAGCCAGTATGCATATTTCTTGTCAGGTATATGAGGCAGGATTATCTTGACATCAACTCCCCTCTGTTCGGCGAATATGATTGTATTCAGCATTTCCTCGTCAAGAATAAGATAAGGAGTCATAATATGCACGTAATCTCTGGCTTTGTTGAGAATATCTATATATACCTTTTCCCCTACTTCTTCATCATCAAAGGGACTGTCTCCATACGGCGCTATATATCCTCCGTTTCTCATCGTACTGTCGCACGGCATACTGCCTCTGAACATATATCTTCCGTAATTCTCCTTCGTTCTTTCGGTTATATTCCACATCTGCAGGAACATCAGGGTAAAGCTGTTCACCGCTTCCCCTTTAACCATTATAGCTGTATCCTTCCAGTGACCGAAGCGTTTTTTTCTGTTGATGTACTCATCCGCAAGATTGATGCCGCCGGTAAATGCGGTGTGTCCGTCAATGACCAGAATTTTTCTGTGATCTCTGTTGTTCTGATGGGTCGTCAGAAACGGCATCATGGGTGAAAACACTTTGCATTTGATTCCCAGCTTCTCCATTCTCTGCGGGTAATTTTTAGGAAGGAGTGAAAGCGTACATGTTCCATCATACATAAATCTGACTTCAACGCCTTCCCTAGCTTTTTTTGCCAGAATCTTTAACACTCTGTCCCACATATATCCTCTTTCGACGATAAAATATTCCAGAAAAATAAAATCCTCTGCTCTTTCAAGCTGATATATCATTTCATTGAATTTGTCCTCCCCTAAAGGGAAATATTTCACGCTGGCATCACAATATGTAGGATACTTACCGTATTCATGCAGATATCTGAACAGACCTGTATCTATTTTCGGTTCACATTGAAGAGCTTTTTCTGTTGACGTTACAGTCTTAAGAAAAGGTTTCTCTTCCTCCAGCAGTTCACCTACACGACCTGCAATAAACCTTGTTCCCGGCTGAAGTCTGGTATAAATATAAAATGAGACTCCTATTACAGGAACCACAAGAATTAAAATTATCCACATCATTTTATAGCTGGAATTCTGTCTTGCATTAAGCACATACATCAGAATTATGACCGCCAGTATACCTACTCCATAGTTTACTATCAGAATCTTATTATCCAGTACTGCGAATCCTCCGAACAGTATCACCGCCTGAATAACCATAAGAAATACAAGTATTGCAGTTCGCCCGAATATTATCTTCCAAAGCCCTTTTAATTTTTTCATTATTCTCTCCCTGAATATGATTATATAAAAATATGACTATTAAAATGTTACTGCAACACTGCATAAAAGTCAAAGACTTTCAGCATTAAAAAAGGCATGTTATCTCAGTCCCCGGACTGAAAAACACACCTTCAGTTTCTGCTGCTGCCGGATCAGTTCTGCATCTGACCTGCCAGAAAGCCAGCTCCAAGCTCTGCCGCTTTCACCTCAATTTCTCCGACTTCACTGCCCTCAGGCGGCAGTATTGTTACAGATCCGATAGGATCTCCGTTTGTGAGTATTGGCACCACAACTCTGGAACCGTTCCTGTACTCGCTTTTACCTTGTATAATATAATCGAGATCTTCATCTATTTCTTTATTAATATAATCTTTCTTCCTGACTCCTGATACTGCAACAAATCTGTCCGTATCAGATACCAGAACGGGCAGACCCAGCACTGATGCTGCAGTTTCTGTAAATGACTCGGCAATCTGACCAAGCTCGCTGATAGGTGAATATTTTTTCAGAATGATTTCACCAGCAGTTCCCGTGTATATCTCCAGAGGATCACCTTCCCGGATCCTTAATACCTTTCTTATTTCTTTGGGAACGACAACTCTCCCCAGATCATCGATTCTTCTTACAATTCCTGTAGCCTTCATTCAAAAATTCCTCCGTTTACTGTACTTTTTGACTAAACTTTCCGTTTCTTTCCATAGTATCTGTAAAAAGAGGGAATTTATGCGTTTTTTAAATAAACCTGTTATGTGAAAAAAAAACACCGCAGGACAAGCCCCGCGGTGTCGGATAACGTTAGAACATCTACTGCTTCTATGTACTATTTAATGATTTCTGCTACTGCATCAGGTCCGCATCCTGCTGCGTTTCCTTCATCAGTGTCAAGGTGTACTTCTCTCTCATGCTTGACTCCAGCACGTACCAGTACGTTGTCAAAGATCAGACCTCTTTCGCCGCCGACCTTGAGGCATACGATATCCTTATCCTTAACTCCTGCTTCTTCAGCCTGTTCAGGATTCAGATGTACATGTCTCAGAGCAACGATTACACCATGATCTATCTCAACTTCTCCGCAAGGTCCAACCAGCTTGCATCCCGGAGTACCTTCCAGCACGCCTGATTCTCTGATAGGAGCCTTGATTCCCAGAGTTCTTGCATCGGTCATAGCAAGTTCAACCTGAGTTTCAGGTCTGGCAGGTCCCAGTACTCTGATTCCCTTGAGAGTGTTCTTAGGTCCTACGATATCAACTTTTTCTTCTGAAGCGAACTGTCCCGGCTGAACCAGCGGCTTGGTCGGTGTAAGCTCATGACCTTCTCCAAAAAGGATATCAATATGATCCTTCTGTAAATGCACATGCTTGTTTGATAATCCGA
>JBJESR010000069.1:0-4253 GCA_051882895.1 Lentihominibacter sp.
AGGTTACAACAGCTATTATGCAGTATGGTTACAGAATCGTTGAGGATATGATTTCGGGACTGAGTTATTTCATGGACGAGAGAGGATACAACAGCATTGATGAATTCATCGGAGTTGCGCTTCCTAATATCATTCCTGCAGAAGAGCTCAACAGAGACTATAAGGTTCTTCCTGCGTTTGACGATGATAAATGCGTAGGCTGCGGCAGATGCTATGTATCATGCTATGACGCAGCGCATCAGGCAATCGACTGGAATGAAGAAAAGAGAAGACCTGAGCTTAATGACAATTGCGTAGGCTGCCATCTCTGTCTCAATGTATGCCCGGTACAGGGTTGTATCACTCCGGGAGAAATCAAATGGAAAGAAGGCAGAACTCCTGTGGATCTTTCATTAAAGAAGAATTACGACTAGGTCTAACTACACTTAGCCTTATTTCATAAGAAAAAACCGCTTGCCCAAGCGGTTTTTTCGTCGTGTTCGCATAATATTCAATCTATTCTGCGTTTGCTAATGAGTATTGTAAAAGAAAGAAGAAAAGAATATAATAAACTAAAGGGAATTATTCAGGGAGGTTAAACTAATGAAAATACAGTTTTGCGGAGCATCAATCGGAGTAACGGGGTCGTGCCATCTGATAACGACGGATAATCACAGAATTCTGCTTGATTGCGGACAGTTTCAGGGAGGAAAAGCCCAGGAGGCAATGAACTATGAAGAATTTCCATTTGATCCTGCTGAGATCGACTGTCTTATTCTGAGCCATGCTCATATTGATCATTGCGGCAGAATCCCGCTTCTTGTAAAAAGAGGCTTCAAAGGTGATATCTACTGTACTGATGCGACAGCGGATCTGCTGGATGTAATGCTGAAGGATAGCGGATATATTCATGAAAAAGAAGCGGAATGGCAGAACAGAAAGAATGAAAGGGCAGGCAGACCTGCTGTCGAACCGCTTTATACATATAATGACGCAGCTGATTCTCTTAAATTTGTCAGACCTGTTCTGTATGATCAGCTGGTTGAACTGAACGATGAAGTTAAAATCGTATTCAATGATGCCGGACATATTCTGGGTTCGGCAATAACCGAGCTGTGGGTTACCGAAGGTGAAAATGTTTCCAAGATAGTCTTTTCCGGAGATCTGGGAGTTATGGACAGACCGATACTGAGAAATCCGACGATAATCAAGAAAGCTGATTATGTAATTATGGAAACAACATATGGGAACAGACTTCATCCCGAAAATTCCATGGATGTGAGAAGACTGATGGATATTATCAGAGATACTGCTGCACGTGGGGGTACAACAGTAATTCCATCCTTTGCAGTAGGGAGGACTCAGGAACTCATTTATGAACTGAACAGGGTATATGACAGCGACAGTGAATATCGGGAAGCTTTCAAAGATCTTATGGTCTATGTGGACAGCCCTATGGCAACAACTGCAACTGAAGTCTTCAAGAAAAATGCACAGGTATTTGATGAAGAAACAAAAGAATATATAAGGAATGGCGATCACCCGCTTGATTTCAAAAATCTTAAGTTTACAAGAACAAGTGAAGAGTCGATGATGCTCAATTCGGATCGCAAGCCTAAGGTTATAATATCAGCCAGCGGAATGTGCGAAGCAGGAAGGATAAGACATCATCTCAAGCATAATCTCTGGGACAGCAGAGCCAGCATTATATTTGTCGGATATCAGGCAGAAGGAACTCTGGGAAGAAGACTGGTTGAAGGTGCACAGGAAGTGACACTTTTTGGAGAAAAGATTAAAGTGAATGCGCAGATTCATAATCTTGAAGGTTTTTCCGGACATGCTGACAGAGACGGTCTGCTCGGATGGCTTGCAGGATTCAGGCAGGCACCTGAGAAAATCTTCCTCGTTCACGGTGAACCTGATGCAAAGGAAGATTTCGCAGAAACAGTAAAAGCAGAGCTTGGATATGATCCTGTTGTTGTTCATGGGAATTCAGAGTATATCCTCGATAATAACGAAATCGTCAGCATGAAAGAATCTGTTGAAGAAGAAATCAATGCGGAGGCGGCAAATGTTGCCAGAAGTACACTGACGAGCATACACAGGAGAATTGAAGATATTCTGTATAATGCCAATCTGGCGATTGATGGCAAAATGCCGCATGATAAGCTGATTAAAATAAATAATATAATTCAGGAACTGGAGAAATCAGCTATTAATCTTGGTGCAGCAGTCAGCGAAGAAGAAAATACAGACGAAAATTAATGACGATACCGTTTTGCAAAGAAGACACAAATGTATTAAATCTGAGAAAAAATCTTTATTTTTATACCTGATGTGTGTTAGAATATAAATGGTATTTAGTTGAGACATATATTTTAGTAAAGGCGGTAAAGCATGTCTGTATTAAGCGGCATTAAAGAAAGCGTCCAACAGGTTGCTGAAGCCATCAGTATTGCCGTTGGTGTAGAAGTTGAGATAGTGGATGAAAAACTTAACATACTGGGAGGCACAGGGGTTTACCATGATCAGATAGGCCAGAAAGAAGAAGGCGGAGATCTGGACAGCAATTTCCTTTATGCTAGGGTTCTCAGGACAGGAACAACCCAGTATGTTGCAGATGCCAAGCTTGATAAGGATTATGATATCACCGGAAGAGGAAATACAGTTTCAGGAGAACTCGCTGAAGTCTGTACACCGATAATACTTAATACTCAGATAATAGGTATTATCGGCCTTATTGCCTTTACAGAAGAACAGAAAAAAATTCTGTCAGATAAGAGCAAAAATATGACAGGGTTTGTCGAGAAGATGGCAGATTTACTTGCTGCCAAGGCAGATCAGCAGGAAACCCTCGAAAACGTCGAGGTTTCACGTGACGAGATGTCCACAGTGCTGGAGACAGCCCATGAAGGTATTTTCGCTCTTGATCAGAGTGGATACGTCAAGCATTGCAATAAGAGGGCAGCCACTCTGTTTAACATGACAAAGAGAGAACTGATCGGAAGGCATATTTCAAAGCTTATGCCGGGCAGTCCTGCTATCAAGGTGCTTGAAACAGGCAGGGGTTATACCGAGAATGAAGAAATATTCAAGGTTGATGGCGGTCAGCACCATTTTATTGTTACAGTCAAACCATATTCGTCCGGAGATGAAATCGAAGGTATTGTGGTTTCTTTCAGAGATATAGAGGAAGCACAGAAATTAGTATATAATTTCAACACACGAACTATCAAGAACACGGTGGATGATATTATAGGCACAAGTGAGAAGATTATGATTGCCAAGAAACAGGCACTTATAACCGCCAGAGGCAATTCAACTGTGCTTATAACCGGTGAGAGTGGTACAGGCAAGGAGATGTTTGCTAAAGCTATACATTATGCCAGTGCCAGAGGAGACAACCCGTTTATTACTGTAAACTGCGGAGCCATTCCTGAAAATCTGCTTGAAAGTGAGCTTTTCGGATATGAGAAAGGAGCTTTCACGGGCGCTAACGAGAAAGGGAAGGTTGGAAAATTCGAACTTGCGGATGGCGGTACGATTTTTCTCGATGAAATAGGCGATATGCCTCTGCATCTTCAGGTTAAAATACTGCATGTGCTTCAGAATATGCGGTTTGAGAAGGTTGGCGGCAGCAGAAGTATAATAGTTGATGTACGTGTGATAGCTGCAACCAATAAAGATCTTGAGAAAATGATTGAAGAAGGTACATTCAGGGAAGATCTGTATTACAGGTTGAGTGTTATACCGCTTTCGATTCCTCCTTTGAGGGAGAGAAAAGCAGATATACGTATGCTGATGTATCATTTCCTCAAGAAGTACAATACATTTATGAACAGAAAGATCGAAGGCTTTTCTGATGAAGTTGAAGAACTTTATATGAATTATGACTGGCCGGGAAATGTGCGGGAACTTGAAAACGCAGTGGAATACGGCACCAATATGGCTTTCGGTAAAGTAATCGATATTGAGGATGTTCCTGTTAGGATCCTCAAGAAAGAAGAAGAGATAGTCAAATTCAGGAATATGGACAAACCTCTGGCAGAGCAGGTCAAGCTCTACGAGAAAGAGATAATAACCAAGAAGCTTAAACAGCATAATGGTATTAAAGACGTAGTTGCCAGAGAACTTGGTCTGTCCAGAGCAACGTTGTATAGAAAGCTCTCTGAGCTCGATATAAATTAATTACAATTTTTTCAAACTTACGGAGGTTAATTATGTTAAGAGAAGCATTACCTAAGATCGTAACAGAAACTTTACCAGGTCCTAAG
>JBJESR010000070.1:0-4233 GCA_051882895.1 Lentihominibacter sp.
ATGGTGCGATTTCGGCAAGAGGTTTCAGTACAAATTCTCTCATGTGCATTTCCACATGAGGGATTATCAGATCCTCAGTTTCCATAATCAGATCGTCGTACATCAGTATATCAAGATCAAGGGTTCTGGGACCCCAGCGGATTACTCTTTCTCTGTGGGCATCATGTTCGATTTCGTGGAGCCTTTCCAGCAGCTCATGGGGAGACAGCCATGTTTTCAGAATCAGACAGGCATTCAGGAAATCATCCTGCTCGATATCGCCATAAGGTTCAGTAACAAGGTATGAAGATACTTTCTCAATCTGGCAGCCATCTGTTTCATTGAGGGATCTGACGGCCTGATCAAGATAACCTTTTTTGTCGCCCATATTTGAGCCGAGGCCGATATAAGCTTTGTGCCAGAATCTGGTTATCTCTACAGATACAGTATCAAGGGGCAGACCAACCGGAGCCCATGGTTTTTTCAGCTCCAGCGTCAGGCCTTCGAGAAGGGGGTATCGCAGCATCAGAGCTTCAGCAAGATTTTCCGCAGCAGCTTCAATCAGCCTGAATGTGTTTTCTTTCATGAATGAAGTGATAAAGCTGCTTACTTCTCCGTAATTGATGGATTCTGACAGGTCATCTGATTTACCCGCCGGTCGGGTGTTCACATACATGGTGAGAGAAACAAGAAATTTCTGCCCGAGACGGGTTTCTTCAGGGAATACTCCATGATTTGCGAATATTTCCAGGTCTTTGATGCGGATTTTATCATATTGCATTTCCATAATTTATTTCCTGCCTTCTTTCAGAATAGCCTGAGTCATGCGGATTGCCCGCATGTTCTCCTTTACGTCATGTACTCGTACGAAAGATGCTCCCTTCTGAATTCCCATCACAGTTGTTACCATGGTGCCCTCTACTCGCTGGTCAGCAGGGAGATCAAGGGTGAGACCGATAACGGATTTTCTCGATGTTGCCAGAAGTACAGGATAACCCAGTTCAGTAAGCCGCTCCAGCTGGTTTATGGCAATAAGATTATGTTCATAGGTTTTGCCGAAGCCGACACCGGGATCCAGAATGATGTGCTCATCAGGTATTCCTGCATGTTTTGCGATTTCGATGGTTTCCTTCATATCGTCCAGCATATCTTCGACAAAATTGCTGTATTCAGTATTATCGCGGTTGTGCATCAGACAGCATGGTACGTTGTAGCGGGCAATGAGATCAGCAACCTTGCGGTCGTATTTGAGCCCCCAGATATCGTTGACCAGATCGGCACCGGCTTTGAGAGCAGCTTCGACCACGGGACTTTTGTAGCTGTCGATGGAGACAGGTATATCGTAATTTTTCTTTATTGTTTCGATGACAGGAACGACACGGGAGATTTCCTCGTCGATGCTTATCTGGACATGACCGGGACGGGTGGATTCTCCGCCTACATCTATTATTGAAGCCCCTTCATCTATCATATCCCCGACATGAGCTATCGCTTTGTCCATGTCGGTCCATTTGCCGCCGTCCGAAAAAGAATCCGGAGTAACATTCAGGATTCCCATTATATAGCAGTCGTTTTTAACATCAAACATTCGATTCCCTATTTTTATCATAATATCAACCCCTTAAACAGTTATTTTCATATTTTTCCTGGATTCAGGCCAGTTGCATTTATCGCTGGCCGAGCAGAATGCACATATCCTTGATTTTTTATCGGCCCGGTAGATTATACCGGCAAGATCATCGCGGGATGCAGCATCAGGATTGCGGTGCATACGTATTGCAGATAAGATTTCTGCCTGTTCTTTTTCATCAAATCCGGAATCCTTCAGAATATCGGATGCTATTGAGACGCTGCCATCATCGTGGGACACTCCCTGCAGATACTGCAGATGTCTGCCGATATCGTGGAGCATGGCGGCAGCATATATCTTTTCTCTGGTGATGTCAAGAGACCTTTCCAGGTTTTCAATCCAGGCAATGCGAGCCACATCAAGGAAATGAGAGGTGTCATGACAGCAGAAGATACGTTCCCTTTCCAGATCGCGTATTTTAGAGACGCAGCTTTTCCATAAAGGGTGACTGCAGATGCTGTTCACTCTTTGCATATCAGTATTCATACGAGGAGGCTACCTCCGTTCAAGCATGCGGTAGAACCTGTTCTGAAGCTTTTCGTTGTCGTCAAAAACACCTCGGGTGACTACGGTGACGGTTTTTGTTCCAGGTTTTTTGATTCCGCGCATTGTCATGCACATGTGTTCTGCTTCGACAAGCACCATGACGCCCTGAGGTTTAAGCTCCTTCATGAATGTGTCTGCCACCTGTGCGGTGAGTCTTTCCTGAAGCTGGAAACGCTTGGCGAAAACTTCAATTGTTCTGGCAATTTTGCTTAAACCAACGATTTCTCCGTCCGGTATATAGGCTACGGCTGCAGTTCCGTAAAACGGCAGCATGTGATGCTCACAGAAAGAATAGAAATGAATGTCCTTTTCCATGACCATATCGTTATCTTCAACATGAAATTTCGTCTGAAGGTGCTTCGCTGCATCATCGGTGTATCCGGCGGCCAGCTCTTCGTACATTGATGCGATTCTGTTAGGTGTTTCCACGAGACCCTCTCTGGTGATATCCTCGCCGATTCCTTCAAGTATCAGTCTGACACCTTCTCTGATTTTATCTTTATCCATGGCATTGTCCTCCATATGTTGTACTGAATCATTATAGTTCATTTCTGAGTTTTTCTCAATTGTTTCCGGAAATTTTAGCCCGCATGCCCGGAAGTTATGGCAGGTTGCCTCTTTATGAAGCTGTAAAAAAGTGATACACTAATGTCATAAAGCGTTAACAGCATAAAATTTCAGGTAGAGGTATTTTAATGGAAAAGTACATTCTGACAATAGATATGGGAACTACGGCTTTCAAGGCATCCCTGTTTGACTGCAGCGGGAACGAGTGTGCCAGTTCAACTGAAGAGTATCAGCTTATGACTCCGCAGCCTGGTCAGGCGGAGATGGAGGTTTCGGAGTATGTGAATATTTTTAAAACTGCCGTATCCGGAGCCATCAGCAAAGCGAAAGTTTCACCGGAAGAGATAGTGACCTTGGGTATTTCCTGCCAGGCAGAGACAACAGTGTTTCTGGATAAAAACAGCAGGCCGGTCAGACCTGCCATTGTATGGTGTGACAACAGAGCTGCAGAGGAGGCCTCCGAGATTGTGGATGAATTCGGAAGCACCAATATACAGAGACATACAGGGCAGGTGGGCAGAGATCCCATATGGCCGGGAGCAAAGCTTCTGTGGCTCAAAAAGCACGAACGCCAGGTCTTTGACAGGATCGATAAGATCGTTCAGCTGAACGGTTTTTTCACATACCTGCTGACGGGCAGGCTGGTGGAAGATGATTCAATGCTGGGGAGCAGCATATACTGGAATATCAGCACCAGGGAATACTGGGATGACATGCTGGGATATATAGGAATAAGCAGAAGACAGCTGCCTGAGGTGGTAAGACCGGGCAGCCTGATCGGTAACGTCACTGCTGAAGCGGCACGGGAATTCGGGTTTTCGACCGGAATGACTGTCAACATCGGTGGATGCGATCTTGCCTGCGGACCTGTCGGAACGGGAGCGATAAAACCTGGGAATTTTTCTGACAGTACAGGCTCGGCACTGTGCACTATGGCTATGGTGGATCATGTCGTTCTGGATCCTTCCAGACAGATGCCGTGCTACTGCAGCGTTATACCGGGGCTTTACATGGTGCATGCTTATTCTACAGGCGGTATGTATATGAAGTGGTTCAGAGATAACTTCGGTGAACTGGAGATGGAGAAGGAAAAGGACGGAGGCATCAATGCGTATGATCAGTTTGATGTGATGGCATCAGAGATACCGGCCGGTTCAGAGGGACTGATTGCACTGCCTCACCTGCAGGGCTCGGGACCTCCCGACATGAATGCAGGTGCCAGAGCGTGCTTTTTCGGTATGACCATCGCCCACGGCAAAGCTCATTTTGTCCGTGCCATTATGGAAAGTGTAGTTATGGTGCTGTGCAGGGTCATTGAGGCTACAGAGGCCCTTGATATAAATGTGGACAGGATAATCAGCTTCGGAGGCGGTGCCCTGAGTTCTGTCTGGTGCCAGATAAGGGCAGATGCTACAGGTAAGGAGGTTGTGACAACCAGGAACAACAAGAGCGCCTGCTGTCTGGGTGCAGGGATACTGGCAGGCGTTGCATGCGGTATCTGGGAGTCCGTG
>JBJESR010000071.1:0-20565 GCA_051882895.1 Lentihominibacter sp.
AGCCTGGAGAAGTACTCAAGAGGCTGAAGAGGACGGTTTGCTAAATCGTTAGGGTTCGCAAGGGCCGCATGGGTTCGAATCCCATCTTCTCCGCCATATTTGCGAATCGAATGTTCTTCGCAGTCGTGTAGGGGTATAGCTCAGTTGGTAGAGCAGTGGTCTCCAAAACCACGTGCCGTGGGTTCGAATCCTACTGCCCCTGCCAATATGGACTAAACACAATATCGGGGTGTAGCGCAGTTTGGTAGCGCAACTGGTTTGGGACCAGTGGGCCGCGGGTTCAAATCCTGCCACCCCGACCATTTTTCAGATAATAAAATGGGCCATTAGCTCAGTTGGTCAGAGCGTCCGGCTCATAACCGGCAGGTCCTGGGTTCAAGTCCCCGATGGCCCACCAATTTTATATTCACTAAGTAGTTTGCCCAGATAGCTCAGTTGGTAGAGCAGGGGACTGAAAATCCCCGTGTCCTTGGTTCGATTCCGAGTCTGGGCACCACTTATTTGTAGAAATAATCTCTTGCTGACTATGTCCGAGGGGTTATTTTTTTTAGAAAGAAGGAGAACTGATGGCACAGCTATATTACAGATACAGCACAATGAATGCAGGCAAATCAATAGAAGTGATAAAGGTTGCTTATAATTATGAAGAAAGAGGCAAGCGGGTGCTTGCGCTCATCCCGGGAATAGATGACAGATACGGAAAAGGTGTGATAACTTCAAGAGTCGGTCTTCAAAGGGAAGCTACTATTGTAAATGAAGACACAAACATTCTTGAGGTTTTCATGAGAGAGAACAGCAGGGAACCGGTAGACTGTGTAGTTGTGGATGAATGTCAGTTCCTGAAGAAACATCATGTTGAAGAGCTTGTTGAAATAGTAGACAGCTTCAATATACCTGTGCTTGCGTACGGTCTTAAAAATGATTTCAGAAATGAGCTGTTTGAAGGTTCATACTACATGCTCGTATATGCAGATAAGATTGAAGAAATCAAGACTATATGCTGGTGCGGGAGAAAAGCTACGATGGTTGCCAGAGTTATGGATGACAAGATAGTAAAGAGCGGCGAACAGATAATGGTCGGAGGCAATGAGATGTATGTTTCCCTGTGCAGGAAGCATTACAATGAAGGTCGAATAGGCCCTAAAAACATAGATATGTCGGATAAAAGCAATAATGATCAGGGAAAATGACTGCTGCCATCAGGGCAGCAGTTTTTTTCCCTGCCAGGTGTTTCTCTCACGCATGGTTCTGTGTATTCCATTCAGGATCGTGCGTTTTTTATAGCTCCATTCCGGGGCAATAAGGGTTGACCGCGGTGCATCTCCTGAAATTCTATGAAGGGTGATTTCCGGCGGGATTATCTCAATGGCAGAAATCACCAGATCAATGTATTCGTCTATGGTTCCGAAAGGAACATAATCCGGATACAGCTTTTCCATTGCTGAGCCTTTCACAAGATTGAACATATGAAGTTTGATACCGAATACTTTTTTTCGGCATACGTGTCTTACGGATTCCAGCATCATAGCCTGTGATTCCCCGGGAAGCCCGAGAATAAGATGTGTGACGACCGGTATACCTCTGGAAATGAGCATATCTGCAGCATTGTCATAGTCATCTGCGGTGTAGCAGAGATTCATTTCGTCCATGGTGGCAGGATGAACAGTCTGAAGGCCAAGTTCAACCCACATGAAAGTACTGCTGTTTATTTCGGCAAGCAGATCGGCAACTTCATCTGTGATACAGTCCGGTCTTGTCGCGATGGCTATACCTATGACATCCGGATGTTCAAGGGCTTTATAAAACTTGCTGCGGAGTACGTCAACGGGGGCATAAGTATTTGTGTGACTCTGAAAGTAGGCGATATACCGGGCTTCCGGCCATTTTGCAGATAAAAGCTTTATCTGACTGTTCAGATCTGCTATGATGTCGCCTGAACCGTCGGCCATGTCTCCGGAGCCGCTTGAAGAGCAGAAAAGGCAGCCGCCTGTGCCCTTTGTACCATCCCTGTTAGGGCATGTGAAGCCGCCGTCAATGGACAGCTTGACGACCTTGCAGCTGAATTTTTTTTTGAGAAAGGTATTAATGGTATTGATCCTGAGCTGCTGACCTTCAGAAGTGTCAAATATCAGTGGAGTGTCATTTTTCTGCATTTATATTAATCCTCCAATTTTCACAAGTATTACATTTTCAATAAGTTTAATCTATGCTATAATAGATTGTTATATCAGCATTATTATAACATACCAGGTATTATGAGGTAAGGACTATGACTTTTGAAAAAAAGAAAGAGTCGTCACCATCGCAGGTCTGCAGCCGATGCGGCAGCAGCAGCGGATTTCTTCCCGGCAGTGACTGCAGGGAAGAAGTCAGCAGACCGAAGCTGCTGCTTCACAGCTGCTGCGGTCCGTGCAGTACTGCAGTAGTGGAGAGACTGACCGGCGAATTCGATGTGACGGTTTTCTATTATAATCCGTGCATCACCGATGAGGATGAATATCAGCTCAGAAGAGAGGCACAGATAAAGTTTATAGACAGATATAATGAGGAGAATCTCGGTGAGATCAAGGTGTATTTCAGAGAAGGTATTTACAGACCGGCTGAATTCTTCAGGCTGACACAGGGGCTTGAAAACGAGCCTGAAGGCGGAGCAAGATGCAGTGTGTGTTTCCGTCAGAGGCTTGAGAAGACGGCAGAGGAAGCAAGCCTTTCCGGATACGATTATTTCGGCACTACACTGACAGTCAGCCCTCATAAAAACTACAACGTTATTTCTGAAATCGGCAGAGAACTGGCCCTCAGATACGGGTTGAGCTTTCTTGACAGAGATTTCAAAAAGAAAGACGGCTTCAGAAGATCAGTGGAGCTGTCAAAAAAATATGAATTGTACCGTCAGAATTACTGCGGTTGCGAATACTCAAAAGCATAAGGAGGTTATTGCTATGCAAAAATTACTGATTCCGGAAAACTATACACCGGTAATTGACTACATGGAGAGCCAGAGGGCTATCAAAAAGATAAAGGATTTCTTCCAGCAGGAACTGGCTTATGGTCTCAAACTCAGACGAGTATCTGCGCCATTGTTTGTTGCGCCTGAAACAGGTCTTAACGATAACCTCAACGGCGTTGAGAGAACAGTCAGCTTCACAGTTAAGGATATGGGAGAGAAAACTGTAGAAATAGTACAGTCTCTGGCAAAATGGAAGCGTATGGCACTGGGCAGATACAAATTTGAGCCGGGAACAGGTCTCTATACTGATATGAATGCTATAAGACGTGATGAGGAGCTTGATAATCTGCATTCAATTTATGTGGATCAGTGGGACTGGGAAAAAGTAATAACAAAGGAAGACAGAACAGAAAAGTATCTTGAGGAGACTGTTGTGACATTGTACAACGCTCTGAGAAATCTAAACGATTATGTCAACAGACTGTATACAGATCTCAGGACAGATCTTCCAAATGAAATTTTCTTTATCACATCACAGGAGCTTGAAGACATGTATCCTGATCTTACTCCGAAAGAAAGAGAAGATGAGATCACCAGAGAGAAGAGAGCCGTATTCATTAAAAAGATAGGCGGACAGCTGAAATCAGGAGAAAAACATGATGGAAGAGCTCCGGATTATGATGACTGGGAACTTAACGGAGATATAATCCTGTGGAACGATATTCTCAACAGAGCTTTTGAAATTTCTTCAATGGGCATCAGAGTTGATGAGGATGCAATGGACAGGCAGCTCAGGATTGCCGGCGCTGATGACAGGAGAGAAATGGAATTTCACAGAATGATCCTTAACAAGGAACTTCCGTATACTATCGGAGGAGGTATAGGACAGAGCAGACTCTGTATGTATTTCCTGAGAAAAGCTCATATCGGCGAAGTGCAGGCTGCAATCTGGCCGGATGAGATGATCAGGAAGTGTCAGGAAAATAACATATTCCTGCTGTAACTGATGAAATATGTAAATATAATAATTGATAACAAAAGTGACAGTACTGATAATCTGTATACATACGGCTGCTGTGACGACTCGGTGACTTCAGGCAGTAAAGTATATGTGCCTTTTGCACGCTGCAGGACACCAAGAGAAGGATATGTCGTGTCGTTTGAGGACTGTCCGGATGCAGAGCTGAGAGACAGGCTGAGATATATCGATTCCAAGGATGAAGATGTTTCTCTCAGCGAAGAAATGATCAGAACAGCGCTCTGGATGAAGCATAGGTATCTGTGCCGGTATATTGATGCTGTAAAGTGCTTCACACCGGTCGGCTCAAAATCAAAGCGCGGAACCCGCAGAGATCCTCTGGATGATGAAAAGGGACAGATGTCTGGTGTCAGGGAACTTACAGATCAGCAGAAAAATGCACTGCAGCAGATCGAAGAAGCAGCGGAAAAAGGCAGGCATGAGAGGTTCCTGATACATGGAGTCACAGGAAGCGGCAAAACCGAGGTATATATAAGAGCTGCCCAGAAGGTGATTTCCATGGGAAAGAACGTTATTGTTCTTGTCCCTGAAATCGCTCTGACAGGACAGATTATCGAGAGATTCACCGGATGGTTCGGAACAGGTCAGATCGCTGTGCTGCACAGCAGACTCACGCAGGGAGAAAGATATGATCAGTGGAAGAAAATCAGGGATGGTGATATAAGGATAGTTATCGGAGCGAGGTCGGCAGTTTTCGCACCCCTTGAGAACATCGGGCTCATCGTGGTGGATGAAGAACATGAGTCGACATATAAATCCGATCATACGCCGAAGTACGATACTGTGGAGGTGGCACTCAAGAGAACTCAGGACAGGGATAACAACGGTATTCTTCTTCTGGGAAGTGCTACGCCGTCTGTCGTTACATACAGCAGATGCGAAGAAGGAATATACAGGATAATAAAGCTGACAGAGCGGTATAATAAGGTTCAGATGCCGCAGGTAAGTATTGTCGATATGCGCCGGGAGCTTAAGCAGGGCAACAGATCGGTAATAAGCGGAGAGCTTTACAGGCAGATGAAAGCTCAGCTTGGAGAGGGAAGGCAGGTTATGCTTTTTCTCAACAGGAGAGGATACTCAACATTCATATCATGCAGGGAGTGCGGATATGTGGCGAAATGTCCCGAATGCGGTCTGTCTATGACATACCATCGTCAGAGCGGAAAGCTCATGTGTCACTACTGTGGTTATGAGGCGGAAGCTCCTGAAGTGTGTCCTGAATGCGGAAGCAGATATATGAAATATTTCGGCAGCGGCACAGAGAAGGTGGAGGAGACAATTGCGGAGCTGTTCCCGGAGTATACGCTTGACAGACTTGATCTCGATTCTGTCAGGAAAAAAGGTGAACTGACAAAAAAACTCAAAGCATTTCAGAAGGGCAAGACGGATATACTGATAGGTACGCAGCTGATAGCTAAAGGACTGGATTTCAAAAATGTGGGTCTGGTAGGTATAATATCTGCAGATGTATCTCTCAACATTCCGGACTTCAGATCCTCCGAAAGGACTTTCCAGCTTGTAACACAGGCTGCGGGAAGAGCAGGCAGAGGAAGTGAAAAGGGATACGTTGTTATTCAGACATATGATCCGGAGCATTATGCGGTGAAATATGCTGCAGAGCAGGATTATCAGGGCTTCTATGAAACAGAAATAGCCTTGAGAAAATATATGTCATATCCTCCCTACAGCGACCTGTTTCAGATAATATTCACTGCAGCTGCAGAAGAAGATGCCAGGGCCGGTGCAGAAGGCTGGTACGGCAGAATAATGCAGAAGCTTGATGCGGAGGAAAGAAAAGACGTCTTCAGACCGCAGGAGGCATATATGAGCAGGATAAAGGATACGTTCAGATATTCCATGCTGATCAAATGCCCGAGAGGAAAGAGAAAAAAATATTCTGAGATTATAGCTCAGATCAGAGACGAGGACAGAAAGAAAAGGAAAAAGACTTATACAGCAGTAGCGGATGTGAATCCATACAGTTTTACATAGGAGGGAAATTATATGGCGCTTAGAAATATTGTTACAGAGGGTGATCCCATTCTCAGGAAGACATGCAGAGAGGTCACCGAAGTTAACGAAAGAATGAGAATACTTATCGATGATATGATAGAAACTATGAGAGAGGCCAATGGAGTTGGTCTGGCAGCTCCGCAGGTAGGCGTAATGAGACGTATTTTTGTTGCCGAGCCTGATATTGAATCCGGAGAGGTATACTGTTTTGTAAACCCGGAGATTATTTCGCTTGAAGGATCTCAGGAAAGTGAAGAAGGGTGTCTTTCGGTACCGGGTTATTACGGCAAAGTAGAAAGACCTGAGAAAATAACCATCAAAGGACTCGACAGAGAGGGCAGACCTCAGGAATATACCTTTGAAGGCTTTGAAGCTGTAGTAATGTGTCATGAGTTCGATCATCTGGAAGGCATATTGTACACTGACAAGGCACAGGAGGTTTACAGAGCAGGTGAGGAACAGTAATGAGAATAGTTTATATGGGGACACCGGACTTTGCAGTACCATCTCTTCAGGCACTTTACGATGCAGGTCATGAGATAATATATGTGGTTACACAGCCGGATGCGGTCAGAGACAGAGGAAAGAAAGTGAAATTTTCCCCTGTCAAGGAAAAAGCTCTTGAACTGGGACTCGAAGTGCTGCAGCCTGACAGGGTGAAGGGCGATGCAGAATTTGCCGATGTGCTGAAAAAAGCAGCTCCTGACGTTATTGCGGTTGCCGCATACGGACAGATCCTGCCAAAGGAGATACTTGATATTCCAAGGCTCGGATGTATCAATGTGCATGGATCGCTGCTGCCTAAATACAGAGGTGCAGCACCGATACAGCGAGCAATAATAGCTGGTGAACAGGAGACCGGAGTTACGATAATGTACATGGCTGAGGGTCTTGATACAGGCGATATGCTGGCAAAGTCGTCTACCCGGATAGGAAAGAAAACGGGACAGCAGCTTCATGATGAGCTGGCACAGATAGGTGCGTCACTGCTGGTGGAAACGATTCCCAGGCTGGAAACGATAACAGGTCAGCCGCAGAATGATGAGGAATCAACATATGCACACATGCTTTCCAAAAAGGAAGGCCATGCTGATTTTTCCAGAAATCCTCAGGAACTGGAGAGAATAATCAGAGCCTTCGATCCATGGCCGGGGACATATGCATATTATGGTGATAAAACGATAAAGCTCTGGAGAGCAGAGGTTCCGGGCATTGAAACCGATAAGCCCGACGGGACTGTGTCGGCAGTATCACCTGATGGTATAGATGTAGCATGCGGAGGAAGTGTGCTGCGGATAACAGAAATACAGGTACCGGGTAAAAAAAGAGTTGCTGTCAGAGAATATTTAAAAGGCAATTCCATTGAAATCGGTGCAGTTTTAAGATAAAATGACATTCTAGGGGGAGATAAAATGTATTTTGGGATGTACGATCCTACAATAATAGTGCTGATACCGGCAATAATATTCGCTTTATATGCACAGGCGAAGGTGAACAGGGCATACAGAAAATATTCTAAAGTTCCCAACAGCACAGGAATGACAGGCAGGCAGGCTGCAAGGAGGATTCTCGATGCCAATGGGCTTCAGCATGTTCCTGTCGAAATGGTTGCCGGAAAGCTTACCGATCATTACGATCCGTCGAGAGATGTTATGAGATTGTCAGCAGAGGTATATAACGGGACGACTATTGCGGCAGTAAGCATTGCTGCTCATGAGTCGGGTCACGCGATTCAGGACGGAACATCGTATGCCTTCCTGAAGTTCAGAAATGCGATCATACCTGTAGTCAATCTGGCTTCCACCGCATCATGGCCGCTGATTTTTATCGGGCTGATAATTATCTGGTCAGGCAGGAACTTTGAGATGGGCGATCTGATTTTTGATATAGGAGTGATTTTCTTCCTGGCAGTGGTGCTGTTTCATCTTGTGACGCTGCCTGTGGAGTTCAATGCCAGCAGAAGAGCTGTGGCTCAGCTGACAGATCTGGGGATAATCAGCAGTTATGAAAGAAAGAGTGCCAGAAAAGTCCTTTCGGCAGCTGCAATGACATATGTCGCAGCACTGGCAACTGCAGTAGCTAATTTAGTCAGAATTTTAATGATTAGGGGGCGCGACTGATGGATATAAACAGAAAAACAGCATATCTGACATTGATCGATGTTGAATCCAGGAAAGCTTATTCCAATCTTGCACTGAATCATCAGATCATTATCAACAAGCCGAGCTCACAGGCTTTCGTGAGAGAAATCGTGTACGGAGTTCTTGAACACAAGCTTACGATCGATTATTATCTCGATCAGCTTGTGAAGAACGGGATTGAAAGCCTGAAGGCAGCAGAACTTACGATTCTGCGAATGGGGATATATCAGCTGCGATATATGAATGCCGTTCCGGAATATGCAGCTGTAAATGAAAGTGTTGTTCTGGCAAAGAAATACTGCAGAGGCAAGGCAGGATTTATAAATGGAGTTCTGAGAGAGTATCTTAACAGGAAGATACAGCTCAGACTTCCTGACAGGACAGAAGATGAAGTCAGATATCTTTCTGTAAAATATTCATATGCTCCATGGATCATTGAATTGTGGCTGGAGTATTATGATATGGAGTTTGTTGAACGGCTTCTTGAAGCAGGCAATGAAACTCCTCCTCTTACTGTGCGCCTGAACTGGCTCAAAGTAATGAAAAAGGACCTTATAGACAGCCTCAGGAAGAAAGGCTTCGAGGTATCAGAGGGAAATCTGTGTCAGAATGCTTTGAATGTTAAAGGCACCGGGCTGCTGGATTCCGAAATGTACAAACTGGGAATGTTCACCCCTCAGGATGAAAGCTCAATGCTTGTTGCAGAAAAACTGGATCCGGGACAGGGTGAAACCATTATGGATGTATGTGCAGCACCGGGAGGCAAAACTACTGCAATTGCAGAAAGAATGAATAATACCGGCAGAATAATCGCATCGGATATATACAGAAGAAAACTGGACCTGATTGATAAAGAAGCGAGAAGACTGGGTATACTGAATATAGAAACAAGATCATGGGATGCCACGAGAGTGGATTCATCCATGGTACAGAAAGCAGACAGAGTTCTGGTGGATGCACCTTGCTCAGGACTTGGTGTTATAAGAAGAAAGCCTGAAATCAAGTACAAGGAGTATACTGATGATATGGAACTGCTTCCGAAAAAGCAGCTTGCCATACTGTCGGCATCTTCGGCTTATGTTAAACCGGGCGGAATGCTGCTGTACAGTACATGTACAATAAATCCCAGAGAAAACGAGCAGGTAGTGGATACGTTCCTCAGGAAAAATCTTTCATTCAAGCAGGTTGAGAGAAAGCTGCTGCTTCCTGATGTGGATAAGACAGATGGATTCTTTATCTGTCTTATGAAAAAAGATGAGAACCTTATTTGAGAAAGGGCAGATAAACAATGGTGCAGATAGGATTTAAATGCAATAAAGGCGTTGTCAGAAAGAACAATGAGGATGCCTGTTTTGTAATTCCGAGCCATGATGTATATATTGTTGCCGATGGTGTAGGTGGTAATAATTCGGGAGAAGTTGCAAGCAGGACTGCTGTCAGTGAAATTGCTGAGATGGTAAATGAAAGCAGTCTTGAAGAATACGATACACCTGAAGATATTTTCGGATTCCTTTCTGAAACAATAGATACAGCCAACAGCAGAATATACCAGATGGGTATGGAGAATGAAGCCAACAGAGGTATGGCGACAACTCTTGTGCTGGCATATGTCAGAGGCGAAGAGGGATACATAGCCAACATAGGTGACAGCAGAGCGTATTTATACAGAAATGGTGATCTGAAAAGGATTACAATAGATCATACTTATGTAAATGAACTGATAAGCAAGGGTGTTATAACGGAAGAAGAGGCGGAACATCATAAACAGAAGAATGTGATTACCAAGGCTCTTGGCGCCGAAAAATACGTAGCTCCTGATTTTTATAAAATCAGCCTTGCTAAAGAAGATATACTGATGCTCTGTTCAGATGGCCTTTATGGTGAAGTGAATGATGAGAACATCATTGAAGTCTTTGAAAAGGGTATCAGTATGAACGATGCTTGTTCCGAACTGGTTGACAGAGCTATAAAAGCCGGCGGAAGAGATAATATTACAATAGTATGTGTTAAGTTATAATTTTAGGAGGAAAAAATGAGTAACAAGGTACTCGCAGGCAGATATGAGCTGTTCGAAAGAATAGGCGAAGGCGGCATGTCGGTTGTGTACAAGGCTAAAGATAAGCTGCTCAATCGCTTTGTTGCAATCAAGATATTAAAGCCTGAATTTATAAATGACCATAAGTTTATCGACAGCTTCAGAAGAGAATCACAGGCGGCGGCAAGTCTGTCGCATCCCAACATTGTAAATATATATGATGTAGGAAGAGAAGGTAATATTCATTACATAGTGATGGAGCTTATCGAAGGAAGGACTCTGAGTGAATATATCAAGGCACAGGGTCCGATGTCATATCCTAAAGTTATAGCATTATCGAAACAGATAGCGGCAGCACTGGCATTCGCTCATAAAAACCATATCATACACAGAGATGTGAAACCGCATAATGTCATGATAACGCCCAATGGTACTGCGAAGATAACAGATTTCGGTATCGCCAAGGCAGTAAATGCGGCAACTATAGTTGATAACACAGAGGGCATAATCGGCTCTGTACATTACTTTTCACCGGAACAGGCCAGAGGTGGATATGTAGATGAAAAATCTGATATTTATTCTCTGGGAATAGTAATGTATGAGATGATCACCGGAAGAGTTCCTTTTGATGGTGATAACCCTGTAAATATAGCACTGATGCACATAAACGGTGAAATGGTACCGCCGTCAAAGCTGGTCGACGGCGTTCCTCCTGCACTTGAGCATATAATCCTGAAGTGTACTGACAAGTATCCTGTTAACAGATTTGCATCAGCTGAAGAACTGATCGAAGCTCTGAACAATCTCGAATTTGTAGGAAGCGTAGTAGGTAATTCTGTATTGATGGGCGGTGCTGCAGGACAGCAGAATAATACAGGGAACAGAGGTCCGATTGCCGAAACTGATTACGATGACGGTGAAGATGACGACCAGCCAGATAAGAAGAAAAAGAACAAAGATAAGAATAAAAAGAAAAAAACAGCGGAAGATGCCAGAAAAAAGAAAATGATTATAATAATTGCCGCAGTAGCAGCTGCGGTATTGCTGGGACTTATTATATGCTTCGCGACAGGAGTTTTCGGCGGCAAGGAAATTGAGGCTCCGAACTTCAAGAACATGACTCTTGAACAGGCTCAGGAGGCTGCAGCCGAACTGGACATTAAAGTCAAAAAAGGCGATGAAGTAGTAAGTGAAGATGTTGAGAAGGGGCTTATCGTTTCTCAGGATCCTCCGATGGGTACCAAGATAAAAACAGGCAGCACGATAAAGGTCAACATAAGTAAAGGTCTTGGAGATGGTGAGGTTCCTGATCTCATCGGGAAGTCTCAGAGTGAACTGTCGTCGTATCTGAGTGCGGCAGGATTCGCTCTCGGCTCTGTTGACACTGCTGCCAGTGATGAACCGGAGGGAACTGTAATAAGTCAGAGTCCGTCTGCCGGTTCAGAGGCAGAAAAAGGTACAGCGATAAATGTTGTTGTAAGTGATGGATCCAAGGCAAAAGCCACCGTACCATATCTTATCGGTAAAACCATCGGTGAAGCGGAATCTGCCCTGCGGGATGCAGGTCTTGACAGAGGAACTGTCAGCTATGACTACAGCAGCACTTATGCAGAAGGCGAAGTAATGTGGCAGCAGTATGAAGCGGGTGCACCTCTGGACAGAGGAACGTCGGTCAAGATCAGGGTAAGTAAGGGACCTAAACCTGAACCGACAACGCAGCCTGCAACCCAGCCTACAGAACCGCCTGATTATGATGATGAAGATGAATAGTATGAGAGGATTGATCGTTAAGGGAATCGCCGGGTTTTATTATGTAAAATCCGGCGAATCAGTATACAGATGCAAGGCACGAGGAATATTTAAACAGAGGGATATCAAGCCTGCGGTAGGCGATGAAGTGATAATGGAGATAATACCTGATAATGAAGACAGCCTCATTACCGAAATACTCACTGCCCGCAATAAATTTGTGAGACCGTTTATCGCCAATGTAGACTGCTTTGTTATCGTTGCCGCTGCTGCAGAGCCGTCGCCGGTGATGCCTGTAATCGACAGACTTCTGGTAATGGCGGAAAAAAACCATACTGATATTGTATTATGTATAAATAAATGTGACCTTGCCCAGGGTGACAAAAACAAAAACAGGAAAGCTGCGGAATCTGTGAAACTGCTGAGAGAAATATACGAACCACTGTATCCGGTGGTGTGTACCGACAGTCTCAGCGGGACAGGCACTGATGAGCTCAAAGAGCTGATCAAAGGGAAAAAAGCTGCTCTTGCGGGTCCGTCAGGAGTGGGAAAGTCCTCAATACTAAACAGGCTGATACCTGAAGCCGAAGCGGAGACAGGCCATATCAGTGAAAAATCAAAAAGAGGGAAACATACAACAAGGCACTCAGAACTGTTTACGATAGATGAATCAGAAGGGACGATGATTTTTGATACACCGGGATTCACTTCATTTGATATTCTTGAAGCCGACGAAGAGGAACTGCAGCATCTGTATCCTGAAATCGACAGATATTCAGGTTCGTGCAGGTATAAAAACTGCAGGCATATAGCAGAACCTGAATGCAGTGTGATCAAAGCCCTTGAGGAGGGCAGAATCAATAGCAGCAGATATGAATCATATAAGCAGCAGCTTAATGAGATAAAAAAATCCAGGCAGTACTAGGAGGGATATATTATGAAACAACTGGCACCATCGATATTATCTGCGGATTTTTCACGTCTTGGAGAATGTGTCTGTCAGATAGAAAATGCAGGAGCAGATATTATTCATGTTGATGTTATGGATGGGCATTTCGTACCGAATATCAGCTTTGGAGCTGCTGTTATGAAGAGCTTGTGCGGCAGGACCGGCATGCCGTTTGATGTCCATCTGATGATCGAAGATCCGGATAAATATCTTGAGGATTTCATAACGGAGCAGACGGAGTATATTACAGTGCATGCGGAAGCCTGTATTCATCTGAACAGAACAATACAGCACATTAAATCCACAGGAGTGAAAGCAGGTGTGGCTATTAATCCGGCAACACCGCTTGCAGCAATAGAATGTATCCTTGAAGATGTGGATATGATACTGATCATGTCTGTCAATCCAGGATTTGGAGGGCAGAAGTTCATACCATCAGTACTGACAAAAATCAGACAGCTTGACAGATTAAGAAATGAGAACAATCTGGATTTCAGTATTGAAATAGATGGAGGAATTAATCCTGACAATGTTAAAGAAGTGACAGATGCAGGTGTGGATATAGTTGTTGCAGGATCCTCTGTATTCGGAGCATCGGATGTTGAAGCACGGGTCAGAGAATTCAGAGAAATATTACAGAAATAAAGCTGTAGTTTTGCTAAGGAGGATAATATGAGAATCGTACTGGACGGAATGGGCGGAGATAATGCGCCTGCTGAAATAGTAAAAGGTGCAGTTGAAGCGGCAGCTTTGATAGATCATGAAATAATCATAGTGGGAAAAGAAGAAGAAATACAGAACGAACTTGCAAAATGCAGATATGAAGGCGACAGAATCAGCGTTGTACATGCAGACGATGTGATAACGATGGAGGACAGTCCGGTAAAAGCTATAAGAAGGAAAACCGAATCTTCACTTGTCAAGGCACTTAATCTGGTAAAAAATGGTGAGGGAGATATTCTGATTTCCGGAGGAAATACGGGAGCACTTGTTGTAGGCTCCAGAATGATACTTGGCAGAATCGACGGCATTGACAGGCCGGTTCTTGCCAGCATATATCCATGTCTGGGCGGAGACCCTGCACTTCTGGTTGATGCAGGTGCCAGCTCGGAGGCCAAGGCTAACAATCTGCTGGAATATGGACTGATGGGAAGCATCTATGTTGAGAAAGTATGGGGATTCGAGAATCCGAGAGTGGGGCTTGTAAACATAGGTACAGAAGAAAGCAAGGGAACAAGCGTGACGAAGGATGCACATCAGAAGCTCAAGGAGGCACCGCTGAATTTCGTGGGAAACATCGAAGGCAGAGATGTTCCGTTCGGGCTTTGTGAGGTTCTGGTCTGTGATGGTTTTGTAGGAAATATAATTCTGAAGCTTACAGAAGGACTGGCCAAAAATATACTTAAACTTGTAATGAGCAAACTGATGTCCAACATCAAAACAAAGCTGGCAGCCCTCATGCTTAAACCGCAGCTGATGGAACTCAAGACAGAATTTGACTATGAGGAGTACGGCGGGGCTCCTATACTCGGAGTAAACGGTCCGGTAATCAAGATTCACGGCTCATCAACATCAGCAGCAGTTAAGAATGCCATAATCAAAGGCATTCCTTATGCTGAAGAGAATGTTGTGGATATCATCAGGAAATCCATGCTTGATCTTGAGGAAATAATAGAAAAGGGTGAAGAGGAGTAAGGGTAAAATATGAATAACATCGGGCAGCTTGAAGAAAAAATCAATTACCGGTTCAGTGATATCAGGCTTCTTGAAACCGCGTTAACCCACAGTTCATATATTAAAGAACATGCCAGTACGGGGAAAAGCAATGAAAGACTCGAATTTCTGGGAGATGCTTTCCTGGATGCAGTAATTGGAGAAGAGCTTTTCAGACTTTTTCCTGACAGAGAAGAAGGATTTCTGTCAAAAGTAAGAGCGACTCTCGTATGTGAAAAAACTCTGGCACGCGAAGCCAGAAAAATAGACCTTGGCAGTTACCTGATGCTGGGAAATGGTGAGGCCAGAAACGGCGGCAGAGATAGAGAATCCATTCTTGCCGATGCCATGGAAGCAGTTCTGGGCTCAGTATACCTTGACGGAGGTTTCGAGTGCGTCAGGGAAGTTGTGCTGGGTATTCTCGGAGAGGCTATTGAAGATGCCAGGCATGGGAAATATGTTGTAGTGGATTACAAGACAGCTCTGCAGGAAAAACTGCAGAGCATGGGAGTGACAGATATTCATTATGAGCTTATCAGAGAAACAGGCCCCGATCATGACAAAACCTTCTATGTACAGCTGAGAGTGAATAATGAACCAATGACAAAGGGAAAGGGGAAGAGTAAAAAGCAGGCTGAACAGCAGGCTGCTGAAGCAATGCTCGGAAATGAAATATAATGTACTTTAAAAAGCTGGAGATGCACGGCTTCAAGTCCTTCGCAGAACCTGTTGTCATTGAATTCAATCAAGGCATTACATGTATTGTGGGACCAAATGGAAGCGGAAAAAGTAATATAAGTGATGCAATCAGATGGGTTCTGGGAGAGCAGAGTCCCAAAATGCTGAGAGGCGGCAAAATGGAGGAAGTTATTTTCGCCGGTACCTCCAGCAGGAAGTCCAGAGGAATGGCAGAGGTGACGCTTGTTATCGACAATGAGGATGGAAGTCTGCCCATTGACTATAAAGAGGTTGCTATCACAAGAAGGATGTTCAGGTCCGGTGAAAGCGAATATCATATAAACGGTAATCAGTGCCGTCTGAGAGATATCCGTGAGCTTATCATGGACACAGGAATCGGAGTTGACGGATATTCAATAATCGGTCAGGGTAAAATATCAGATATCCTGAGCAGTAAAACAGAGAGCCGGAGAGAAATCTTCGAGGAAGCGGCAGGAATAGTTCTTTACAGGACGAAAAAGGCTGAATCGGAGAGAAAACTTGCTGCAACAAACGCCAATATGGACAGAGTCAAAGATATTATCGGCGAGATAGAAGGCAGAATAGACGGACTGAAGGAAGACAGCGCCAAGGCACAGGAATATATCAGACTGCGTGACAGATATAAGGAACTGGAAATCAATATAACACTTCAGAACATTGAAAACCTACAGCATAAGCAGGAGTATCTGAAGGATGACCTGACTGAGCTGGATACAGAGATCGGGAAGGAATCGTCCAGAAAAGAAGAACTCGAAAATAATTTTCAGACTTTCAGCAGCCGCAGTGATGAACTGGAATCCTCGGTTGCCATGTCCAGAGAAAAGCTGATGAAAGCAGTGGAAGAGCTGAATGCTGCCGTCAAAAAGAATGAAGTCGGAAGAGAGCGGCTTGGAGCTGCAGTCAGAGATATCGAGAGACTTAAGTCAGAACTGGTGCTTCTTGAAGAAAAGCAGGAAAAAGAAAACCAGGAGGCAGTGCAGTGCAGACAGAGAAAAGCAGAACTGGACAGAAGGCTTGAGGATGCACAGCGCAATCTCCGGGAAAAGATAGATGTATCAGACAGTATTGCTGATGAAATGACAGCAGTATCTGAGAAAATAGATAAATGTAAAAATGAAATTTTTGATGCCACAAATGTGATAACATCAGGAAAGGCTGAAATCAGCAGCCTTGAGAGGCTTCAGGATACGCTTGATAAAAGACGTATTGCTATCCTCGAAGAAAAGAACAGCGGAGATGATGATAACAAGGATGCCCTTGACAGACTCAACAGTATTAAACGTGAAAAGGAGAATGCTGAGGAAGCTCTGGAGAGTATCAGAGAAGAGATAAGAATAAAGCGTGAAAAATCAGTCAGAAAGCAGGAGGAAAGCGACAGAATGGCGGATTCTGCCGACGATCTGCGCATATCCCTCGGCAGGCTTTCTGCCAGACAGAAAACCATTGAAGAAATGGAAAGCAACTATGAAGGCTATAATTTTGCCGTAAAGCATGTTATGAAGTCAAAGCTTGGAGGCATCCACGGAGTAGTTGCTGATCTTATAACGGTTCCCACAGGATATGAAACCGCTCTTGAAACCGCACTGGGAGCATCCTTGCAGAACATCGTGTGCGATGATGACGAAAGTGCCAAAAGAGCCATCCAGTCACTCAAGGATAACAGGGCAGGCAGGATGACTTTTCTTCCTGTAAGCTCAGTCAGAAGCAGAATCATAAGAGATGAAAAGCTTGAAGAGGAGCCTGGATTTATGGGATTCGGACCTGAGTGTGTGGAGTATGACAGGAAATACGCCAATATAATTGAGTATCTTCTGGGCAGAGTTATCCTTGTTGACAATATGGATAATGCAGTTCGTATGTCAAAAAAAGCGTCGGGCTTCAGATTCGTTACGATCGAAGGAGAAGTAATCAATGCGGGAGGCGCTATAACCGGAGGAAAATACAGGAACAAAACAGCTAATATTCTGGACAGAAAGGCAGAGATTACTGCTCTGCAGAATGAAATCGAGTATAAAACCGCATCCTTCGACAGACAGAAGTCAAGGATTGCCGAGCTTAAGGAGGAAATTGCAGAGCTGAACACTGATATTGAAAGTCTGCAGCAGAAACAGCTTGACAAGGAACGTGAGCTGATAGAAACAGAAAATGAAATAAAGCTGACCGAAAAAACTCTCAGCGAAATAAGATCAGGCGGGGCCAGACTTGAACGTGAGCTTTCAAATATCAGTCAGGAAAAAGAACATTCCAGAAATATGATCAGTCAGATTAAAGACAGGATTGCAGAAAATGAAAGAATAATCAGAGAGGCTGAGCTTTCGGGTGAAACCTTTGCTTCGCAGCAAAGTGAAATGAAGGGCAGAGCTGAGGCCGTGAATGAGGAGATTACCCAGGCAAGGATAGCCGTCAGCAGCTGTGAGACGGAGAAACTGCATGCAGACTCCATGACTGACAGGATCACGTCAGCTTTAGAAGACATAAAGAATGAGATCAGTGATAAACAGCATCAGCTGCATGATATATCAGCTGAAAAAGAAATGCTTGAATCAGGAAGTGACAGCTCTGACAGCATCATTAAAGAAAAGGAAGAGGAAAAGAAACGACTTGAGGAGTATCTCAGAGAAGCGGGAGAAGAAAAAGCCGAGCTGTCAGCAGAGATACAGAAGCTGACTGCCGAAAAGGAAAAAATCACTTCAAAGCTTGAAGCTGTGAGAAACCAGAAATATGAGCTGGAAGTGAAGAAGGCAAAATTCGAAACTCAGCTTGATACATATAAGAATAAATTGTGGGAAGACTTCGAAATATCATATATACAGGCAATGGAATTCAGAAACAGTGAATTTGTGATGTCTTCAGCAGTAAAAGAAAACAGAGAAATCAGGAACCGGATGAAAGCACTTGGAGAAGTCAATATCGGGGCTATAGAAGAGTATGAAACCGTAAGGGAACGATATGAATTTCTTTCCGGGCAGAGAGCAGATATCCAGGAGGCTATGGATGCCCTCATCAGGATAATCGATGATATGGACAAAACCATCAAGGTCAAGTTCAAGGACAGTTTTGACAGGATAGTAGTGAACTTTGAAAGGAAGTTCAGAGAACTGTTCGGAGGAGGACATGCAGAGCTGAGACTTTCAGACGAGAAAAATCCTCTGGAGGCATCGATAGATATAGTAGCTCAGCCTCCGGGAAAGAAGCTGCAGAATATCAACCTTCTGTCAGGCGGTGAGAAGACAATGACTGCGATTGCTCTTATGTTCGCAGTTCTTGAAGCGAAACCGACACCGTTCTGCATACTGGATGAGGTTGAAGCTGCTCTTGATGATGCCAATATCGACAGATTCATTAATGTGCTCAGGAAATTCAATGATATTCAGTTTGCACTTGTCACTCATCAGAAGGCGACTATGGAGCATGCAGATGTCCTTTACGGTGTAACAATGCCGGAGAAAGGCGTGTCAAAGGTGCTGTCGCTCAGCATGGATGATGATTTTGAAGTTTAGCAGCAGGGAGATTATAAATGTTTGGAGAAGAAAAAAAGAAAAAATCATTTTTCGGTAAACTGTCACAGCGTATAGGCGATGCTCTGATGGCGAGGCCGACGATAGATGAAGATTTCCTCGATGAACTCGAAGAAATACTGATTACATCTGATATCGGCATGGAGACTACTATGAAAATAGTAGAGACACTAAGATCAGAAATAAGATCAAATAATCTGACTAAACCGGAGGTTATCAAGATCAGGCTGGGCAAGATAATAGCAAGTCTGATGAACAAAAATGAGAAGCACGGCCTGTGTCAGGATACGCCTCTCGTTATTCTGATGATAGGAATCAACGGCGGAGGCAAGACTACATCTATAGGTAAAATAGCACACAAGCTGAAGAGTGAAGGCAAGACAGTAATGCTGGCTGCCGCAGATACTTTCAGGGCAGCAGCGGCAGAGCAGCTGTGCATATGGGGCGACAGAGTAGGAGTGAATGTGGTGAAGCATAAGGAAGGTGCTGATCCATCGGCTGTTATCTACGATGCGATACAGTCTGCCAAGGCAAAAAATATAGATGTACTGATATGCGATACGGCAGGGCGGCTCCAGAACAAGAAAAACCTCATGGACGAACTGAACAAGATGAACAAAGTAATCGGACGGGAATTCCCTGAAGCTGCAAGAGAAAATCTGCTGGTGCTGGATGCAACTACAGGCAAGAATGCAGTTTCTCAGGTGAAAGAATTCGGCGATGTGGCTGATATCACAGGTATAGTGCTGACGAAGCTTGACGGGACGGCTAAAGGCGGTATTGTAGTCACTATCGCGGATGAATTTGATATGCCTGTAAAATTTATAGGTGTAGGAGAAGGTATTGATGATTTAAAGGAATTCGACCCGGTTGAATTCGCGGAAGGAATTTATAATGAGTAAACCATTAGTAGCCGTAGTCGGCAGACCGAACGTGGGCAAATCTACTTTTTTCAACAGAGTTGTCGGCAGGAGAGTATCTATTGTTGAAGATACTCCGGGTGTTACAAGAGACAGGATATATGCCGAAGCTGAATGGTCAGGTGTTCATTTTGCACTTATTGATACGGGAGGAATAGAGCCTGACAGCAAGGATATAATACTGTCACAGATGAGAGAACAGGCGCAGATGGCAATGGATACGTCGGATGTTATACTGTTTATGTGTGATGGTAAAGAAGGTGTGACGGCAGCAGACAGAGAAGTGGCTTCCATGCTGATGAAGACCGGGAAGGATGTTGTGCTGGCAGTAAATAAAGTCGATAACAGACAGCTGCCGGATGATTTTTATGACTTCTATGAACTGGGGCTTGGAGAGCCGATTCCGATTTCATCGGCCAACATGCTGAACCTTGGAGATCTGCTGGACAGAATAATCGGAAGTTTTCCTGAAGGTGCAGGGGAAGAAGAGGAAGATACCATCAAGATTGCTATGATCGGCAAGCCGAATGTGGGAAAGTCATCTCTGATAAACAAGCTGATAGGTGAAAACAGAGTAATAGTATCGCCTATAGCCGGGACGACAAGAGATTCGATAGATACTCCCTTCGAAAAGGATGGTGAGAAATATCTTCTCATAGATACCGCCGGAATAAGAAGAAAGAGCAAAGTAAACGAGAACATAGAAAAATTCAGTGTTCTCCGCGCTGTTGCTGCCATCGAGAGATGTGATGTATGTCTGCTTATGATAGATGCACAGGAAGGTGTGACCGAGCAGGATAAGAAAATTGCCGGTATTG
>JBJESR010000072.1:0-20460 GCA_051882895.1 Lentihominibacter sp.
CGGACGAAGGAAGAAACGTTCCTTGGCACATTTACAACATCGAAGCATGTGACAACGCCAAGCAGACACTGATCGGCCTCGACGGACTGATGGAAATGGTTGAGCTCAAGAAAGACGGCCCTCTCAGAGAAAAGGCACGTGAAATCAAAGAAAAGGCTCTCCTGTTCATGGAAGAAATCGTTGAAGTTGGCGGATACTTCCAGGCTGTACAGGAAGGATTCTTCGTTGACTCAGCTGAATATCCGGAAAGAAACGGCGACGGAATCGCCAGAAAGATCGAAGGCGGCGTAGGCTATGGATACATCTTCGAAAGAGAAGAAGACTACATGGCTCCTGTAACTGCTCACTTCGGATACAACAATGTTGAACAGTACGGCGGAGACCCTGAGAATCCGTCAGCACTCATCGGCGGATGTACTTTTGAAGACAGAAGCAAGATCGTATACATCGACGAACTGGATGAGGAAGACTGCGTAGACAGAAGATTTGAAAAGGTTAAGAAATACCTCGACGGCGAAGCTATCAAACCTGAAATGGAATGGTGCGCAGACGGTACTATCATGATCACAATGTGCGTTCCTACTCATGTAAGAGCTGCTGAAGCAACAGCCCTCGAAATCGGCAGAAAGATCGGTCTTGAGGATCCTGAAGTAATCAGTAAGGAAGTTCTCCAGGAAGCAGAAGGAACAAGAATCGAAATGAAGGGCAAGATCACATTCGATGTTGATCCTTCTACTCTCGAGATTCCGCCTGAACCACATCACCTTGACGATGAAACTCTCTTCAAGGAATTCAGCGAGCACCCGATGCAGGTAGTATGCGGAACTGTCGGTGAAGACGAGCACTCCGTAGGCTTAAGAGAAATCATAAACATCAAACACGGCGGTATCGAAAAGTGGGGTGTCAAGGTAGAATACCTCGGAACTTCGGTACCTGTAGAAAAGCTGGTTGACGCAGCAGTAGAGCTGAACGCTGACGCTATCCTGGCTTCAACTATCATCTCTCACGATAATGTTCACTACAAGAACATGAAGAGAATCCACGAACTGGCTGTAGAAAAAGGAATCAGAGACAAGGTTATCATCGCTGCAGGTGGTACCCAGGTAGTTCCTGAAGAAGCCAGAAACACTGGTATCGATGAAGGTTTCGGCAGAGATTCCCACGGAATCGATGTAGCAACCTTCCTGGCAGAAGAAGCTATGAGAAGAAGAGGCGAACTCTAAAGAGAACGTCTGGCATGACCTGAAGCCGGGCACCTGGTGCACCGGCGGTCGGCCGTGAAATGTGTGTATAATGATTTTAGAAAATGAACGGATACAGGGCGGGCATATTGCCCGCCCGTTTTGATATCACGGCGCAGAGTGGCGAAGATTGTGATATAATTGAAACGAAAGGAAAAAGCTATGAAAGTTGATGTATTAGTAGCCGAAATAGGCTCAACGACTACAGTTGTAAACGCATTCAAGGATATTGATTCAGACAACCCGGTTTTCTGGGCGCAGGGTCAGGCACCAACTTCAGTTCTCGAAGGAGATGTGAGGATCGGACTTCAGGGCGCGATAGATGACCTTTGCAGCAGAATGAATATCGACAGTCTCGAATACGATGAAATGCTCGCCACGTCATCAGCAGCCGGCGGTCTCAAAATGACAGTGCACGGTCTGGTATACGACATGACAGCCAGAGCGGCCAAGGAGGCAGCGCTGGGGGCAGGCGGCATCATTCATTTTGTCACAGCAGGTAAGCTGAGACGTACCGACCTGGCAAAAATCAAGGAAATCAATCCGAACCTGATTCTTATCGCAGGCGGTGTCGATTACGGCGAAAGAGACACAGCCATCGACAATGCCGAGAAAATCAGAAGCCTGGGACTCAGAACCCCTGTAATCTACGCAGGAAATATCGAGAACCAGGAAGAAATGAAGCTGATCTTCGATGAGGAAAGCGGACAGCAGCTGTACAATGTAGACAACGTATACCCCAAGATAGACGACCTTAATGTGGAACCCTGCAGGAAGGTCATTCAGGACGCTTTTGAGGATCATATCATCCACGCACCGGGAATGGAGCATGTTCGTGACATGGTAAGCGGACCGATAATCCCGACGCCGGGAGCAGTAATGGAATGCACCAAGCTGCTCTACGACTGCATAGGTGATCTGATAGTTCTCGATGTAGGAGGAGCAACGACAGACCTGCATTCAGTGGCAACCGAGTCGGATCAGGTGGCGAGAATAATGATCGCGCCGGAACCTAAAGCCAAGAGAACCGTAGAAGGCGATCTGGGCGTATATGTGAACAGAATGAAGGTCATCGAATCCATCGGCGATGAGAAAATGCAGAAAATGTGTGAGAAAGCCGGTATCGACCTGGAGAAGACTCTCGAAAGCTATGTTGCCATCCCTAAGAATGATGATGAAATCAGGCTGGTAGAGATGCTCACGGAGGAAGCAGTGATGAAGGCCGTGGAAAGGCACGCAGGCCAGATAAGGTACGTTTATGGACCGTCCGGCAGAAGCACGCTGGCTGAGGGTAAGGATCTGACTCAGGTAAAATACATCGTCGGCACAGGCGGAGCTCTCACGAGACTCCCTCACAGAGTTGATATCATGAAACGTATAGCCGAGTACGACGAGACAGGCATGCGCCTTTTCCCTACCTCCCATGCGGAAATCCTCGTTGACAATGATTATATCATGGCATCCCTGGGTGTACTGTCAAAGAAGCACAGGGAAGGTGCCATCAAGCTTCTCGAAAAGAGCCTGAACTTTAAATTCCCTGAGAAAAAGGAACGTATAGCAGGTCTCAGTGCCGCAATGGGCATGGCGGATGGAGCCGGTGAGGCTGGAGACCGACAGGCGGCAGAAATCCCGGCAGCCCTTCAGGGCATAGCAGCGGAGCTTGCAGAAAAGGACGCCAGAAGGGAAGAACTGATAAAGCACATCGAAGAATGCGAGGCACAGGGATACGATATGACAGCCTACAGGGAAGATCTGGGACTTCCGATTCCGGAAGGTGCAGACAGAGTCGACCCGACGAAGCTGACCATGAAAAATGTGGATACCTGTGACCACAACTGCCGATACTGTTCCAGGACCTCATGTCCTAACAGAAACCGGGAAGCGTAAAAGTATTTATATAGAAACAGAACAGCAGAGCACCCCGGTTCGCTTATATGCGAACCGGGGTGCTCTGTGTGTGCTGTAATCATATCATATGACTTAAAGTGCTGCACTTGTGGCATAGTGCAGAACCCAAGTATAGTTATGCGAACAGTGCTGTTGACAGATATCTGTCGCCTGTATCAGGGAGGAGAACCACGATGTTCTTGCCCTCGTTTTCAGGTCTCTTTGCCAGCTGTAGAGCTGCATGCAGTGCAGCACCTGATGAGATACCGACCAGAACGCCTTCGCTCTTGGCAATAAGACGTCCGGCTTCAAATGCATCGTCATCTGAAACAGTGATGATCTCATCATAAACGCCTGTATCGAGAACATCAGGAACGAATCCTGCACCGATACCCTGAATCTTATGAGGTCCCGGAGTACCCTTTGAAAGAACAGGTGATGAAGCAGGTTCTACAGCAACAACCTTGACATCAGGATTCTGCTCCTTGAGGTATTTGCCTGTACCTGTTACAGTTCCGCCTGTACCTACGCCGGCAACAAAGATGTCTACCTTGCCTTCAGTATCCTTCCAGATTTCAGGACCTGTAGTTGCATAGTGGGAGGCAGGGTTTGCCTGATTTGCGAACTGCTGAGGAATGAATGAGTCAGGAGTTTCTGCTGCCAGCTCTTCTGCCTTTGCGATAGCGCCCTTCATACCCTTTGTACCATCTGTGAGAACCAGTTCGGCTCCATAAGCCTTCATGAGATTTCTTCTTTCAACTGACATTGTTTCAGGCATTGTGATGATGATACGATAGCCTTTGGCTGCTGCAACTGAAGCAAGACCTATACCGGTGTTGCCGCTGGTAGGCTCGATGATAACGGAACCTTTCTTCAGAAGACCCTTTTTCTCAGCATCTTCGATCATAGCCAGAGCGATTCTGTCTTTAACGCTTCCGGCAGGATTGAAGTACTCCAGCTTTGCAAGCAAAGTTGCTTTGAGGTTTTCTTTATCTTCGATATGTGTAAGCTCTAAGATCGGTGTGTTTCCGATAAGTTCTGCTGCTGATTTATAAATACTCATTTTTTATCTCCTTTTCTATTTTATTGCTGCGAAAGCGTTCTCAAGATCGCCGATGATATCGTCGATGTGTTCAGTACCTATTGAAAGTCTTACTGTATTCGGTCTGATACCCTGGTCGAGCAGTTCTTCCTCAGTGCACTGGCTGTGTGTAGTAGTTGTAGGGTGGATAACAAGTGATTTAACGTCTGCAACGTTTGCAAGCAGTGAGAACAGCTTCAGATTATCGATGAAGTCCTTTGTCTTCTGCTCATCGCCGTCGATTTCAAATGTGAAGATTGAACCGCCGCCATTAGGGAAGTACTTGGCATAAAGTGCCTTCTGGCTTTCATCTTCAGTTACGGCAGGATGGTTTACAGCCTTAACCTGCGGATGATTGCTGAGATATTCTACGACCTTGAGTGCGTTTTCTACATGACGTTCTACTCTCAGTGACAGAGTTTCAAGACCCTGGAGGAAAATGAACGCGTGCACCGGTGAAAGTGTGGCACCTGTATCTCTCAGCAGTATTGCACGGATTTTGGTAACGAATGCTGCAGGGCCGACTGCCTTGGTGAAGCTTACTCCATGGTAGCTTGGGTTCGGATCTGTGAGTGAAGCGAACTTGCCGGATGCTTCCCAGTCAAACTTGCCGCTGTCAACGATGATTCCGCCGATGCTTGTTCCATGTCCGCCGATAAACTTTGTAGCGGAGTGAACAACGATGTCTGCACCGTATTCGATAGGTCTTACCAGATAAGGTGTAGCGAATGTATTGTCGATTACCAGCGGAATCTTGTGAGCGTGAGCAATCTTTGCTATGGCTTCGATATCTACAACATCTGAATTAGGATTTCCCAGAGTCTCGATGAATACTGCCTTTGTGTTTTCTCTGATAGCAGCTTCTATTTCATCATGCTTGAGGACATCTACAAAAGTGGTTTCGATTCCGTACTGAGGGAGAGTGTGTGCCAGCAGGTTGTATGTACCGCCGTAGATGTTCTTGGCTGATACGATGTGGTCACCGTTCTGAGCCAGGTTCTGGATAGTGTATGAGATGGCAGCTGCACCTGAAGCTACTGCCAGTGCTGCAACGCCGCCTTCGAGAGCAGCAACTCTCTGTTCGAACACATCCTGAGTCGGATTGGTAAGTCTGCCGTAGATGTTTCCCGGATCAGCCAGTCCGAAACGTGCAGCTGCGTGGTCACAGTTTCTGAAAACGTAGGATGATGTCTGATAAATAGGAACAGCTCTGGCATCTGTAACCGGATCAGGTGATTCCTGTCCTGCATGCAGCTGTAAAGTTTCGAATTTGTAATTTGCCATTGTTAGTACCTCCTGTTAATAATATAAGTGAAGTGATTTTGTATTCATGATCTGATCATTAAACCTATTAAGTTTGTGGGTTTATAGGGATTATAATGCTATATACCCGCCGTGTCAATAGGTTTTTTAATTTTTTTTGAAGTTTTTTTAAAATGCCCGGAATATTCTTCTGTACCGGCTCCTGAGCCGGTTCCGAGACATAAAAAAACTCCCTGAATCAGGAGAATCCTGACCAGGGACGCCGAATGTTTAATTACGAAATATGGTTTGCAGCGGGCAGCTGATACAGGGCTGCCGGTTGAGAATGTTCATCATCAGATGACATAATCTCCGCAGAAAGCCTCATTGGACTGGTTGACCAGATCCTTGAGAGAAACGCTTTCGAGATATTCGGTGATTATAGTGTTGAGTCTGTTCCACATAGGAAGAGTCGGACAGGATTCAGCCCGGCTGCATTCCATGTTTGGTGTTGAAAGGCAGGAGACAGGAGCCAGCGAACCTTCGGTGAGCTCCAGAATACTAAGAACCGTGTAGGATTCCGGATCTCTGGCAAGCTTGTAGCCGCCGCCCTTGCCGCGCAGGCCTATCACCATGTTGCCTTTTACCAGCAGCTTGATTATTGATTCCAGATATTTACCGGAAATGTTCTGGGTTTCAGCGATATCCTTCAGTGGAATATATTTGTCGGGATCGTGCTTCGCCAGCTCGATCATAACTCTCAGAGCATATCGCCCTTTTGTTGATACCATCATGATTTGCATACACCTCGTTTCTTTACCATATCAGGCAGAGCTTCACGAAAAAGGAATGTAAGATATTCGATGACGTTATCCTTTCTGTCATCAGTTTCATCTTTTATGAGATCACACAGCATGCCGGCAGTGGCCTCCGTGTAGAAAGTGCAGATAAACTCTCTGAATCCGTCATCAAGAATGCATCCGGTTTCTTTCTCGACACCGCACACGATGGTGTGTATGATGCCGGTAAAATCCGAATAAAAAAATTGTTTAAGCCCGTCACGCCCCAGAGAGTCATAGGCACCTCTGAGAATATGTGCATTTTTCTCAACATACTGCATGGTGAACTGAAGAGCCTCCTCGTAA
This sequence comes from Lentihominibacter sp., assembly GCA_051882895.1. Lineage (GTDB taxonomy): Bacteria > Bacillota > Clostridia > Peptostreptococcales > Anaerovoracaceae > Lentihominibacter. The sequence continues at coordinate 6,597 of JBJESR010000072.1, forward strand.
TCGGTCATCAGGTCGAACTGCTTGACCACCTCGACGGCTTCATCCTCCAGCATCCACTGGAACAGGTCATAGATATCTTTGAAATGATAATAAAAAGTTTTGCGGTTCACATTGCAGGCAGTTATTATCTCACTTACAGTGACCCTGGAAAGGGGTTTGCTTCTCATGCTGTCCTTAAGGGCAGAGACAAGAGCCTTTTTTGTGTTTAATGATCTGATTTCATGTTTCATATAAACATTATACACTTAATAGGTTGATTTCAAAAGCAAAAAATAATTTGATACACAAATTCGGCATATTGTCCGTTTAATTTCCGGCAGAAAACACATATAATTTCCAGTAAGCATCGAACTGCCCCGTACGTTTATCAGCATACTGCGGAGCAGATGAAACAAGGAGAAGACATGGACGGAATTCTGAGAAAAGCATACACATGGATCGTGAATCATCCTAAGCTGATTGTTACAGTGTTTACGGCGGCACTTCTGATATGCGCTGCGATGAAGGGGCTTGTGGCCGTCAATTATGATATGAAAGATTATCTTCCGGAGGACAGCCCGTCAACCAGAGCTCTTAAAGTGATGGATGAGGAGTATGAAGAAGGGACTCCCAATGTCCGGGTAATGATAAAGGACGTATCTGTTCCTGAAGCGAAGGAATACAAACAGAAACTCCTGGATATAGATGGTGTCAGCTCGGTAACATGGCTGGATGACTCGGTGAACACAGAAGTGCCTCTTGACATGATCGACAAGGAACTGGCAGAGAACTTTTACAAGGACGGTAACGCGCTTTATCAGGTGACAGTAGAAAAAGAGAAAAGAATATCAGCAGTTCACAGTATTGAGACACTGGAGGGTGCAGATATAGCTGCATCGGGAGATGCGGTTTCCACTGCGGTGGCGACCCTCAGTACAGTGAAAGAGATAAAGAAAATCAGTATCATAGCAGTGATTTTCGTATTGCTGATACTTGTAGTGACGACCAGATCCTGGATAGAGCCGCTGATAATACTGGCCGGTCTGGGGGTATCAATAGGAATCAACGCAGGAACACACCTGATTTTCGGAGAAATATCCTTCATAACCAATGCGGCCGGAAGCATACTCCAGCTGGCGGTATCACTGGACTATTCCGTATTCCTGATTCACAGGTACGAGGAATGCCGCAGAACCTGTCCGGATCATAAGTCGGCAATGGTTGAAGCACTGTCCAGATCCACAAGTTCAATACTTTCCAGCGGAACCACGACGGTAATAGGATTTCTGGCTCTCATACTGATGCAGTTCGGTATCGGGCCGGATCTTGGCATAGCTCTGGCAAAAGGCATACTGATAGGCCTGATCACAGTGTTCACTTTTACACCTGCTCTCGTAGTACTGTGCCACAGATTTATGGAAAAGACTCATCACAGAAGCTTTCTCCCGGACTTCAGCGGTTTCGGCAGATTCGTACTCAGGATAATGATTCCTATGGTATGTGTTTTCATGCTGATAATTGTACCGGCATACAAAGCCTCAAATTCCAATTCATATTACTACGGTTCGGCACATATTTTCGGAACAGACACAAAACTGGGAAGAGATACAGAGGAAATAAAAGAGAAATTCGGCAAAAACGATACATACGCACTGATGGTGCCTAAGGGCAGCCCATCGGTGGAAAAGGAACTTTCCGAAGACCTTCAGGAGATACAGCAGGTCAGCGGTATAATATCCTATGTGGATGCGGCGGGAGCTGAAGTACCTAAGGAATACGTTGATGCTGATACACTGAAGCAGCTTGATTCGGATGAATACACACGTATGATCATATCTGTGGATGTGGAGGAGGAAGGTGAAGAAACCTTCGCCCTGGTCGAAAAGATTCGTGATACTGCACAGGAATATTATCCCGGAGAATATCTGCTGGCCGGCAGCGGCGTCAGCAATTATGATCTGATGGATACCATAACGGCAGACATGGTCAAGGTCAACCTTGTGGCCATCATTGCAGTGTATCTGGTGCTGGTGCTGATGATGAAATCCCTGTTCCTGCCTCTGATACTTGTGGCAAGTATCGAGACGGCAATATGGGTGAATGTATCATGCCCGTACCTGCTGGGAACACCGGTGTTCTACATCGCATATCTGATAATAAGCTCTGTGCAGCTGGGTGCAACTGTAGACTATGCCATACTCATGACGGACAGATACAGAGAATTCAGGCAGACAATGGATAAGAAGGAAGCAGTGGTCAGCACCATATCATCGGTTACAGGCTCGATTCTGGTTTCGGGAAGTGCCCTGACGATAGTGGGATTCCTTCTCGGCTTCATATCGACACATGGTTTGCTGGCACAGCTGGGAATATTCGTGGGCAGAGGAGCATTATGTTCTCTTTTCATAGTATTTCTGGTACTGCCGGGGATGCTTTATATATTTGACAGATTGTACATAAAAAAGCCGGATAAAAAGACCCGTCAGCTTTCCGGGGAAAAAGGGTGCTAAGGAGGAATAAAGAAAATGATTCATAAAAATAAACTGAAGAAAATAACGGCACTGGCTGTGGCTGCGCTCCTGCTCTGTTCAGTGTTTGTACCGGCAGTCAGCTGGGCTGACAGCACAGAGCAGAAGGAAGAAGTCGTATATGGCAATCTGTCCTGTGACGGGACACCGCAGAAGGTGTATGTGGTCAATATTTTTGACGAAAACAGATCAGGCAGGCTGAGTGATTACGGTGATTACACAGAGCTGCTCAACATGTCGTCAACAGATGAGATTAAAACAGAAGGGGATAAAATATATGTAGATACAGATGAAGCGCCTTTTTATTATGAAGGTGTGATGGACGACCCGCAGCTGCCGTGGAAAGTGAACATAGGCTACAGGCTTGACGGAGCCAGATGTGAGCCTGAGAAGCTGGCAGGTAAAAGCGGGGCTCTCGAAATCAGTATTAAAATCATTCAGAACAGATCATGTGACAGTGTATTTTATGAAAACTACGCTCTGCAGATATCGCTGACCCTCGACGGCAATTTCTGCAGAAATATCAGGGCTGAGAATGCCACTACAGCAAATGCGGGCAGTGACAGGCAGATCACTTTTACGATATTACCAGGTAAAGGAGCTGACCTGAAGGTAACTGCCGATGTCACGGATTTCGAGATGGATGAGATAACTCTCAACGGCGTTATGCTTAATATGGACGTGGACGTTGATGATTCGGAGCTTATGGAGGAGGCCGACAGGCTAATAAACGGTGTTGAGGAACTGGATGACGGTGCCGGAGAAATCAAGGAAGGAACTGCAGATCTCAGCAGCGGCGCATCCGATGTCAGTGAAGGTGCAGCCGATGTTGATAAAGGCGCAGCGTCCTTAAGCAGTGGTGCGGAACAGCTCAGCAGCGGCGCTGATGAACTCAGCAGAGGAGCTGCATCGGTAAGCAGCGGAAGCAGAGAACTGCTTGCAGCTGTACAGAAACTTCTGGGGAATGTAAGCTCGTCGGCATATAAGGATATAATGAAGTCGCAGGGCCTGGATATAGATGGCCTGAAAGCAGGTAATGATCAGGCGATACAGCAGCTTGAGGTGATGATAAGCCAGATGGAGGGACAGCTGCCTCAGGAGCAGATTCAATCCCTTAAGCAGATCGGTTCGCTTCTGCAGGGAAGCAATGCCAATATCGCAGGGATAGAAGCGTATCTCAGCAGTATAAATGACAGCATCGCTCAGCTTGAAAAAGGTACAGAAAATCTGTGTGAAGGTGCTCAGGCTCTGACGGAGGGCACAGAGGGTCTTGCCGAAGGTGCTGCAGGGATTTCACAGGGGTCATCATCGCTGGCGGCGGGTGCATCCGAGCTGTCCGAAGGGAGCTCTGCTCTGGCTGAAGGCGCAGAAGACCTTGATGCCGGTGCAGGGGAGCTTAAGGATGGAACATCGGAGTTCAGAGACGAGACATCTGATATAGATACGAGAATTTCAGAAAAGATAGATGATATAAAATCAGAAATTTCGGGAGACAGCAGCAAGGTTAAATCTTTTGTTTCGGATAAAAACACCAATATTGAATCTGTCCAGTTCGCTCTCAGGACAGAAGCCATCAGAGAAGCGGAAACAGAGGAACAACCTCAGGAGACTGCAGATGACAGAAATATACTGCAGAAGCTGCTGGACCTGTTCAGATAATGCAGCAGCTGTATAAAAGACAATAAGAAAACCTCATAATGAAAAACGGCCGTGACAGCGGGGACAATACACAACACGCTGATGCGGCCGTTTTTCGTTATGATGAATAGGCATCGCCCTGACGAAAAAAGAGCCTGTCGCATCAGAATTCAACTGATTCGACAGACCCTGAAATGTTCCTTTAAAAAAAGAAGTACAATATGTACTTCCTGAAAAAATTTCTTATATAAAATGTTGAGGAAGGGCTGCTTGTTGGGGATTGAGAAGAAGAAGTGTTTTAAGCAGCCCCGATATCCACAGTGTAGTAAAGTATACACATTTACTACGCTTACATAGTATCAGAATATGGACAATCTTTCAAGTAGAATTTTGTGAAGATTAGCTGAAATTTTTGAAAGTTTCGCTGGTATTCATGAAACTGGTTTCACAAGCATAATCATGCACGGGTTCCCATCAGCATTTCGATATATTCATCCTCCTCATCCTCCTTCAGAGCTTCTTCGAGGGGCTGTCCGCATAGAGGACATACATTGTCTGATGTTATGAAATCCTCATAACATGCCGGACAGTACATTCTGCGTTCATTTTCATTATTGCTGTTCATTATGATTCATCTCCTCCGTATCTGCCGGAATATCAGCAGCGATGCTGCCTGCTCCCGTATCAATAAGTCCAAGTTCGATTTTGAGCTTCAGAATTTTTCTGACGGACCTGTCTATGCGGTCCTCTGATATTATACCATCATTTACAGCTTTGAGAACAGCCTCATACTGTTTTTTGTAATTGCCTGTACACAGCATGTCGTTGCCGGCCATAACTGCCGCCAGAGCGCTTTTCTCCGGGGACATGTAGTTGGAGACAGCTCCCATGGACAGATCATCGGTGATGATGATTCCGTCAAAATTCAGGTCCTGAATAAGCAGCTTATGGCATGCTGGTGACAGGGATGAAGGGAGATTTTTGTCGATTGATGTCACAATATTGTGTGAAACCAGTACCATGGGCGCCCCTGCCTGAATTCCGGCCTCAAAGGGCTTGAGATCGTTATTGATAATGGTTTCAGAAGATCGGTTGTCTACTGCCAGCCCTTTGTGAGTATCCGAGGAATTCCCGTACCCGGGAAAATGCTTTAGAGCGCATGCGATTCCGTCTGAGATGCAGGCCTCCGTTACCCGGGCTGCGAATTCTGAGGTGATCTGCGCATTCTGCCCCAGACTGCGGCTGTACATGAAATCATCAGAATTGCTGGTGATATCGCATACCGGTGCCAGGTTAAGCTGGATTCCTATGGACGAAAGCAGAGCGTTTTTTTCATGGGTCTCAGCAACTATGGCATCAATGCCTCCTTTTTTGTAAAGGGCACGCGGTGATCTGAAGGCTTTTTTTCTGAACCCCGGGTTTCCGCTTACCCGCGTTACTGTGCCGCCTTCTTCGTCAACAGCTATTACAGGCGGGCAGTCTGTGTCGGCCAGAGTATCAAGTCTGGCGGACAGTTCCCGTCTGTCTGTTTTCTCGAAGCTTGCACCAAACAGCAGAACGCCGCCCAGATGATATTCTTTTACAGTTCCTGCCGAAGGAGTGCCGTTATAGAAGCATCCCATAAACAGCTGGCCCGTTTTTTCTTCCAGGGTCATGCCGTCAAGAATGCTTTCCACGGCCGGATCTTTCTCAGATCCGAAGAATTCATCCAGCGTCGGCCCATTATAGGGTGCTGTGAAAGCAGCGGCAGAGTAAATGATGGCTGCCGCTGACAGAATGAGTGCGATAATAATGTATCTTTTCTTTTTCATGATATCTCCATTTATCTCTGTAATCCCGGTCCCGGTGAGCTAAAGCCTCACAGAAATCTCCCCTGAGGACAGAACCTCGCGGGTGCCGTCTGTATATAAAACCACCAGACAGCCGTTGTCGTCAATGTCAAGCACCTTGGCAGGACGTGACTCAAGCTCCTCTTCCGGCTGGCTTTTGTAGACCCCTTTGAAAACCTTGACGGTTTTGCCGATCACAAGGCTTTTTTCTCTGTATGAAGTGATAAAGCTTCTGTTTTCGATGGATTCCATGAGTTCCAGCGTTCCCGCTATTATGGAAGCTGCCAGCAGAGGCTTCGGATAGCTGCCTTCGACAGCGCCTACAGTATCCAGAAGCTCCTCCGGGAAGTCCTTTACAGTAGTATTGACACCGATGCCGATAACCAGACTCTCTATCTGGCCCGTTTCAAAATCCGTTATGCCTTCTGTCAGTATCCCGCATACTTTTTTCCCGTCGGCATATACATCATTGACCCATTTTATCCCGGCATCAATGCCGCAGACAGATTCTATACTTTCGGCGACAGCCACAGCTGCTGCTGAAGTTACCAGCACTGATTTAGTAAGATCAAAATCAGGTCTTATTATTATACTGATATAAATTCCCTCCCGCGGGGAGAAGAAGCTTCTTCCCAGTCTGCCCCGCCCGGCTGTCTGCTGTTTTGCCATGACTATGGTGCCGTGAGGTGCATTTTCCAGAGCCAGCTGCTTGGCGCGGATATTTGTGGAGTCGAGGGTATCATAAATATGAATCTGATTGTTTCTGTATTTCGGCGGGAGAGAAAGCCGCAGACTCTCCTCGGTGATCTCCCACCTGTCCGGAGGCATCATGTATCCTTTGTTTGTGGATGATTCTATAGGATAGCCTGCTTCACGCAGGGCTTTTATGGCGTTCCATACTGTAGTTCTGGAAACCTTCAGGCCCTTTGACAGCTCTTCACCTGACACATAGGAGCCTTTATTATCGGTAAGCGCTTTTAATACTGAGTCTTTGACGGTCATGGAGTCCTCCTTATCGAACAATGGATATGATCATATGCCGCCGCAATCGTCCGGCGTACATGCACAAAAGCATCTCTTCAGGAATATTATGCATTTAAAGTCATAATTATTATAGATTAAAACAGAAAGGAAGGTCAATATGATTAAAGGATCGATTGTTGCTCTTATCACTCCTTTTGATGAGGACGGCAGAGTGAATTACAGCAGGCTGAGAGAACTGATAGATTTTCACATAGAAAAAGGCACGGACGGGATTCTGGTGCTGGGAACGACGGGTGAGACGCCTGCCCTGACAGAAGAAGAGCAGGAGGAAATCGTCAGAGTGTCCATAGAGCAGAGCTCCGGCAGAGTTCCCATAATTGCCAACAGTGGTACAAACAATACCGAAAAGTCCCTGGACAGAAGTATCAGGTTCGAGAAGCTGGGAGCTGACGGGCTGCTTGTCATCACCCCGTATTACAATAAACCCAACAGAGCCGGCATGATAGAGCACTTTTACAGAATTGCGGATAATGTGAATATTCCGGTATACATCTATAATGTTCCGTCCAGAACAGGCATATGCATCAGCGCCGACATAGTCGGGGAGCTTTCGAAGCATTCGAATATAGCGGGAATCAAGGAAGCCAGCGGAGACATGTCGTATGTGGCGAAGCTTTCGGAATTCATAAGTGATGATTTCAGTATTTATTCGGGAAATGATGATATCACCATAGCCATAATGTCTATGGGTGGTGCGGGAGCTGTATCTGTATGGGCGAACCTGATGCCGGAAAAAGTACACGAAATGACCCGTGCATATCTTGAAGGCAGGCAGGACGATGCCAGAAAGCTGCAGCTCAGTTATCTGAAGCTGGTAAATGCCATGTTCTGTGAGACCAATCCTGTTCCTGTGAAGGAAATGATGAATATGGCGGGGATGGATGTCGGAGGATGCAGGCTGCCCCTGGGCAGGATAAGCAGCGCCAACCGACGTGTGCTTGCCAGTCTGATGGATGAGTACGGCCTCAGGTAAGCGGGTAGTGTGAAGTTTTGATGAATAATAAATCGTTGCCTTGACAGTTAAAAACGACGGATATAAAATAGTTGCACTGACAACTATTAAGGGAAATGCATCAGCCGCGGAGATGCATCTTCAGAAGGAAGTTAAAAATGTCAAAGGATACATTCATAACGATACACAATCAGTTTTCCATAATATACAGACACGGGAAAATGATGCATGACAGAGCCGTCAGCCAGTTCGGGCTGACAGGTCAGCAGATGGGATACATGAAGATGATCCATGATAATCCTGGAATCTCCCAGGAGGAGATTGTCAGGTCAGCCAGGATAGATAAAGGGGCAGTCGCCAAATCCATCAGAGACATGGTCGACAAGGGATATGTGATCCGGGACCAGAATCCGGAGGACAAACGGGCGTACTGCCTTTCTCTGACAGACAAAGCTGAGGTGATCTGCATAGAGGGGGATAAGAACTGCCGGGAGTTTGAGAAAATACTTACGGAGGGACTTAGTGAAGAAGAAACAGAGCTTTTCGGCATACTGCTTGAAAAGATAATCACAAATATGGAGAAAGTAATAGCAGGAGGAGAGAAATGAAGACATTGATGAGATACTATAAACCGTATATATTTCTGATAATCCTGAATCTGGTGCTGCTGTTCGGACAGGCTATGTGCGAGCTGGCTCTGCCGGGGTACATGTCCGATATAATCAACGAGGGCATTGTCAAGGGGGATATGGGATTCATAAAACATACGGGACTGATAATGATTGCTGTTGCCGCAGGGTCTGCACTGTTCGCAGTGGCGGGAAGCTTCACGGCGGCCAGAGCTGCAGCGGGATCGTCAAGAAGAATAAGAAGTGATCTGTTCAGCAAGGTGATAAATTTCTCGGCGGCTGAGCTGGACGATTTCTCGACAGCATCTCTGATAACGAGATCCACCAACGATGTTCAGATGGTTCAGCAGGCGACGGTTATGATACTGAGGCTTGCATGCTTCGCCCCGATGATGGGGATAGGAGCTGTAATCAGAGCACTTCAGACGAGTGTATCGCTGTCATGGACGGTAGGTGTCGCCCTTGCTGTGATACTCTGCATAATGCTTATGGCTTTTTATCTTATTCTTCCGAGGTTCAAGGTTCTGCAGAAAAAGCTGGACAGGCTCAATCTGATCATGAAAGAGAGACTGACCGGTATCCTTGTTATCAGAGCCTTCAATACAGAAGCCTCAGAGGAAGAAAGGTTCGATTCAGCCAATAAAGAACTTACCCGCATCAATATGTTCGTAAACAGGGCAATGTCATTTATGATGCCGGCCCTGATGTTCGTGATGAATGCAGTCAGTGTGCTCATTATCTGGGCAGGAGCTCATCTCATTGAAGCTCAGAATCTGATGATAGGAGATATGCTGGCATACCTGCAGTACGCGATGCATGTCATCATGTCCTTCCTTTATATAACCATGATGTTCATAATGATACCGAGAGCTTTCGTATCAGGACAGAGAATCGGAGAAGTGCTGGATGAGAAGGCAAGCATCGAGGACCCTGCACAGCCGGAGCAGCTGATGGAGCCGGCAGGGCGTGTGGAATTCAGGAATGTATCCTTCGCGTATCCTGACGCTGAGGAGAAGACACTGGAAAACATCAGCTTTACCGCTGAGCCGGGCAGAACCACCGCTGTTATCGGCGGCACAGGCAGCGGTAAATCCACTCTTGTCAGCCTGATTCCGAGATTCTATGATGTCACGGAGGGGCAGATCATGATGGATGGGACAGATATCAGGGAGATTGCCCAGCATGAGCTTCGTGAGCATATCGGTTACGTTCCTCAGAAGGGCATGCTGTTTTCGGGAACGATAGCCAGCAATCTGCGTTACGGCAGAGAGGATGCTGATGAAGCGGATATGCTGGAAGCCGCAGAAACTGCTCAGGCTATCGGGTTTATCAGTGAGAAAGAAAATCGCTTCGAAGAAGAGGTGGCTCAGGGAGGAACCAATGTTTCGGGCGGACAGAAGCAGAGACTCTCAATAGCCAGAGCCCTCATCAGGAAACCGGAAGTGTTCATTTTTGACGACAGCTTCTCCGCACTTGACTTCAGCACCGACAAAGCACTGCGCAGTGCCCTCGCTGAGAAGGTGGGAAGCAGTACCATTATTATCGTGGCTCAGAGAATCAATACTATTCTGGAAGCTGACCAGATAATTGTGCTGGACGAAGGCAGAATCGCCGGCAAAGGAACCCACGACGAGCTTATGAGGAGCTGTGATATTTACAGAGAGATTGCTCTGTCACAGCTCAGTGAAGAAGAACTGGAAAGGGGGCGTGAATAATGGCAGCAAGAAAAAGAGGACACGGCCCGGGAGGTCCGGGAGGCAAGATGATGCCCGGTGAGAAGGCGCGGGACTTCAAAGGTACTCTCAGAAAATTCGCAGGCTACCTGAAACCTTACAGATTCAGGCTGTTTATAGTATTCCTGTTTGCTGTCGCCAGCACTGTATTCAACATTATATCCCCTACGGTTCTGGGCAAAGCGACGGATAAAGTTGTCGAAGGTCTTATGGGCGGCAGCGGAATTGATTTTGAAGGGCTGCTTTTCATACTGATAATGCTTCTCATCATGTACGGCATGAGCCTGCTGTTCGGAGTTGCTCAAGGGTGGATAATGTCAGACGTGTCACAGAAGGTGATCTACACACTGCGTGACAGGATGTCGGATAAGCTGGACAGACTTCCCCTTAAGTTTTTTGACAGCAGAACCCACGGTGAGATACAGAGCAGGATGATAAATGATATAGAAACGGTGAATCAGACTCTTTCGGTCAGCCTGACGCAGATGATCACCAGCTTTACAACGATAATAGGTATTCTGGTCATGATGATCAGGATAAACCTGCTGATGACGCTGCTGGCACTTGTAGTTCTGCCGGTATCGATGATCGTGATAAAGCTGGTGGTGTCAAAATCCCAGGGGCATTTCAGGAACCAGCAGAAATATCTCGGACTTGTCAACGGTCATGTGGAGGAAATGTACACCGGCCATGATATAATCAAGGCTTACAACAGGGAAGAGTCGTCGGAGGCTCAGTTCAGAGAATACAATGACAAGCTGTATGAATCGGCATGGAAATCCCAGTTCCTGTCCGGCATGATGATGCCGGTTACGGCGCTGATCGGCAATATGGCGTATGTGGCAGTCTGTCTGCTGGGCGGATATCTGGCGATAAACGGCAAGGTATCTATAGGAGATATTCAGGCATTCATCCAGTATGTGAGAAGCTTTAATCAGCCCATCTCACAGGTGGCGAATGTGGCTAACCAGCTGCAGTCCACAGCAGCAGCGGCAGAGCGTATCTTCGAGCTTATCGATGAACCAGAAGAAGTGGATATCGATAAAGAGCCGGAAACAGTTATAAACGTCGATGGTGTGAAAGGCTGCGTTTCTTTTGACCATGTAAGCTTCGGATATAATGAGAATGAACCTGTTATCAGAGATTTCTCCTTTACCGCACAGCCAGGTCAGCGTGTGGCCATAGTGGGACCGACAGGGGCAGGAAAGACAACCATCGTCAAGCTTCTTATGCGGTTCTATGAACTTGGAAGCGGACATATCAGAATAGATGGCCATGATATTACGGAGCTTTCCCGAAGCAATCTGCGTGAAATGTTCAGCATGGTGCTTCAGGATACATGGCTCAACAGCGGTACAATAAGAGAGAACATCAGATATGGAAGTCCCGGGGCTTCTGATGAAGAGGTCGAAGCGGCAGCAGAAGCGGCTCATATCGATCATTTTATCAAGACCCAGTCAAAGGGATATGATATGGAGATAAACGAAGAGGCCAGCAATATTTCACAGGGGCAGAAGCAGCTGCTTACTATTGCCCGTGCTTTCCTCGCCGATGCGCCGATACTGATACTGGATGAAGCGACAAGCTCGGTGGATACCAGAACGGAGGCTCTGATCCAGAAGGCTATGGCAAATCTCATGGAAGGCAGAACAAGCTTTATAATCGCCCACAGGCTGTCCACCATCAAGGATGCCGATCATATTCTGGTAATAGATCACGGAGATATTATCGAGCAGGGAACTCACGAAAGCCTGCTGGCACAAGGCGGATTCTACAGTAAGCTGTACAACAGCCAGTTTGCGGAGTAGATATATATTTTACAGTATTCTCTTGATGCTGTCACATTCTCATCATAAAAAAATGCTATAAAATAGGCATGATTTGAGAAAGGAAAGGTGAACGGTATGGGTAGAGAAGCAGGGAAAAAGAGTGTTAAACGTTTGAAAACAGTAGTGTTCAGCCTTGCGGCGGCAGTTGTGCTGGCAGGTGTCAGTCTGGCAGTTATCCATGTTGCAGGAAACAGGAATGCTGAAGCTTCAGCCTCAGGAACAGGTATAACGTCCGGGGAATTCGCTGTGAACAGCTCTGAGCAGAATTCCGCACTGCTGTACGAAAACCGGGTCAGTGATATCGATGACACTGCAGGGATTGTCAGATTGCTGGATGCCATGAATTTTGAGAATGCTGTAGGTAAATATACTGTGAAGATATATGAGCGAGATGGAATAGACGTTATGAGCTTCGAAATGTCGGATACTGTTGCGGAGGCAGATGAGAAAACCTTTGAACGTAATATGGGGCTGTTTGCTCAGCAGCTGATGGCGCTTATTGAGGGTATTGAGAAAGTGGAATGGAATTATCCGGTGGCTTCGACAGGCTCGCCGGAGGAATCTGCAACCGGAAGCCTCACTGCTGATGAGGCATCCGATGAGGTAGGCGAGGACATCAATTCCTTCGGCACATCAGCTTCGCAGCTGCACAGACTTCTGCTGATACAGGCAGAGACGTGAAGGTGATGATAAGGGACTGTCGCATCAGGTGAAAAAATCTGATGCGACAAGTCCCTTTTTTATAATGTAGGAAATATCGCTGTGCGATATTTCCGGAATTTCAGCAAAGTCCACTTAGCCGATTCGATCAGCGAAGTGGATTTTGCTTTGCAGGGAACATCGCTGAGGGACTTATGCGGCAGGCTCACTGAGAATTTACGAAAACCGGCTTTTTTACGGCCTGTTTCGAAAGCTATATCGGCATTATGTAAACCAGAAAAACTTTGCACTGGTTTAATAAATGATTTTCCGGTGCTGCTGGCTGTTTTTTTGCAGCACTAAAGCATTTTGCATAACTCCACCGTGATATTCATGGGTATAATTGTAATTATTTTCCTGCCAGCCGAACCTGCTTCTGACTTAACTTTCGAAATACGACTCCAGAACCGCCGTTTTCGTAAATTCTCGGTAAATTATTGTAAACCAATCATCAGCAGATGGGAGTTTCGGATCCGGAATCCGAATCATTCAGAAGCCGGCGAACCAGCTCGGACTGCACTCATTCAGAAGCCGGCAGTTCAGCATCTGCGAAGATCAGGGAATCTATCTGGTTTCGGGCTGAGCTGATAAGCTGCCTTTTCTGATGGGGGCGCAGCTTTTTTATCGCCGCCTCCCGCTGAGTGGCAGCGATTTTATCAGGAAGTATTTCGATATAGACAGGTTTCACCGGCTTGTGGCTTCGGGTGTATTTGGCGCCGCTGCCGTTCTGGTGGGCGGCGAACCGTTTATTGAAATCGTTTGTCCAGCCGGTATAGAGGGAGCCGTCTTCACACAGCAGAATATATACGCAGACGGTTCCGGGAGATATATTGAGTTTCATATTTTCTGAGCCTTTCATTGTCTGTTTCGTGAAAAACACGAGCTTCAACTGAATTATGACCTGTGAAAAACCGAAAGTCAATAAACAATAATGTACTGCAGGTTGCAAAAAACTGAAAAATAAACTGATAAACTCCTTGACAACCACATACATAATCAATATA